>NZ_BAAAQQ010000011.1:563364-694258 GCF_039531755.1 Nocardioides bigeumensis
CAGTCCGGCCCCAACCCCGCCACCACCGGGCGCTGGTCCAGGTCGGGGTGCGCGTCGGCCCACGCACACGCCAACGCCAGCAGGTCGGCCTCGGCCTTCACGCGCACCGCGTCGACCCGGCGTACCTCCTCGAGCAGGTCTGCGGGTGTGGGGTGGGTGTCGGCGGGGTGGGTCATCGTGGTCACGATCCTACTCGAACACCTGTTCGAACACCAGTCGTTTTCCCCAGGCCACCCACCGCGGGTTCGGGGGTTCGGGGGGTTTCGTGACGGTCCCTGTGCGATCTCTTCCACCACCACACCCGAGCATGGATTCGTGGTGGTCTCGACGATCCGCTCGCTTCGCTCGCTGCTCGACCACCAGCCCGACCGCTCCCTTCGGCCCAGGGTTTCGTGACGGTCGCTGCGCGACCTCCCCCACCACCGAAACGAACCCGCAGGCCGGGCGGTGACCGCAACTCGAAGCCCACCGCTCCCTCTTGTCGCTTATCGGCGCGCCACCACCCAGGACCCGTCACGAACGCCACCGTGATGGTGGTCTCGACGATCCGCTCGCTGCTCGACCACCAGCCCGAGCGCCCCCTGATGTTTCGTGACGGTCGCTGCGCGACCTCCTCCACCACCAAACCGAACCCGCCTTCGTGGTGGTCTCGACTATCCGCTCGCTTCGCTCGCTGCTCGACCACCGGGGCCGGGCGGAGACCGCAATACAGTGCCCACCACTCCCTCTTGCTGCCTATCCGCGCGCCACCACCCACGGCCCGTCACGACCGCCACCGTCATGGTGGTCTCGACTATCCGCTCGCTTCGCTCGCTGCTCGACCACCGGGACACTCCCGCTCGCAAGCTCGCTGCGCGACCTCCTCCACCACCGAAACGAACCCGCCTGCCTTCGCGGTGGTCTCGACTATCCGCTCGCTTCGCTCGCTGCTCGACCACCGAACCGAGCGCCCCTCGCTGCTCGACCACCGAACCGAGCGCCCCTCGCTGCTCGACCACCGAACCGAGCGCCCCTCGCTGCTCGACCTCCGAACCGAGCGCCCCTCGCTGCTCGACCGCCGGGGCACTGCCCGCTCGCTGGCTCGCTGCTCGACACACGGCCAGAGCCAGCACCCAGGACCTGTCACGGGTCGAGAAGCGTCACACCCGCAAAGCAGGCGCCAGGTCACCGCGCGGCTCGACCACGATGTCGTCGAGTCCGAGCCAGTCGGCGAGCCGGCGCAGCTCGAGCGAGAGCTCGTCGGCGGTCTCGGGGGGTGCGTGCTCCTCGGCGTACGCCGCCTTCACCAGCAGCCGGCCGGTCGCGCGGTCGGCCTTGAGGTCGACGCGTCCGACGACCTGGTCGCCGAGCAGGAAGGGCAGCACGTAGTAGCCGAACACCCGCTTGGCGGCGGGGGTGTAGATCTCGATCCGGTAGTGGAAGTCGAACAACCGCTCGGCGCGCTCGCGCAGCCACACGACCGGGTCGAAGGGGCTCAGCAGCGCTCGGGCCTGCACCCGGCGCGGGCGGCGTGCGTCGGCATAGAGGTACGCCGGGCGCTTCCAACCCTCGATGCGCACCGGCTCGAGGTCACCGGCCTCGACGAGGTCGGCGACGGCGGCCGCGGTCTCGGCCATGCCCATGCGGTAGTAGTCGGCCAGGCAGCGCACGGTGGCGACGCCGTGGGACCGGGCAGCCCGGAAGACCAGCTCGCGATGGGCGTCCTCGACAGCCGGGGTCGGCGCGGCCAGGACCGCGGCAGGGAGCACTCGCTCGGGCAGGTCGTAGACGACCTCGAACTGGCTGTTGCGGCCGGCGATGGCGAGCTCGCCGACGAGGAAGAGGTAGTCGAGGACCTGGCGGGCCTCCGACCAGTTCCACCCCCAGTGCACCTTGTCGCGAGGCTTGCCGTCATCGAGCTCACGGGCGGTCGCCGCGCCCTGGTCGCGGATGAGCGCGAGCAGTTCCGGCTCGAGCTCGGGGTTGCTCTGCATGATGCCCCACTTGCCACGCTTGGACTCGTAGGACGCCATCCGGTGCCGCATCGCGGGCCACAGCTCGACGGGCATGAACGCCTGGACGTGCGCCCAGTACTCCACCATCCGGCGCTTCTCGCGGCCGCTCGCGGCGCGCTCGAGCAGGCCGGTGTCGTAGGGCCCCATCCGCGAGTAGAGCGGCATGTAGTGCGCGCGCTGGAGCACGTTGACCGAGTCGACCTGGAGCACGCCTGTGCGCTCGAGCGTGCGCTGGAAGGTGCGCAGCGTGGGCGTCTCGTGGGCGGGATCGAGGAATCCTTGAGCTGCCAGCGCGATGCGCCGGGCCTGGGCCTGCGAGAGCTCGAGCACGAGTCAGATCACACCAGACGTCGCCGACAGCCGAACTCGGGAGGGCCGCCCCGGGATCGATCAGGGCAGCTCGAAGAGCTTCTCGCGCACGGCGTACATGACCGCCTCCATGCGCGAGTGCAGCTGCAGCTTCTCCAAGATGTTGCGCACGTGGTTCTTGACGGTGTTCTCGCTGATGTAGAGCTGCTTGGAGATCTCACGGTTGTTCATGCCCTTGGCGACGAACCGCAGCACCTGCAGCTCGCGGTCGGTGAGCCGCAACCCCGGCACCTGCTCGCGCTCGGGCTTGGCCAGCTGCTTGAACTCGTCGATGAGCTTGGCCGCCATCGACGGCGAGATGAGCGACTGGCCGTCGGCCACGACGCGCACCGCCTGGGCGACCTCGTCGATGGAGGAGTCCTTGAGCAGGTATCCCGAGGCGCCGTTCTTGACCGCCTCGTAGAGGTCGGCCTCCTCGTCGCTCATCGTCAGCATCAGGATCTTCGCGGACGGCACGGCCTGCTTGATCTCGACGCAGGCCTCGATGCCCGAACGCCGCGGCATCCGCACGTCCAGGAGCACGACGTCGGGCGCGGCGGACTCGGCGAGCTCGACGCCCTCGATGCCGTCGCCGGCCTCGCCGACGACCTCGATGCCGGGCTCCGCGGCGAGCAGCATCGTGATGCCGCGCCGGAACAGCTCCTGGTCATCGACCACGAGCACGCGAATGGGCTCACGTTCGGGCGTCGCTGTGCTCGAGGCGTCCGTCACGAGCGCATCATCGCAGACACCTGACCCGATCGGGTGGTCTTTGGGTGACCCGGCCGGACTAGGTGAACCCCAGAGCCGACCTCGAGGATCAATCGTCCAGGGCGAGGGAGATGACGCCGTAGTCGTAGCCCCGGCGCCGGTAGACGACCGCCGGACGCTCGCTCTCCTTGTCCACGAACAGGTAGAAGTCGTGCCCGACGAGCTCCATCTCGTAGAGCGCCTGGTCGAGCGTCATCGGGGATGCGGCGTGCGTCTTCTCGCGCACCACCAGTGGGCCGTCGCCCGTGATCGTGATCGGGCCGACCTGGCGCTCCTCGACCCCGCCGTCCTCGGCCGTCCCGTCCTGATCCTGCAGGGCGAGCCCGAGCTCGTCGGTCTGCTCGGCCAGGGCGGCCAGCTCGGCGGCCGTCTCGGCCTTGGTGCCACGGGCGCGGTGGGTCACGCGCCGGTCGGCGGCTCGCCGCATCTGGGCGGCCATCTTGTCCACGGCCAGGTCGAGGGCGCCCATCTTGTCGTCGGCGGCGGCCTCGGCGCGGATCACCGGGCCCTTCGAGAAGGCAGTGAGCTCGACACGCACGGCGCGGTCGGCCTGGCGGGGGTTGCGCTCGTTCTCGACCTCGACCTGGACGCGGATGATGCGATGGTCGTGCTTCTCCAGGCGACTGAGCTTGTCTGTCACGTGACCGCGGAACCTGTCCGAGATCTCGCAGTGCCGTCCGGTGACCACTACATCCATCTGATCCTCCTCGAGCTTCGGTGACGTGCTCTGGGCTCTTCTGGTTCTTCAGTCGTTCAGCAAGATGAAGCCCGCCCGGCCGACCTGGTCTTCGTCCCCACAGTCGCCTGCTGAGGCGCTCGCAGCTCGCGTGCCACTACTGACCTTCTCCCGACGACCGCCGCATCTGGCGACGGGCCGGGGCAGGACTTACATCTAAGCCGCACCGTGATCCCCTGATCCCGATTGGTGCAGGGGCCAGGGTTACGTGGACCGTTTCGCCTGCGACTGGCATCGGCTTGCCGACGAGATCGCGCGGATTGCTCCGCGCTGCCCCGGTCGACGCAACCACGGACCCGGGCGGACTCCATGCATAGACGCTAGTCGGTCCACCCTGAGCACGAAAGCCGACCCCGGGGTAGCGGTGGACCCCGACGCCGCGTGGCGGCCGCGGTGGCGGCTGCGGCGACCTCCACACCGACGGCCTCCAGGGCCCGCTGGGCCTCACGCGCGGTGGCGCCGGTGGTGAGCACGTCGTCGCAGACCACGGCGTGTGCGGCGGAGCAGGCCGCCGCGAGCCGACGCAGCCGCGGCGCGCGCACGCCCATCGAGCCGTCGAGGTTGGCGAACCGGCCGTCGGCGTCCAGCCCCGACTGGTCGGCGACCGTGCCGCGTACGGCGAGCAGCGGGACGGCCGTCGCGGGGACGCCGCGCCTCCGGAGCACCCGCGCCGCGGCCCGCACGAGCACGGCTGTGGCGTCCTGACCGCGGTCCCGGATCGCCGCCGGGCGCGACGGGACCGGGACCAGGACCACTGGCCCGGCGAGGTCGGCCACCGCCGCCTGCACGCTCGCGGCCAGCAGCAGGGCCAGCGGCTCCCGCAGCGGGCGCAGACCTCGCTCCTTGTGGCCGAGGACGAGCGCCCGCGCGAGCCCGGCGTACTCGGCTGCCGCCCACGGCACCGCCAGGCCGGCGGGCACCGGGTCCGGCCAGCGCGGCGCCGGCTGCGGGTCGAGGCCGCCGCGGCAGTCACGGCACAGCACCCGCCCCGGGCGGGCACAGCCGACGCACGCAGAGCCGAGCAGCAGGTCGGCAGCGGCGTCTCTGAGCGGGAGGCGGGTCATCGCGGCTCGACGCTGCCCGGCCACCGCCCGGAGGGCAACCGCCAGCCGCTGCGCCTGTGGACGAGAACCCTGTCGAGAGTGCCGGTCAGCCCGTGTAGGTGAGCGTCGAGAGCTTGATGTCGGTCTCGCTCTCGCTGCGGTCGGTCCGGGACACATCGGTGAAGCTGCCCGGCGTGGCGGCCAGGAGGGGCGTGCCGGGCTCGGGCGAGCCGACCAGCCACCGGTAGTCGCCGGTCAGCGTCGCCGACGGGATCGTCACCACGTTCGGGGCCCCGTCGACCGAGAGGGTGCGCACCTGGACCACGTTGCCCTGCGCCGGGTAGATGACCGAGAACGTCGTCGGCGACTGCCAGACCAGGTCGAGGAAGCGCGGGGTCTCCTGCGGGATCGGCCAGGGCAGCTCCTGCGCACGGGTGGCCGAGAGCAGCGCGCCGCGCTCGTCGTAGCGGATCCGGGCCGCCATCAGCCGGTCGCCACCACCGTTCGCGCGGTCCGAGACGACCGCGACGAAGCGGGAGCCGTCACGGGAGACGAGGAAGTGAGTGACCTGCTCGCCGGTGACACCGCGCACGACCATGGTGCGCCGCCGGTCCCCCACCACCACGGTGATGCGCGCTCCCGAGGAGGTGCGGTCGACCAACCACAGCCGGTCCGCGAAGTCCCAGGCGGGCTTGAGCAGGCGGGTCGCGTCGCTGAGGACTGGACCGACCGGCGCGCCGGTCTCGTGGGTCTCGGTGACCAGCACCGACCTACGGCTGTCGTCCACGCCGGCGACCCTCGTCGAGTCGAGGCTGAGGCCGATGTCGCTCAGCCCGTACGCGCGCGTGCCGAACGGACCTTGGACCGGAGTGAGGTCGTCGAGGTCGCCACCGACGAGCAGGCCGTCGCGGAGCGCGAACACGTCCGTGGTGGCGGAGAAGGCCGCCGGGTCGTACTCCGCGCCCTCACCGAGCTGGATGTCGCGCGACAGACCGGTCAGCGCCTCTCCGTCGGCGGTCAGCCGGATGCCCCGGACGGACTCCTCCTGCCGCAGTGTCCAGGCCAGCTGGATCGAGGCCAGCTCGGCCTCCCGCGCGGTCAGCTCAGGCCCGCCGTCGAGACTGACGTCGGCGATGCCGTCCGGGTCGACGATCACGTCGGCCCCCTGATCGACGCGCAGGTAGTTGCGCGCCACCTGTCCCAGCGCGGGACCGGGTCCCGAGACGAGGCTGGTCATCAGGGCGTTGACGAACTGTGCGCCGCTGGCCACCGTGACCGGTTCGGGGATGAGGATCTCGCCGGTCGGGTCGAGGTAGTACAGCTGCACGGTCCGCAGGTTGTCGGCCGCCCACTGGCGTCCCACGATGAGGGCGTCCGGGGCGTCGGCGATGCGCCACTCGCCGTCCTCCTGGGCGAGCTGGAACTCGAGGAGGTGCCGCTCCTTGACGCCCGTGAAGACCCCGCGCTCGTCGAGCCGGTAGTTGCCGTTCAGCGTGACCTGCGCCAGACGCCGCGTGCGGAGCACAGGCTCGTCGTCGTCGGTGTAGACCCACGTCTCGCGGCTCGGCTCCCACGACGCCTGGGCTTCCTCGGTGAGGTAGGCGCGGGCGCTGGTCATCTGGCTGGGGATGGCCGTCATCGCGTCCAGGAAGCCGTCGACGATCGAGGACGGCGTGGCTCCCCGCGCCGGGGGCGCGGGCAGATAGCTCAAGGACGCCGGCTCGTCGTTGAACGCGTCGCCGCCCACCTCGACGACCGGCCCGCTCTCCGGCAGCGACAGGCAGCCGGTCAGCACGACGCTGCCCGCGAGCAGGGCGCCCACGAGGACGGGCGGTCGCCTGGTCACACCAGCTCCTGCGAGTCTTCGGGCACCAGCGGGATCGGGCTCTGCCGCAGCACCTGCCCGGCGCGGCGCGGCAGGGTGAGCCGGAACTGCGCTCCCTCGCCCGGTCGGCCCCATGCCTGCAGCCAGCCGCCGTGCAGGTGGGTGTCCTCGAGCGAGATCGAGAGCCCCAGGCCGGTACCGCCGCTGGTCCGTGCGCGCGCCGGGTCCGCGCGCCAGAACCTGTTGAACACCATCGCCGACTCGCCCGCCGCCAACCCGACCCCGTGGTCGCGGACGGCGATCGCGGCCGCTTGGTCGTCGCCCTCGACCCGGACGAGCACGTCGCGGCTCTCGGCGTGGTCGATGGCGTTGGTGACCAGGTTGCGCACGATGCGCTCGACGCGGCGTACGTCGGCCTCGGCCAGGCACGCGTGGTCGGGCGACTGCACCAGGACAGCAACGCCGCGCTGGTCGGCCAGGGCGCGGGTCATGTCCACGACCCGATGGGCCACGTCGACGAGGTTGACGTCCTCGACGTCGAGCTGCGCCGCACCCGCGTCGAACCTGCTGATCTCCAGCAGGTCGGCGAGCAGCGACTCGAACCGGTCGAGCTCGCCCTGCAACAGCTCCGCCGCGCGCGCGGTGGCCGGGTCGAAGTCGACCCTCGCGTCGTGCAGGACGTCGCCGGCCATCCGGACCGTCGTCAGCGGGGTGCGCAGCTCGTGCGAGACGTCGGAGACGAACCTGCGTTGGACCCGGCTGAGCTCTTCGAGCTGGCGGATCTGCTTCTGCAGGCTGGAGGCCATCTGGTTGAAGGACGTCGCCAGGCGGGCCAGGTCGTCCTCACCGGTCACCCGCAGGCGCTCCTGCAGCTCACCGGCCGCCAGCCGCTCGGCGACCCGCCGGGCCAGCCGCACCGGCGTCACGACCTGCCGGGTCACCAGCCAGGTCAGGATCGCGACGAGCACGAGGAGCAGGCCACCCGCGGTCAGCAGCGCACGCGTCACCAGGGCCTGGGTCTCCGCGGCCTCCTCGAGCGAGAACAGGTAGTAGAGCGTGTAGGTCTTGCCGTCGGCCGGGAGCACGATCTGCGAGGCCACGGCGATCCCCGGACCCTGCACCCGCTCGCCGTGCTCGTCGGTCGTCGTGATCCGCGTGTAGGTCCACTGCGGCTTGCTGGCCGTCGACATCTTGACGACCAGCGCGTCGGGAACGCTGCTCAGGGCGAGGTCGTCCGGGGAGAAGCGGGGGCCCTGGGTGGCGAGCGGTCCGCCGGCATCGATGGGTCCGGCCAGCACGACCTGGAAGCCGCGCGCGGTGCCGGCGTCCCGGAGGGGGGCGAAGAGGTCCTCGAGCTGCCTGCTGGTGTCGGTGTCCACGCCGATGAAGTCGTCGAGCTGGTCGTTGGCAGAGGCCGTCTCGTTGGCGGCCTCAGCCAGGACGGCGTCGCGCCGGTGGTCGACGAGGCCCTCTTGCACCTGGCGCAGCAGGAACCATCCGACGGCCGCGATGACCACCGCGGAGAGCAGCACGGTGCTGACGACGACGCGCGCCTGGATCGAGCGTCGCCAGAAGGTGAGGCCCCGGCGCAGGGCGCCGATCTCGGCCAAGCCGAACTCCCTACGAAGTGCCGGCCTTGTAGCCGACGCCTCTCACGGTGACGATGATCTGCGGGTTCTCCGGGTCGTGCTCGACCTTCGACCGCAGCCGCTGCACGTGCACGTTGACCAGCCGGGTGTCGGCCGAGTGGCGGTAGCCCCACACCTGCTCGAGCAGGACCTCACGGGTGAAGACCTGCCAGGGCTTGCGGGCCAGGCACAGCAGGAGGTCGAACTCCAGCGGAGTGAGGTTGACCGGCTGTCCGTCCCGGGTCACCGAGTGGCCGGCCACGTCGATGCTGAGGTCGCCGATGGTGAGCGCCTCGTGCGTCGGGGCGTCCAGGCGGCGTACGCGGGCGCGGATGCGCGCCACCAGCTCCTTGGGCTTGAACGGCTTCACGACGTAGTCGTCGGCCCCCGACTCCAGGCCGACCACCACGTCGACGGTGTCGCTCTTGGCGGTCAGCATCACGATCGGGACCCCGGACTCGTCGCGGATCTCCTTGCAGACGTCGATGCCGTCCTTGCCGGGCAGCATCAGGTCGAGCAGCACGAGGTCGGGGCGGAACTCACGGAACGCCTCGATGGCTTCGTCCCCGCGGGCGCAGACCCGCGACTCGAACCCCTCCTGCCGCAGCACGATCGTGAGCATCTCCGACAGGGACGCATCGTCGTCGACGACGAGGACTCGCCCCTTGGACGCCAGCTCAGCGGTCATGTCGGCAAGTATGAGTCATCGGGCACAACAAACCTCCGCAACCACGAGTCAGAGCCGATTGCGGCGCAGTCGTGTCAGTAGCGGTACTGCTCCGGCTTGTAGGGCCCGGCCACGGAGACGCCGAGGTAGTCGGCCTGCTCCTCGGACAGCTCGGTGAGCTCGACGCCCAGCGCACCGAGGTGCAGGCGGGCGACTTCCTCGTCCAGGTGCTTGGGGAGCACGTAGACGCCGACGGGGTAGTCCTCGAGCTTGGTGTAGAGCTCGATCTGGGCCAGCACCTGGTTGGTGAAGGAGTTCGACATCACGAAGCTCGGGTGACCGGTGGCGTTGCCGAGGTTCATCAGGCGGCCCTCGGACAGGATGATCACCGCGTTGCCGGCCGGGAAGGTGAAGAGGTCCACCTGCGGCTTGACGTTCTTGCGGGTCACGCCGTCCCACGCCTCGAGGCCAGCCATGTCGATCTCGTTGTCGAAGTGACCGATGTTGCCGATGATCGCGTTGTGCTTCATCCGGCTCATCTGGTCGGCGGTGACGACGTTCTTGTTGCCAGTGGCGGTGATGATGATGTCGGCCTGAGGGAGGATCGACTCGAGCGTGCTGACCTGGTAGCCGTCCATGGCGGCCTGCAGGGCGCAGATCGGGTCGATCTCGGTGACGACGACGCGGGCGCCCTGGCCGCGCAGCGACTCCGCGCAGCCCTTGCCGACATCGCCGTAGCCGCAGACGACCGCGACCTTGCCGCCGATGAGGACGTCCGTGGCGCGGTTGATGCCGTCGATCAAGGAGTGGCGGCAGCCGTACTTGTTGTCGAACTTGGACTTGGTCACCGAGTCGTTGACGTTGATGGCCGGGAAGAGCAGCGAGCCTTCCTTCATCATCTCGTAGAGACGATGCACACCGGTCGTGGTCTCCTCGGTGACGCCCTTGATCTCGCCCGCGATCTGGGTCCAGCGGTCGCCGCTCTCGGTGAGGGACTGCTGGAGGACCTCGAAGATGATCCGCTGCTCGGTGCTGGTGGCGGTGGCGGGGACCGGTGCGATCCCGGTCTTCTCCGCCTCGACGCCGAGGTGCACGAGGAGGGTGGCGTCGCCACCGTCGTCCAGGATCATGTTCGCGAACGCGCCGTCCGGCCAGCGCAGGATCTGCTGGGTGCACCACCAGTACTCCTCCAGCGTCTCGCCCTTCCAGGCGAAGACGGGCACGCCTGCGGGTGCGTCGACGGTGCCCTCGGGCCCGACGGCGACCGCGGCAGCGGCGTGGTCCTGGGTGGAGAAGATGTTGCAGGACGCCCAGCGGACCTCGGCGCCCAGCGCCACGAGGGTCTCGATCAGGACGGCGGTCTGGATCGTCATGTGCAGCGAGCCGGCGATCTTCGCGCCGGCGAGCGGCTTGGAGTCGCCATAGCGCTCGCGCATCGCCATCAGGCCGGGCATCTCGTGCTCGGCGAGCTGGATCTCGGTGCGGCCGAAGTCGGCCAGGTTGATGTCGGCGACCTTGTAGTCCATGACCAGTCCTCAGGTGTGTCCGGTGGATCGGTGATCCGGGGACCCGCTGAAGCCCCCGGGGATGCAGGTTAATCCTGGGCATCGCCGGGTGAAGAATCCTCGACGCCACCTGCGGCGGGCTCGTTCGGAGCCTTCAGGACGACCAGCACGACCACCCCGGCGAGGAGCGTGAGGACCGCGGCGAGGTCGAGCGCGACGAGCAGCCCCGCGGCCTCGGCGAGCACGCCTCCGACGAGGGCTCCGAACAGGCTGAGCAGCCAGACCGTCGCCTGGAGGGACCCGAAGACGCGGCCGCGGTACGCCGGCGGGACGCGCTGCTGGGCGAGCGCCTCGACGCCGACGCCGGACGCGACGGCGAAGAGTCCCTGCACGAGGCTGAGGGCGACGGCGACCTCCAGCACCGGCACGTTGAAGCGCACGAGGAGCAGCCCTCCGGCGATCACGCTCGCCCAGCCCGTGAGCACGCGCGGTGGCACCCGGGCACCGACCGCGCCGACCACCAGCGCGCCGATGGTCCCCGACACCGCGCCAGCGGTCGTCAGCAGCGCGTAGACGTCGGCGCCGCCGTCCAGGATGTCGCGCACCCACGCGGCCGTGAGGGGGTCGAACATCGTGCCCCCGAAAGTCATCAAGCCGAACACCACGAACAGGACGGCGATGGTGCGGTCGCGGCGAACCACCGCGATCCCGTCGGCCCACTCGTGCGCGAACGCCCGCCAGGCACCCGCGACGCGTTCGTCCTCCGGCATCGTCCGAGGCGGCACCCGCACGCACGCCAGCAGTCCCGCGGCGACCACGAACGTCGCCGCATCGACCACCACCACGGCGGGCAGCCCGAAGGCGGCGTACAGCACCGCGCCGAGCGGGAGGCCGAGGAGCCGGCCGATCCGGTTGTTCAGCACGTTGAGGGCGTTGGCCGGCACCAGGTCCTCAGCGGCGACGAGGCTCGGCAGCAGGGCGGACTCCGCGGGTTGGGTGAACGCGGCCAGCGCCGACTGGCCGGCCGCCACCACGTAGACGAGCGCCAACGTCTCCAGGCCGGGGGTCAGGAGGAGGAGCGCCACCACCGCCGCCTGCGCCAGGTTGCCCACCACGAGCACGCGGCCCAGGTGCCAGCGATCGACGAAGACACCGGCGACGGAGCCGAGCAGCATCCCCGGCACCAGCTCGGCGACGATCATCCCTGCGGTCGCCACGGTCGAGCCGGTGACGGCGTAGACGACGTACGGCAGCACGACCGCGAGCACCCAGTCCCCCGCGACCGAGACGAGGCCCCCGGTCCAGACGAGGAGGAAGTCGCGCTGCTTGAGGAGCCTCCTCACCCTGTGACGACGGCGAGCAGCCGCGCGTCGGGTCCCGTGGAGAAGAGCACGTCGACACCCTCTGCGGACGCGTCGTCGCGGAAGCCGACGACCTCGATCGCGCGGCCGTCGCGCTCCTCGCGCCGGACCGGCACCGCGACCGCGTCCGGCCTTCGAGCGCGCAGCTCCCGGGTCTCCTGCTGCGCCAGCGCGACGCCGGTCAGCGAGATCGTCTGCTGCTCCGCGCAGTGTGCGCAGTCGACCTTCCAGCCCCGCGAGGAGCGGTGTCCGGCCATGTCGTCACGCACGTAGGCCGCGCGCTCGACAGCGTTCCCGCAGCGCGTGCAGGCCACCGTGCCGGTGCCGTCCCCCGTCCAGTACGACGCCGACCAGGCCGCCATCCTGGCCACCACCGCGCCGGGCCGCACCACGCCTTCCAGCAGCGGGCCCTGTGTCGGGTTGTCGAGGGCGAAGGCGGAGGCGATCTCCGGACTGCACCGTGGGCAGCGCAGCTCGACCATCCCCCTGCGACGGTCGCGTCGGTGCTCGATCCCGGCCGTCGCGCAGACCTGGCAGCGCAGGCGGGTGGGTCGCCAGGCAGCGCCGTGACGACCCGTCCACACCGCGGCCGCCGGCTCGTCGCGCAGCTCGTCCTCCAGCAGGTGGCGGAGCTTGGTCCGGCCACGCACGAGGCGCATGGAGACCGAGTCGGCTGAGGTGCCGCAGCGAGCGGCGATCTCGGTGGGGGTCAGCTCGTCGACGTACCTCGCCACCAGGGCCTCCCTGGTGTCGGCCGGCAGCAACGACAACGCGCGGTCGAGCAGCTCCACCAGCTCGTCACGCTCGAGGAGCTGGACCAGCGGATCGGGCCCCGTCTCGGTGACGGCCTCGACGACCGCCTGTCGCTCCCGCACGAGTCTCCGGGCGCGACGGGTGCGGTGGCGGTGGCAGACGTTCCGCGCGATCGCGTCCAGCCACGCGGACGTGCCGGACGGGTCGACCAGCCTGTCGCGCAGTCGCCACGCGATGAGCAGCGTCTCCTGAGCCAGGTCCTCGGCCGCGGTCGGCTCGCCGCCGAGCGTGGCGCAGAGGCGGACCAGCCGGTTGCGGTGCGTGCTCCAGGGGGTCTCGTCGTTCATCTCCACGCACCCTGATCCCCGGAGCGGCGCGCGGACCAACGCATCTGACCAGGAAGCTTCAGTGCGAGGCGGGCTCGGACCTGCGGCCGCGCCAGGGGATGCCGTGGAGGACGGCGACCACGACGGCGCCGACGACCAGCCCGATGACCGCCGAGCAGAACGTGTTGAACAGCCAGGCCAGGGCGCCACCGATGCCGGAGACGGCATGGGCGATGTCCTCCTCGATGTGGTGGACCCAGTCGTACAGCGCGTGCCAGCCGAGGTCGTCGACGCCCACGAGGAGGATGTGGCCACCGACCCACAGCATCGCCGCGGTCCCCACGACCGAGATCACCGCGAGCAGGCGCGGCATCGCCCGCACCAGGCCGAGCCCGATCCGCTGGGAGGCCGCCGACTCGCGCTGGCTCAGGCGCAGCCCGATGTCGTCCATCTTCACGATCGCCGCGACCACGCCGTAGACGAGGATGGTGATCGCGATCGCGACGACGACCAGGATCGCGGCCCGGGACACGAAGCCCTGGTCGGCGACCTCGTTGAGGGCGATGACCATGATCTCGGTGGACAGGATGAAGTCGGTGCGGATCGCACCGGAGACCATCGACTTCTCCTGCTCCGGGCCGAGGTCGCCGGCGGCGCCCGCGTCTTGGTCGGCGTCCGCGGCGTGGTGCCCTCCACCGAGGCGCTCCCAGACCTTCTCGGCGCCTTCGTAGCAGAGGTACGTGCCGCCGACCATCAGCAGCGGAGTGAGCAGCCACGGCAGGAACTGGCTCAGCAGCAGCGCCGCGGGGAGGATGAACAGCAGCTTGTTGCGCAGTGAGCCGACCGCGATCTTCTTGATGATCGGCAGCTCGCGCTCGGCGGCCACGCCGGCGACGTACTGCGGGGTCACCGCGGTGTCGTCGACCACGACCCCGGCGGCCTTGGCGCTGGCGCGTCCAGCCGCGGCTCCTACGTCGTCCACCGAGGCCGCGGCGAGCTTGGCCAGGGCGGCGACGTCGTCCAGGAGGGCGAACAGGCCGGCGCTCACCGGGCGAGCCTAGACGACGGGCATGACCGGCCGGCGGCGCGGAGTGCCACCTGGCCCGACGGCAGCGCCCCCGACCCGCACGGGCCGGGGGCGCGAGGACAGCGTTGCTCAGCCCTGGTGGTTGAGGGCGAACTGCACGTTGCCGGCGGGGTCGAGCCCCGCGTCGAGCTCCTTGTCGTCGAGCTGCTCCGCCGAGGGCTGGTCGAGGTAGACCGTCGCCCCGTGCTGCTCGACGGTCGCGTCGCCGGGCTGGGGGCCCTCCGCGGCGCTGATCGCGAAGGCCGGCTCGGGGCTGGCCTCCATGGTGATGCGCAGTCCGGCCCTGGTGTTCGAGGGGTCACCGGCTGCGGTCTGCTCGGTGATGTCGCGGACGATCGTGCTGGCGTTCTCGGTGAGGGTGAGCACGAGCTCTCCTTCCGTGGCGGTCAGGACTCCTCCACCGTCGCAAGTCGAGGCGACGCACGCAAACCCTGGGCGTGTCGTGCCCCCTCGGCATGGAAGGGTTCAGGCGTGCAGTGGCGGCGGACCGGAACCACCCTGGCGCTCTTCCTGATCGGCCTCGGGCTGCTGCCACTCGGGCTCGTCGCCGCCGCGACCCTGGACGGGGCTCCGGTGCTGGAAGCGCTCGGCGAAGCGCTGCCGCTGGCCGGGCTGGTGCTGATGACCTGCGCCGCCGCGCTCGTCGCGGCCGGCCGGACCCCCGCGATGGCGGAGCTGCGCGGCCTCAGCTGGACGTTCCTCGTGGCCGTGCTCGCGGTGACGCTCTTCGCGAACTCCTTCGTCCTCTTCGGCGATCAGTCCGCGCTCGTGGTCGGCGTGCTCCTGGTCGGCGGCCTCGCGGTGACGATCGTGCTCTCGATGAGCCCGAGCCGCTCGCGCCGGCAGCCCAGGGAGTTCACCCGTGCGTTCGGGATGATCCTGATGGGCGGGGTCGTGCTCGGGGGGCTGGCGGCGGTGGGCTGGGGGTTCTCCGAGAGCCCTTCCGTCCTGGCCGCGGTGGCCGTCCTGGTCGGCGCCGTCGACCTGGTCTTCCTGGCCGCGCCGGCTGCACTGCTCGCCGCCGAGCGCGTCGCCGCGGTGGCAGTGGTCCGATGGCTGGCGACGGCCTACCTGGCGATGGTCTACCTGCTGCCGTTCGTGACGACCTGGGTCCTCGGGGAGACCTGGACCGAGGGGCTGGCGGTCTGGGTCGTCGGTCTGCTCGTGTCGCTCGTCACCGTCGCGACGGCATCAGTCGCGGTCGCGACGCTCGCCTACGACTCGGCGATGCGGCGCCGGCGACTCCGGGGGTAGGCGGAGTCAGTCGTTGACGAGCCCGAGGCGCAGGTACTCCGCGGCGTACGTGCCCTGGAGCAGCAGCGACGAGTAGCGGGCGATCTCGGTGTCGGCGCCGGCGCAGGTCATCGTCTCGACGCGGATCCCGCGCTCGGCGGCAGCCGCCTGGAGCCGGCCACGGGACTCGCGGCTCAGCGGGTCGTCGGCCCCGTCGTCCAGGACGAGCAGCACGGGACGCCGCTCGGGCGGGTCGTCGGAGAAGGGGTCGTCGAAGACGTCGCGGCGCGGTGTGGCTTCGAGGACGGGCAGCACCTGCTCGACGTCTCCGGCGAGCGCGGTGCGACCGCTGACCCGGCGCAGCGACTCGGCGACGCGCCGGGCGGCCCGGGCGGCGAGCACCGACCCGCCCCAGACGACCGGGTTGGCGTCGGCCAGGGCGATGGCGGTCATCTTCGCCTGGTTCACCGCGAGGTCGCGGTGCGGTGAGCAGTCCGTCGCGACGCTGTCGAGGGCAGCGGCGACCCCCTCGGGGTCGGTACGAGGTCCGAGGTCGACGCGGTCGAGGTAGTCGAGCATCACCACCGCTGTCGCCAGCTGGTCGCCCGTCGACGTCGGCAGCACGGTCGCCCAGCGGCCGGTCGCGTGCTCGGCCACCAGCGAGCGAGGCGGCGCCGCCACCACGACCTGGCAGCCACGGCGGACCGCCTCGGCCACCGCGAACGCCGTGCCGCTGTCGTCACCGACCGGCGCGAGCACGACGACGAGGTCCATGCTGCCGACCCACCCCGGGAGCGCCGGGCCCGGCCAGGCGACGAACGGGACCGGGCACCACGGCTCGAGCACCGCACGCAGGAGCCGCGAGTCCGGGCCTCCGGCGAGCACCGCGCGCGGACGTTCGCCCTCGCGGGCCGCGGCCACCGCCTGCGCGGTCGCCTCGGCGGCGTCGTTCGCCTCGCGGCGCACGCGCGCGCCGGACTCCGCGAGCCGCCTCAGCACGGCGTCGACACCGTCGAGCACCCGCTCGTCGTCCAGGCGGGACTCGTCGAACCAGGAAGCCATCGTGGGTCTGCCGTTCTCAGTCGGGCCGCGTGGCCTCGTCGACCAGCAGCACAGGGATGTCGTCGCGCACGGGGTAGACCAGGCCGCAGCCGCGACAGGTGAGCGTGTCGTCACCCAGCTCGAGCTCGCTGCGGCACTCGGGGCAGCGGAGGATCTCGAGCAGGGCCGGGTCGATGTTCACGGTGCACTCCTGGGGGTGGTGGTGTCGCTCCTGATGATGGTGAGCAGGTCGTCGCGGACGCGCTCCATCGTCGCGCGGTCGCGCCCCTCGCAGTTGAGGCGCAGCAGCGGCTCGGTGTTCGACGGACGCACGTTGAAGCCCCAGCCGTCGTGGGTGCCGGAGAGCCCGTCGAGCTCGTCGAGCTCGACGCCGTCGCGGTCGGCGTACCTGCCTCGGATCCGGTCGAGGACGACCGGCACGTCGGCGACGACGCTGTTGATCTCGCCGCTGGCGACGTAGCGGTCGAACTCGGCCATCAGCTGCGAGAGCGGGCGCGACTGGGCCGCCAGCGCCCCGAGGACGTGGAGAGCGGCGAGCATCCCGGAGTCCGCCCGCCAGAAGTCGCGGAAGTAGAAGTGGCCCGAGTGCTCCCCGCCGAAGATCGCGTCGGTCTCGGCCATCCGGGCCTTGATGCCGGAGTGGCCGACCTTCGTGCGCACGGGCGTGCCGCCGTGCTCACGCACGATCTCCGGGACCGAACGGCTCGTGATCAGGTTGTGGATGATCGTGGCGCCGGGCTCCTTGGCGAGCTCGCGGGTGGCGATCAACGCGGTGACCGCGGAGGGAGAGACGACCGCACCGGTCTCGTCGACCAGGAAGCAGCGGTCCGCGTCGCCGTCGAACGCCAGCCCCACGTCGGCGCCCTCGCTCACGACGGCGGCCTGGAGGTCGACCAGCGTGCTCTCGTCGAGCGGGTTGGCGTCGTGGTTCGGGAAGGTGCCGTCGAGCTCGAAGTAGAGCGGCACCAGGTCGACGACGTCGGCGATCCGGCCCAGCACGGCGGGCGCGGTGTGCCCGGCCATCGCGTTGCCGGCGTCAGCCACGACCTTGAGCCTGCGGCCCGTGACCGGTGCGAGGCCGAGCAGGTGGGCGGCGTACTCCTCGAGCACGTCCTTCTCGGTGATCGATCCGGGCGTGATCCCCGCTGCCTCTCCCCCGGCCTCGACGCGGTCGCGGATCTCGGCGAGCCCGGTGTCCATGCCGACGGGGCGGGCGTAGGAGCGGCAGAGCTTGATCCCGTTGTACGCCGCCGGGTTGTGGCTGGCGGTGAACATCGCGCCCGCAAGGCCCAGGAAGCCCGAGGCGAAGTAGAGCTGGTCGGTCGACGCGAGCCCGATCATGGTCACGTCGGCCCCGGCGGAGACGGCCCCGCGCGCGAACGCGTCGGCGAGGCCTGGCGATGACGGGCGCATGTCGTGACCCACCACCACGGCGGGAGCCTGCGTCACCTCGACGAAGGCCCTGCCCACCCGGAGCGCGAGCTCCTCGTCGATCTGGTCGGGCACCGTGCCGCGGACGTCGTAGGCCTTGAAGACCGCGGCGAGGTTGGCCGCCTCGACGGCGGCAGACGTGGGCACGGGAGCAGGCTAGTCGGCGACCGTTCGAACCTCAGTCACTGGTCAGGATCCGCAGGTGGCCCCGGCGGGCGGTCTCGCGACCGGTCTCACGCACGTAGGGGACGGCCTGCGGGTCCGCCCGCACCACCGGCCGCGCGACCTCGCGCACGGCGTCCGCCAGGGCGAGCAGGTCGTCCTGGGTGGGGCCGGCCGCAGCAGGGTCGGGCGCCAGCCGCAGCACGTCCCAGCCCTTGGGCGCCGAGAGCCGCTCGCCGTGCTCGGCGCAGAGGTCGTAGGCGTGCGGCTCCGCGTAGAGCGAGAGCGGACCCAGGACGGCGGTCTGGTCGGCGTACACGAAGGTGAGCGTCCAGACGGCGACGCGGTCGCACGCGGTCCGCGAACAGCGACGGGAGAGGCTCACCCCGCGGACGCTACCGGGCGGCGCGCCGCCTGCCCGACAGGCACGCGGGCGGGCTCGGGGGCTAGCCTCGGCCCATGAGCTCGGCTGCCGCCTCGCCGCCGAGGCGGCGGGTGCGCGATCGCCGCGGCCGCGGCATGCGCGGGCCCGAGGTGCTGTCGCCGGAGCCGGGCCGCAGCGCCCGCCCGACGGCGCGTGAGCGGTTCGACGAGCTCGCGCTGCGCATCGTGGCCGAGATCGACGACCGTTGGCAGGACCGGCTCGGGCTCCTGGAGTACGCCGTCGAGGACGCCCCTCAGGTGCCCGACGACTGGCACCCCGACACCGTCCCGCTCTCGTCGCTGATCCGCGGCACCGGACCGCAGGCGACCCGGCTGGTCCTCTTCCGGCGCCCCATCGAGCACCGCAGCGAGACCCGGGCCGACCTGGAGGCGATGGTGCTCACCGTCGTGGTCGAGCAGGTCGCCGAGCTGCTCGGCATCCCGGCCGAGGACGTCGACCCTCGCTACGAGCCCTGATCCCGCGGCCGGCCGGCGTCAGGGCAGCGTCACGGCAGGGCCGGGCGCACTGCGGGCACCAACCCTGTCGCACGCACCTCGTGCAACGGGAGCACCGCACTGCCCCCGTCGGTGCCGTGGACGAAGACGCTGGCCACGACCGGGGTGCGCTCGAGCTCGAGCGACACGTACATCGCTCGGTCGGGCAGCTTCACACGGACGCCGCGATCCGGACCGATCTCCACGCGTTCGTCGCTCAGCTCGGTCCCGTCCGCGCTGCGCGACACCACGACCGCGACCCCTGGCCGCTCGGCACCCGCCACGAGCAGCTCCTTGGGGCCAGGTGGGGCCAGGACCGCTCCTCGCGCCTCGATGACGGGACCGACGCTGATGGGCGCGAGGTCGGACCCGACGAAGGTCTGCAACGCAGCCGCCACCGGTCCGGTCGACTCCACCAGGATGCCGAGCGCCCCGGCCCGCACCTGCGGCGCGAGCACCGCGTCGATGGAGATCGAGCGGATCGACTGGGGCGGGACCCTGATCTCGTCGAGACCCTCGGGCGCGAAGGTGCTCTCAGGGCTGACCACGCGCAGGCTCACGCGCGTCTCGTCGTCGCCGCCGTTGACGAGGGCGAGGCGGCGGGTGCCGTCCCCCCGCGGCAGCCCCAGCAGGATCCCGCTCGTCAGCGACTCGGCCTGCGGGGCCAGCCAGTCGCCCGAGGCGGGCGCGGTGCCCAACCGGTCGGCGGCGTCCCAGACGCTGGCCGCGAGACGGCCTCGCGAGACCTCGACGTGCAGGCCCAGCTCGGTGCGCCGGGGCACCTGCTCGGACAGGTCGAGGGCGATGGTGCTGCGCCCGGGGACGCGCAGCCCCCGGAACCCTTCGGCGTCGATCGGGCCGGTGGGCGCGAAGAGGGTGAGGTCGACGACAGCGGGACCCGGATCGGGGTTGACCAGCTCGACGACGGAGCGGTGTCCGGGTCGCGCGCCGACGCCTGCGAACCAGGCGTCGGGCTGGGGCTCGGTGCACGAGGTCGCCGCTGACGGCGAGAGCCGCGCGGCCAGGAGGCCAGGGGCCCAGGTGTCGTCGCCGACGATCACGACGGCTCCGTCCGTGGCGGCGGCGGCCGTCGACGTGATCGCTCCAGCGCGCACAGGGAGGTCTTGCTGGTCGTCGGTCAGCGGGTCGACCCCGACCTCCCCGTCCTCCTCGGCGAGGCTGCTCGCGATCTCGACCTCTGCGGTGGCGTTCGTCCGGCTGCTCGGGCACCCCAGCGTGACCCTGCTCAGCGCGGTCGCCTCCGGGTCGGCGCTGTGGACCGCTGGCTGCTCGGTGCGCACCAGCAGGCTGGCCCCCAGCGCCGCCAGGGGCACGACCACCGACAGCACGACTGCGGGTCCGATGCGCGACCGCAGGCCGCGGGGCTGCTCGCTCATCGACGCGTCCTCCGCTCGGCCCGGATGGAGGGACCGGCCAGCACCGCGACCACGAGGACGGCGAGGCCCTGGACGATCAGCAGCAAGATGCGCGACCACGACCGCGATGCCCCGACGGCATCTCCCGGAAGGTCGACGCCGACCCGCCAGGCCCGCGTGGACCTGTCCTCGGCGCTCGCCTGGGCCAGGCCGGCCGAGGCGTCCAGCCGTGCCGAGATCCGCCCGTCCGCCGGGGCCGGAAGGACGATGTACTCGATGCCGCTCGCGGCCAGCTCGTCCACTGCCTCGGGTGTCGGCCGGGCGACGAGGTCGGTCAGCAGGTTCGAGAACGCCCGGTCCTCCGCCGTCAGGGCGAGCACCTCGTCGTCACCGAGGGTGTCGCCGTCGCCGCGACGTACGGCGTAACGCAGACCGGTCTCGATGTCGCCGCGCACGACGAGGATGCCGTGCTCGGGTCCGAGGAGGGAGCTCTGGCTCATGTAGGTCGGCACGTCGGCCGGTTCGTCGGCCGTCAGGTTGTCGTGCCCGCCGGCGGCGAACCACACCGCTCCTGCGGTCGGCACCGCCAGCGCGACCACTGCCGGGACGGCGGCGAGCCGTCGCTGCCAGGCGGAGTCCGCGGCGCGCAGGTGCTGCAGCACCGCCAGCGCCCCCGCACAGCCGGCCACCACGAGGGCGCCGGTGACGACGGGGACCGCCCCGCCGGCGCCGGGCCGCGCCGAGCCGCCGAGCACGTCCACGGTGGGCGCCGCGACGAGCGCCGCGACCAGGGTCGTGACGAGGGCGGTCGTCCAGCACACCAGGGCGGTCACCCTCGATCGCGCCGGCACCAGCGCCAGCAGGGCCGCGAGCACGATCGGGACGGCCAGCCAGACCGGGGCCCCGAGCCCCTCGAGGCGGCCGAGCAGGAGGTCGAGCCCACCGGTCGACGCGGCCGGGAACCGGCCGGGCTCGAGCAGCAGCCCCCCGGGGTGTCCCTGCACCAGCAGGGGCAGCCACCACGGCACGAGCAGCACCGGCACCACACCGAGGGCGACCAGCGGCGGCAGGGACACCGACCTGTCGGCCACCAGGTCCGGGGCCAGGCGGGCGGCCAGGGCCAGGACACCCAGGACCATCACGACGAGGACGGGGAACACCATCGGCGTGCACGCGGTCGCGAGCGCGAGCAGCAGCCCGGTGCGCCAGGCTGCTCGCCAGCGGCGATCGGCCTCGGGGTCGGCGAACGCGAGGGCCGCGTGCGCCAGCCAGGGCAGCACGGCCACGAGGAGCACCTGGCCGAGGCGACCGTCTCCCCACGCGCCGCTGACAGCGGGCACGAGGGCGTACGTCGCCGCGCCGGCCGCGACCAGCCAGCGCGGCATCCCGGCGGGGTCGAGGAAGCTGCCGACCGCGCGGACCAGACGCCACGCGCCCCACAGCGCGACCGGCATCGCGAGGACCATCACCACGCTGACGGCGGCGACCGCGCTGCCACCCAGGAGGGAGGCGAGCATCGCGAGGGGGACCAGCACGGGCGGGGCGGGCACGGACGTGCCCAGGGCAAGCGCGTGCGAGGACTCGACGTAGAGCCTCCACCAGTCGGAGGCGGACCCGGGCGCCGGGGCCAGGCCCCCGCCGGACACCGCGCCCCAGGCCTGCCGGGTGCCGGCGAGGACGACGCCCACGAAGACGGCCACCCCGACGGCGACGGGGCTCGTCAGGAAGCGGGTGAGCAGTCCGCTGTCGGGCTCGAGCAGGTCGTCGTCGTCCTCGCCGGCCCGCCGCTCGTGCGGCTGCTGCTGGTGCGTCCTGGCCGCCGAGCGCTTGGGGCCGGCCGCCGCCTCGGCAGCCTCGCGCTCGAGCGCCGCCGCGCGCCGCCGCTCGGCGACGTCGGCGGCCTGGTTGCTCAGTGCCGCTGCCAGGTCGCTGACGAAGTCCAGGCCGTGCCGATAGGGCACCCACCAGGGCGACAACAGGGCGCGGGCGGCTTCGGTGTCGCGGCTGGCGCCACCGGCCCGTCGGCGTGCGCGCCGGGCGGCGAGCAGCTGACGCGGCCGCGAGTAGACCGACAGCAGCGCGGCCAGCTCGTCGAGCGCCTCGCCGACGGAGCGGACCAGGAGGAAGCCGACCATCCGGATGATCGTGCCGACGGCGAGCCGCACCACGCGCCACGGCAGGGTGCGGCCCCGGCCGTTGACGAGGAGGGTCCACAGGGCGGCCCGGCGCTCCTGGTAGTGCGTGTGGCGGCCGGTCAGCGACGTACGCCGGCTGCCCGTGTGCGCCGCCTCGGCGTGGAAGACCACCGCCTGTGGCACGACGAGGGTGCGGTAGCCGGCCTCGGCGGCCCGCCATCCGAAGTCGACGTCGTTGCCGAAGATCGGCAGCTGGCGGTCGAACCCGCCGAGCGCGTCGAGCACGTCGCGACGCACCAGCATGCCGGCGGTGTTCACGGCGAGCACCTGGCGTACGGCGTCGTGCTGACCCTGGTCGTACTCGCTGCGCTCCAGGCCGGTCTCGCGACGACCGGTGCCGGAGATGGTCACGCCGACCTCGAGGAGGCGGCGCAGGGAGGGCCACTCGCGCAGCTTGGGGCCGAGCACGCTGGCGGTCGGGTCCCCGGCCGCGGCCGCCAGCAGCTCCTCGAGGGCCGTGGGCGAGGGCGTGCTGTCGTCGTGGAGGAGCCAGACCCACTCGGTGCGGGAAGGGTCGACCTCGTCGAGCAGCGCGAGGCCGAGGTCGACCGCCTCGCCGTAGGACGTCTGCCGCCCCGACGTGGTCACGTGGTCGGCGCCGAGCGCGCGGGTCAGCAGCTCCGGGGAGATGTCCCTGCTGCCGGTGTCGACCGCGACGATGCGGTCCGCCCAACGGGTCTGGGCCGCGATCCCGTCGAGGACCGTCGGCAGCCAGTCGGCCCCGGAATGGCTGACGAGCACCACGGAGACACGAGACTGCTCCCGTGACGGGGAGTCACGCGGGGACGGGCTCGACACCCGGGCAGGCTATCCACGCACCCGGGGGGCAACGCGAATCGGACGCTCCCGAGCGGAAGCCGCTGGCGAGGAGGTCGCGCAGCGACCGTCACGAGACCAAGGGCTACACGGCCTGCTTCTTCAGCTTCCTGCGCTCACGCTCGGACAGGCCGCCCCAGATGCCGAAGCGTTCGTCGTTCATCAGCGCCGACTCGAGGCACTCGTTGCGGACGTCACACGTGAGACAGACCTTCTTGGCCTCTCGCGTGGACCCGCCCTTCTCGGGGAAGAACGCCTCCGGGTCCGTCTGCGCACAAAGAGCGCGATCCTGCCAGCCCGCCTCTTCGGCGTCCGGCTCGAGAAGAAACAGTTCCCTCATCGGTTTCGCCCTTTCGACCCTGTGGTGTGTTCTCCGACTGCCTGGAAGAACACTAGTGGAATTACATGCCTGTCGTACCCGGAAAGTCAAGATCGGATGTGCTATGCGGTGGACCCGTGGCCGCACGTCCAGACCACTGCGAGAGGCTGACGCCCATGACGAGCGGCCGACGGACCAGGTTGACGGTGCTCTCCGGCGGCGTCGGAGGAGCCCGTTTCCTGCAGGGTCTCCTGCACGCGCAGGGAGCTGCGGGGACCGACACGGAGATCACCGTCGTGGCCAACACCGCCGACGACCTGTGGCTGCACGGCCTCAAGATCTGCCCCGACCTCGACACGGTCATGTACACGCTGGGCGAGGGCATCGACCACGAGCGCGGCTGGGGTCGGCGCGACGAGACGTGGAGCGTGAAGGAGGAGCTGGCGGCGTACGGCGGCGAGGCGCCGTGGTTCGGGCTCGGTGACCGCGACATCGCCACGCACCTCATGCGCACCCGCATGCTCGACGCGGGCTACCCGCTCACCCAGGTGACGGCGGCGCTCTGCGAGCGCTGGCTCACCCCGGGCTTCGGCGACCGGCTGCGCCTGCTGCCCATGAGCGACGACCGGGTGGAGACCCACATCGCCGTCGCCGACGACGACGCGCCCAGTGGCCGTCGGGTCGTCCACTTCCAGGAGTACTGGGTGGGCATGCACGCAGCGGTGCCGGCGGAAGCGGTGATCGTGGTCGGCCAGGAGAAGGCCACGCCCGCACCCGGCGTCCTCGAGGCGATCGAGACCGCCGACGTCGTGCTGCTGCCGCCCTCGAACCCCGTCGTCTCGGTCGGCACGATCCTCGGGGTGCCCGGCATCCGCGAGGCGCTGCGGGCGACGACGGCACCGGTCGTGGGGCTCTCCCCCATCGTCGGCGGCGCGCACGTCCGCGGCATGGCCGAGCAGCTGCTCGGCGCCATCGGGGTCGAGGTCTCGGCGGCGGCCGTGGCCGAGCACTACGGCGCCCGCTCGCGCGACGGCGTCCTCGACGGGTGGCTCGTCGACACGGCGGACGCCGAGCTGGTCCCCCGGATCGAGGCGGCCGGGATCGCCTGCCGCGCGGTGCCGTTGATGATGACCGACGTCGACGCCACCGCGGCGATGGCCCGTGCTGCTCTGGAGCTGGCCGCACCGGCTCCCCCGACACGCCCGGCCGGATGAGCGGTCGCGTCCTGACGGCGTACGCCCCCGACGGCGTGCCCGAGGTCGCCGCCGGTGACGACCTGGCCGCGCTGTTGGTGACGGCGCTCGGCGAGGAGTGGACGCTGGCCGACGGTGACGTGGTCTGCGTGACGAGCAAGGTCGTGAGCAAGGCGGAGGGGCGGGTGCTTCCGGGTGACCGCGACGACGCGCTCCCGGGCGAGACCGTGCGCGTCGTGGCCCGGCGGGGGCGCACCACGATCGTGCGCAACCGGCTCGGGCTCACCATGGCCGCGGCCGGCATCGACGCCTCCAACGTCGCGCCCGGCCACGTCGTCGTGCTGCCCGTCGACCCCGACGAGTCCGCACGCCGGCTGCGCCGCGAGCTGGCCGCGCGCACGGGGGTCGACGTGGCCGTCGTGGTGACCGACACCTCTGGCAGGGCCTGGCGCCAGGGCCAGACCGACATCGCGATCGGCGCGGCCGGGCTCGTCGTCCTCGACGACCACCGAGGTCGTGTCGATGCACACGGGCACGAGCTGGTGGTGACCGCACCGGCGGTGGCGGACGAGGCCGCGGGGGCTGCCGAGCTGGTGCAGGCAAAGCTCGGCGCCCGCCCGTTCGCGGTGCTGCGCGGGCTCGCCGACCACGTGCTGCCGCCGGGCGAGGACGGGCCGGGGGCCGCGGCACTGGTGCGGGCCGAGGCCGGTGACCTGTTCGGGTACGGCGCCCGCGAGGCCGTCGTCCGCGCCCTGGCCGGGGACACCGACGCTGCCGGGTTCGGGGCTGCCGCGTCGCCCGACGAGCTCGTCGGGCTGCTCCGCGAGGTGCTCGGCGCGGACGCCCCGATCGAGCTGCGCGCCGACACGGTGGTGGTTCGCGCCGAGGATCCGCGGGTGCCGACGCTGGCCCACGCGTGCGGATGGACCGTCACGTCTCCTGCGGCCAGTTCGGCCGTCGATCAGGTGTTGCGACCCGTCGTTCCGTAGACTTCGCCCGCACCTCCAGACAGACCTCAAGACAGACCCGCCCCACCCCTGACCTCCCGAGGACCTCCCGTCGTGGCCAAGAGCACCCGTACCGAGAAGACCGAGCGTCAAGCGAAGGTCGACAAGATGCTGGCCCAGCAGCGGTCCGCCGAGCGCTCGCGCGGGTTCCGGATCGTCGGCGTCTGCATCGTCATCGCGCTGCTGATCATCGGCGCCGCGGCGTACGGACCGGTCAAGCAGTGGTGGACCCAGCGCAACCTGCCGCCGCTGGAGGACATCGGCGCCGCGGCCTCGGTCTGCGAGGACCCGACCACCGCCCCCGCCGAGGGCAACCAGGACCACGTCTCGCCGGGCACCCCGATCACGCTGACGGGCAACCCGCCGGCCTTCGGCCAGCACTTCGACACCTGGGAGCCGATGGACCGCAAGTTCTACACCACCAAGGACCGCCCGGACATCGGCTACCTGATCCACAACCTCGAGCACGGCTTCACGATCCTCTGGTACGACGAGACCGCCGCCGACGACGGCGACATGGTCTCCGACATCCGTGCGATCGCGCAGAAGTTCCAGGGTGACGACGGCAACCTGCGCAACAAGTTCAAGGCCGTGCCGTGGACCTCGGACGACGGCGACGCCTTCCCCGACGGCCAGCACATCGCCCTGACCCACTGGTCGGTCGGCGGCACCGGCGACGCGGCGACAGGAGAGCAGGTCGGCGTCACGATGTACTGCTCGGCGCCCTCCGGCGCGGCGGTGGAGCAGTTCATGAAGGACTACCCCTACGTGGACTCCCCCGAGCCGAACGCCGTCTAGGTCAGCTCGGGTCTCGACTCCCCCAGCTCGGCGACGACCTGCTTGACGTCCTGGGCCCGCGCGCGCGTGGTGACCAGGACGGCGTCGCCGGTGTCGACCACCACGATGTCGTCGAGGCCGACGACGGCGACCACGCGCCCGCCGTTCGCGGCGACGAACCCCGTGCTGTCGACCGCGCGGACGAGGCTCGCGTCGCCGAGCACGGCCAGGCCGTCGGTGGCGGGCACCAGCGCGGCGAGGGAGGCGAAGTCGCCGATGTCGTCCCAGCCGAACGAGCCGGGCACGACCGCGACCCTGCCGGCCGCGGCTGCGGGCTCCGCGACGGCGTGGTCGATGGCGATCTTGGGCAGGCTCGGCCACACCTCGTCGAGGGTGTCCGGATCGGCGGCGATCCCGCGCAGCGCCGCCGCGAAGTCGGGGTCCTGCGCGGCGAGCAGGTCGAGCAGCACGGACGGACGGGCCACGAACATGCCGGCGTTCCAGCGGTAGGACCCCGAGGCGACGTACTCCTCCGCCAGAGCCGCGGCGGGCTTCTCGACGAACTCCTCGACCATGAAGGCGCCCTCGTGGCCGGCCAGCGGCCCACCGAGCCGGATGTACCCGAAGCCGGTGGCCGCGTGCGTCGGCTCGATGCCGAGGGTCACGAGCAGGCCGTCGCGGGCGACGTCCGCCGCGAGCCCGACCACACCTCTGAAGGTGTCGGGGTCGGTGACGACGTGGTCCGCGGCGAAGGACCCCATCACCGCGGTGGGGTCCTGTCGTTCGAGCAGCGCGGCGGCCAGGCCGATGGCGGCCATCGAGTCGCGAGGCGAGGGCTCGGCGACGATGCGGGCCGGGTCGAGACCCGGCAGCTGCTCGGCGACGGCGTCCCGATGAGCCTGGCCGGTGACGACGAGGAATCGTTCCCCCGCGAGCGGCTCGAGTCGGTCGAGGGTCGCCTGGATCAGCGTGCGCCCCGAACCGGTCAGGTCGTGCAGGAACTTCGGGGAGCCCTTGCGGGACAGCGGCCAGAGCCTGGTCCCGGCGCCGCCGGCGGGTACGACGGCCCAGAACGTCTCGCTCATGGGGCGAACGCTAGCCGCCCTAGGCTGACGGCATGGTCACCTTCACCGACGTCCTGGCCCGCGAGCTCCGCGCGGACGCCGCCCGGCCCCTGGTGACCTTCTACGACTTCGCGACCGGCGAGCGCGTCGAGCTGTCCGTGGCGACGTACGCCAACTGGGTCGCCAAGACCGCCTCGCTGCTCGTCGAGGAGGCCGACCTCGAGCGCGGACAACGACTCCTGGTGGACCTGCCGGCGCACTGGCTCACGCCGGTCTTCCTGGGTGCCGCCTGGACCGTCGGCCTCGAGGTGGCCTGGGACGAGGAGTCGCAGCCGGCGGACGGGTTCGTCACCGGCCCGTCCGGCCTCGCGGCGTACGCCGCGGGAGCGGCAGGGCGTCCGGTCGTGGCCACCGCGCTGCTGCCGTTGGGGGTGGGGTTCGGCGACCCCGTGCCGGGCGGCGTCACGGACTTCGGCGTGGAGGTCTGGGGCCAGCCGGACGCCTTCGTCGCGTGGGACCCGCCGACCGAGGGCGACGCGGCGACCCCGGACTGGACGCAGGGTGAGCTGATGAGGGCGGCCGCCGCCGGGACCCTGCTCCCGATCTCGGGAGCGGTTCTCGCCGACGGCGGCCGCCTTCTGTCGGAGGTCAGTCCGGCTTCCCCTTCCGGTCTGGCCTCCTTCGTGGAACCGCTCACGAGGAGCGGCTCCACCGTCTACGTGGTGGGTGCTGACGGGGCTGAGGGCCGGTCCCGCCTGGAGGAGACGTACGTCGCCGAGCGCGCCACCGCCCGGTTCGTAGCACCCTCGTGACCCCGCTTCAGTCCGCCAAGTCGTACTGCTCCATGCCGCCACCGATCTTCACCGGCTTGCCGAAACGTCGCTCGTTGCCCGGCAGCAGGTAGAGCCCGCCGTCGGACTTCTTGCGGAGGAGCACGTCGGCGTGACCCGCGAGGTCGATGTCGCTGATGCCGATCACCCAGTCGAAGCCGGCCAGGCGACCGCGCACCTTCGTCGCGCCGGCCGTCAGCCCACCGGGACCGTTGCCCTTGTAGAGCACGAGGTTCTTCTTCTTGCGCACGACGGTGTCAGGCGCGCCGTCGGCGTCCATCCGGCCGACGCCGACCAGGTGCTTGGCCTTGACCTTCGAGTAGGCGACGTAGCTCGGCGCGAGCCCGTACAACCCGGCGCCGGGATAGATCCGCATCGACGACCTGCGCGGCTGGCCCATCAGGTCCGGGTAACCGTCGCCGGTGACGTCGCCGACCGCCGCGATGAGCCGGATGCCCCGCATGGCGGAGGCGATCAGCAGCGGGGCGGCGAACTGGCCCTGTCCGTTGCCGCGGAGCAGGTAGATGCCGTGGTCGGCGTTGTAGAACGCCACGTCGCCGAAGCCGTCGCGGTCCCAGTCGCCCACGTTGTAGAGCTGCCTGGCGTCGGGGAGGTTCAACCCGGTGTCGACCGGGTCGCCGAGCGGCGCCCCGCTCCCGTTGGTGGGGATGATCAGGATCCGTGCGTCGCCGGCGCGGCGCACGACGATGTCGGGGTTGGGACCGCCGACGAGGTTGGACTCGAGCTCGCGGCCGGCCCAGCCCACCTGGCCTGCGGCGGCGTACGCCCGGATGGTGGGCAGCTGGGCGTAGAGGTACTTGCCGGGGCAGGCGGTCGCGGCGGCGTCGCGGTGACCGTTGATGGCCTGGAAGGTGCTCCTGCCGACGTCCTGGGCGGTCGAGGCTGCGCTGACCCCGTGCAGGGAGAGCTTCCACGCGAAGACCGCGCCGTAGGCACGCAGCACGGCGTCGGAGGGCTGCACCAGCTCGAAGTTGCCGATCGCCGACATCGCGAAGGAGTACTCGTTGTAGCCCAGGGTGTGGGCACCGACAACGGGTCGGTCGACGCCGCCGTACCGGCCCTCCCACACGCGGCCGAACCGGTCGACCAGGAAGTTGTAGCCGATGTCGCTCCAGCCGCGAGACTTGGTGTGGTACGCGTAGATGCTGCGGATGATCGCGGGCACCTCCGCCTCGGTGTAGTTGTTGGCGTTGACCGTGTGGTGCACGAAGCCGGCGTGCACCTCGTAGTAGCGCAGCGAGCTGGCGTCGCGCATCCGGTCGTCGGCGCCCCACTGCGCGCGGGAGAAAATCGTCGGCATCGGGGTGTACGCCGCGGCGGCGGCCGACACCTCACCGCCGGTGCGGGCAGCCGACTGGGCCTGGGCTGACTGGGCCTGGGCTGACTGGGCCTGGGCTGACTGGGCCTGGGCTGACTGGGCCTGGGCTGACTGGGCCTGCGACGCACGGGCCGAGGGCAGCTCGGCGGCGTCGATGGCGGGGGCTTCGGTGCGCTCCTGGCCCTGCCCGGGGTCGATGACGGCCAGCTTCATGTCCTCGGGCGGTGCGGTCCGGCTGGTGCTGCGCACCTGGACCTCGTCGACGTCGCCGACGAGCAGCGGGTCGGTGCCGGGCCGGGCGCGGCGGGCCTCGCGGCTGCCGGGGTCGGGCGCGTGCTCGTCGTGGTACTCGAGCTCCTGCCAGTCCGACCAACGGTCGCCATCGGCGCCCGCGGTCCTCGTGCGCACCTGCAGCGCGATGTCGTCGTCACCGACCACGACGCCGTGGCCCCAGGTGACCCCGACGGCGCCGTACCCGACGACGCGCTGGGGCCGGCTCTTCACGGTGGTCCTGCCGTCGCGCACCGACGTGCTGGCCGAGAGCCGGCCGAGCATGGTGCCGTTGGCCGGCGGCGTGAGCTGGACCTCGGTGACCTTGGGGTCGACGGGCGCGGTCTCGACCGTCGCGGGCTGCCGCTTCTGCCGCTCGTACGCCGCCAGCTCGGCCGTCAACGCCGGCGCCCCGGCTCCCTGGGCGGGGTTCGAGCGAACGACGTCGAGGCTCACCACGCTCGCTGCCGGCGTCAACGCCGCCACGACGAGGGCGAGCGCGAGCAGCTGCTGGCAGGCGGTCACGTAGCGGGACCGCCACGTGGGTTCCGAACCGGCCGACATCGGGGGCGCAAACAGGCGCATGCGAGATGCTCCAAGGGGGAAGAGAAGCAACAGGAGTTGCAACTGTCCCACCAGTCACACGGGTACCCGCAAGGGAACCTGAGTAACTACATGTGTGTCATTACCAGTCGACACGCCGAGACGCGGGCCGGCAATAACCGTTCAATTGCTCAGTTGTTGCCCCCTCCAGCCCCCGATTCAGGGCCACAACCAAACAATTGCGCTGATGTTGCCCTCGTGCGGGCCGCGCAACCAATCAGATGTCGGAGGCGAGCTCCTCGTCGGCGGAGTCCTCGTCGGCCACGTCTGGCTCGTCGTCGCTGTCGTCGTAGTGGAGGTACTTGATGCCCTCGTCGACGTCGCCGTCGTAGCCGACCTTGCCGGACTCGAGGACGATGACGCGGTCGCACATGCGGCGCACGGAGGCGGCGGCGTGGGTGACGTAGAACATGGTGATGCCGCTCTCGCGGATCTCCTCCATGCGCTTCATGCACTTCTTCTTGAACGGCCGGTCGCCCACGGCCAGGACCTCGTCGGCGACGAAGATGTCGCAGTCGACGTGGACGGCGACGGAGAAGCCGAGTCGAGCGAACATCCCGGAGGAGTAGTTGCCGACCGGGGTGTCCATGAAGCGCCCCACGTCGGCGAAGGCGGCGATGTCGTCGAACTTCGCCTCGGTCTCCTCCTTCGACATGCCGAGGATCGCGGCGTTCATGAAGATGTTCTCGCGCCCGGTGAGCTGCTGGTGGAAGCCGGCACCGGTGGCGATCAGCCCGGAGATGCGGCCACGGGTCAGCACCTGCCCGGCGTCCGGCTTCATCACGCCGCTGATCAGCTTGAGCAGCGTGCTCTTGCCGGACCCGTTGAGGCCCATCAGCGCGATCGACTGACCCTGGGGCACCTTGAACGAGACGTCCTCGAGCGCGAGGAACGTGTCCTTGACCTTCTGCTTGCGCAGCTTGGCGAGCGCGATCTTCTTCAACGTGCGCTGGTACTGGAGCGCGAACTCCTTCGACACCCCGTCGACGACGATCGAGGTGAGCGGCTCGGCGGGCGGGGGCGCAGCCGGCGACACGGGGTGGTCGAGGGTGGTCATATCAGGAGCTCCGGGACCCGTGCCTCCAGCCGCGAGAAGACCCACTGCGCGAAGGCCAGGAGGACGACGCAGACGCCCAGCATGATGAAACCGCGCTGCCAGAGGTCGGGCGGGAACGACTTGGAGTAGGGCTCGCTGGTCGTCGTCGTCCACCAGAAGCCCCGCTGGATCAGCAGCACGGCCTCGGCGAGCGGGTTGGCCATGACCAGGTCGTGCGGCCAACCGGTGCCGAACCGCTCGGTGATCATCGAGTAGGGGTACATCATCGGGACGGTGAAGGGCAGCACGTTGAGGAACGTCTGGACGATCCGCCCGAAGTCGCGCAGCAGCACGTTGAAGACCGAGAACATCAGTCCGAGCGAGGTGCTGAAGAGCAGCACGATGGTGAAGCCGAGCAGGGCGGCGCCCATGCCGACCAGGTCGGGGTCCCAGGTGCGGGTCCAGAGGCAGGCGATGGTGAGGATGATCATCTGCGGGATCGTGTGGTAGAGCGACACCAGCATCGACGCGAAGGGGAACAGCTCGCGCGGCATCGCCATCTTCTGCACGACGCCCTTGTTGGTCAGCAGCGACTTGGTCCCGGAGTTGACCGTCTCGGTGAAGTAGTGGACCAGCACCATGCCGGCGAAGAGGTGGATCGCGAAGTTCTGGATGTTGCCGCGGGCGAGCAGGATCCCGAACACGAAGTAGAAGGTGAAGAACCGCACCGTCGGGTTGATGTAGCTCCACGCCAGGCCGAACAGCGATCGTGCATAGCGGGCCTGGATCTCGCGCCGGACCATGAGCCTGAGCAGGTAGCGCCGACGGAACGCCTCGAGCAGCCCGCTCGTCGCCGAGGGCGGCGTCAGGGCGGTGTGCTCCAGGTCGTGCCGGACGGAGACCTTGTCGGCCATGGCCTTGAGGCTCACGCGTCCCGCTCGCCCTCGACGTACGGCGCGAACGTGCGCTCCCAGGCTTCGGGTGAGGTGATCTCCGGCAACGCCTCGCGGTACTCGCGCGCCAGCCGCGGCCACTCACGGCGGTAGCGCTCGTGGATCTCGATCGTCTTGCGCAGCAGCTCGCGGTACTTCGCGGGATCGCGTTGGTAGAACGCCGCGGAGGTGCCGTCGTTCATCGAGACGATCGCCGAGTCGTACGACGCCAGCCGGTACCACTTCGCGTCCAGGGCCGTGAGCTCGGCCTCGGGGAACTCCTGTGACAGCTCACGCGGCGCCTTGAGCTGCCGGATCGGTGCCAGTCCCGCGGTGAGCAGCTGCGAGAACCGGCCCGGGATCTCGACGGCGTCGCGGCCCTTGCGCGGCGGCTTCTTGCGGCGCACCGGCGGGAAGGCGTCGCGGTCCTTCTCCAGCTGGGCGTCGGTGAAGGTCTTGCGGAACGCGTTGATCTCGCCCAGCTTGGTCGACAGCTCACCGTGCAGCGCGCGCGGGCCGGCCAGCACGTCGAGCATGGCCTGGTGGCGCAGCTCGGCGGTGGAGTACTGCAGCGACACCATGTGCTTGATCTGGTGGTTGAGGCTCTCGCGGATCAGCCGACCGCCCTTGGGGTAGGGCGAGTGCAGCAGTGCGGCGATCAACCGGTTGCGGTGGTGGAAGTAGGCCTGCCAGTCCAGGGCGTCGTTCTTGTCGGTCCACGGGATGTGCCACACGGCCGCACCTGGGAAGGTCACCGTCGGGAAGCCCGCCGCCTTCGCGCGCAGGCCGAGCTCCATGTCGTCCCACTTGATGAAGATCGGCAACGACAGCCCGACCTCGTCGAGCACCACTCGCGGGATGAGGCACATGAACCAGCCGTTGAAGTCGACGTCGACGCGCTTGTGCAGCCACCGCGCCGAGCGGATGTTGCGCGCCGCGAGGTCCCAGTCGCTGTAGCCGTCCAGCGGTGTCTGCCACCAGAACCGCCACGGCTGCACGATCTCGCCGAAGCTGTGCAGGCGCGAGCGTGAGTAGAGGCTGAACATGTGGCCGCCGACGATGGTCGGCCGCTTGGAGAGATCCCCGAAGGTGACGGCACGGATGATGCCCTCGGGCTCGCAGACGACGTCGTCGTCCATCATCATCGCGTAGGTCGCGGTGCCCTTGCGGAGCGACTCGAGCTGGCCGCGCGCATAGCCGCCCGACCCGCCGAGGTTGCCCTGCACGAGGACGCGCAGCTGGTCGCCCAGCGATTTCTCGGCTGCCGGGAAGTACTCCGAGCCGGACACCGGCTTGGTGCCCTGCTCCATCAGGAAGACTGTGTCGAGGTAGGGCCGCAGCGCCTCGTCGTCAGCGAGCTGACCGAGCAGCTGGGCACACATGTCGGGGCGGTTCATCGTGGTGATCGCGATGTCGGTCGTGCCGTGGAGCGCCCGCTCCTCGGGCACCTCGGCGGTCCACTCGGCGGACTCGACGACCGCGTCCTCGTCACCGGCGACGACGTCGTACCAGTACCAGCCGCCGTCGACGAAGGGCGTGAGCGTCAGCTCGAAGGAGAAGGTGCCCTTGCCGTCGCCGCCCACGGTGGCCGAGTCGACCCGCTGGCTGCGGCCGTTGGCCATGGACTTGTAGACGGTCAGGCCCGCGCCCGAACCGGTCAGCCGCACCGTCAGCGTGACGGCGTCCACGATCGTCCACCGGCGCCAGTACGACGCCGGGAACCCGTTGAAGTAGGTCCCGAACGACAGCTTCTGGCCGACCGGCACCCGCAGCGCCGTGCGGGACTCGATCTGGTCGGGGTGGATCGAACGGCCCGTCGAGGTCGACTGGCGGATGGCGGCGTTGTTGAGGTCCTTGGCCGCGCGGTCGCCACCGATGTCGTAGCGGTCGGCGTCGAGCCGCGCCTCCTCCGCATCGACGTAGAGGGCGAAGACGTCGGTGTCCTTGTCGATCGGCAGGATCTGCCGTTGCAGCAGTCGAGTGACGGTCATTCGTCGACGCCTCCAGATGTCAGCTCGGCACCCTCGGCGAAGTGCGGTCGCAGCTTGTTGTCGAACATCGACAGCGCCGACCCGATGGCCATGTGCATGTCGAGATACTTGTAGGTGCCGAGGCGGCCGCCGAACAGCACCAGCGGTTCAGCCTTGGCCAGCTCACGATATTTGAGCAGCTTCGCGCGGTCCTCGGCGGTGTTGATCGGGTAGTAGGGCTCGTCGCCCTCCTCCGCGAAGCGGGAGTACTCCCGCACGATCAGCGTCTTGCCCGGCGCGTAGGACGAGGCCCGCTCGGGGTGCAGGTGCTTGAACTCGAGGATGCGGGTGTAGGGCACGTCCTCGTCGTTGTAGTTGACGACACCGGTGCCCTGGAAGTCGTCGACGTCGACGATCTCCTGCTCGAGGTCGACGGTGCGCCACGAGAGGCGACCCTCGGAGTTGTCGAAGTACTCGTCGACCGGGCCGGTGTAGACGATCGGGACCTTGCCGACGTAGTGCTCGCGGACGTCGAAGAAGTCGGTGTCGACGCGGACCTCGATGTTCGGGTGGTCGGCCATCCGCTCGAGCCACGCGGTGTAGCCGTCGGTGGGCAGCCCCTCGTAGGTGTCGTTGAAGTAGCGGTTGTCGAAGGTGTAGCGGACCGGCAGCCGGCTGATGATGTCCGGGCTCAGCTCCTTGGGGTCGGTCTGCCACTGCTTGGCCGTGTAACCCTTCACGAAGGCCTCGTAGAGAGGCCGCCCGATCAGGGAGATGCCCTTCTCCTCGAGGTTCTGCGCCTGGTCGGTGTCGATCTCGCCGGCCTGCTCGGCGATGAGGGCGCGCGCCTCCTCGGGGGTGTGGCTCTTCCCGAAGAAGGAGTTGATGAGGCCGAGGTTCATCGGCAGCGGGTAGACCTGGCCTTGGTACTTGCCGAACACGCGGTGCTGGTAGCCGGTGAAGGTCGTGAAGCGGTTGACGTACTCCCACACCCGCTTGTTGGAGGTGTGGAAGAGGTGCGTGCCGTACTTGTGCACCTCGATGCCGGTCTCGGGGTCCTTCTCGCTGTAGGCGTTGCCACCCAGGTGGTAGCGCCGCTCGAGCACCAGCACCTTCAGGCCGAGCTCGCTCGCGCAGCGCTCGGCGATGGTGAGGCCGAAGAAGCCTGACCCGACGACCAGCAGGTCGGGGAGGTCGTCGGCGGGGGCGGCATCAGGACTGGACACGACGAGTCAGTCTACGGATCCTCGGTCTGCGCAGCCCATTTCACGCGCCCGGAGAGCCGGAGGGTGGCGCGGCTCACGCCTCCACGGGTACGGCGCCGGCCAGCCGCGCCAGCACGGCCACGCTGCGCTCGACGTCCTCGTCGGTGGTCGACCAGTTGCTGACCGAGATCCGCAGGACGGCGCGCCCCTGCCACTGCGAGCCTGACATCCAGGCGGTGCCGTCCTCGAGCACCAGGCGGACCACCTCACGGGTGCGCTCGTCGGAGCCGAAGGAGACACACACCTGCGTGTAGTCGACGTCGTTCAGCACGTCCACGGTCTCGAGCGCGGCGAGCCGATCTCCGAACGTCCGAGCGTGCCGCGCCAGCCGCTCGACCATCTCGGCGACGCCGGATCGGCCCAAGGACCTCAGCACGGCCCAGACGGGCAGCGCCCGCGCGCGGCGGGAGAGCTCGGGGGTGTGCTCGAAGGGGTCGCCCTTCTCGGCGTCCTGGATCAGGTAGTGCCCGTGCATGCCCATCGCCGCCTTCATCGCCATCGGGTCGCGGACGATGGCGATGCCGCAGTCGTAGGGCACGTTCAGGGTCTTGTGCGCGTCGGTGGCCCACGAGTCCGCGGCCGCCATCCCGGCCGTCAGGTGCCGCAGGCGGTCGGTGGCTGCGGCGAAGAGACCGAAGGCACCGTCGACGTGCACCCAGGCGTCGTGGTCGTGGGCGACCCGGATCGCGTCGGTGAACGGGTCGAACGCGCCGGAGTGGACGTTGCCGGCCTGGAGCGCCACGATCGTGGGCCCGTTCCCGCCGGCGAGCGCGGCCGCCAGCGCGTCCGGGCGGATCCGGCCCTGGTCGTCGACCGCGACGGCCTCAGGCGTGCCGAGCCCGAGGTAGCGCAGCACCAGGTCGACGGAGTCGTGCCGCTCCTCCCCCACCAGGACCCGGACCCGCGGCGCGCCGTGGAGGCCGTCGTGGGGGTTCCAGCCCACGCGTCGCAGCACCTCGTCCCGCGCGGCGGCGAGGCAGGTGAAGTTGGCCATCGTCGCCCCGGTCACGTAGCCGACCGCTGCGGCCGGCGGGAGCTCGAGCAGGTCCAGGAGCCAGGCCGAGGTCACGTCCTCCACGGCCGAGTGGGCGGGCGTCACCATCCGGAGCCCCGCGTTCTGGTCCCACGCGCTGACGAGCCAGTCGGCCGCGAGCGCGGCCGGGTGGGTCCCGCCGATGACGAAGCCGAAGAACCGGCCGGCGGGCATCGCGGTGAGGCCTCGCTCGCTCGCCTGGGCGAGGAGGTCCACCACGTCGACCGGGTCGCTCGGGCCCGTGGGCAGCTCCTTGCCGAGCAGGGCGGCCACCTCGTCGTGGCCGGCCCGGGGCGGCACCGGCCGCGTGTCCAGGGAGTCGAGCCAGGCCAGTGCGTGCTCGTGGGCACGGGTCAGAGCGGCATCGCGCGCATCCATGTGACCACCCTCACCCCGGGAGTGCGAGCCGCGCCAGACGCCGGATCAGGTGGGCTGGACCGGCTCCCGTGAGGGCGTGGCGCGCATCCCACGGGCGTCCCGGATGGCCTTGAGGACGTTGCGCGCCTCGCTCCGACCTCCGCGCAGGGGGCTGAGCAGCGTGACTCCGGCGGCGATGAGGTAGGGCTTCGCCCGCACCAGGGGGTTCTCGCCGTAGCGGAAGTGCACCGCGAAGAGGTTGCGGTACATGTAGTAGCCCTTCCACGAGTCCAGCGCGTGCTGCTGGTCGAACTCCAGCTGCCGCACCAGCACGGCGTCGCGGACCGCCCAGATGCGGAAGCCGGCCTTGCGGGCCCGGATCGCGAAGTCGGCGTCGTCGTAGAAGATGAAGAAGGACTCGTCGGGCAGCCCGATCGCCGCGATCACCTCGCGGCGCACCAGGAAGCCCTCGAACGCGATGTTCTCGATCTCCACCAGCGGCGGCATGGACGCGCGCGTGGCGTACGTCGAGTCGACGCTCGCCGTCTTCGGCCGCACCGCCAGGGGGTTGCGCAGGTCGAAGCGCACGGCCGACTTCTCGACCAGCCGGCCCGCGAGGTTCTCCCGGGCGGCGAGGAGGCAGGCCTCGTCGTACCCCAGCAGCACGGTCAGGCAGTCCGGAGCAGGCACGACGTCGTCGTCCATCAGCCAGATGCGGTCGAAGCCGGCGTCGTACGCCGCCTTCATCCCTGCGTGGAAGCCGCCGGCGCCACCGAGGTTCTCGGGCATCCGCATCGAGACCAGGCCGAAGTTGGTGGCCTGGTCGAGCACGTCGGAGGTGTGGTCGGTGCTGGCGTTGTCGACGACGTAGATCGCATCCGGCCGGGTCTCCAGGGCGGTCAGGCCGGCCAGCATCCGCTCGAGCAGGTCGGCGCGGTTGTAGGTGACCACGACGACCGCCACCGACTCCGTGGCCATCACGAGAGGTACCGCTGATGTCCTGTGAAGTCGCCCCGCAGACCCGCCCACATCGCCCGCGCCGAGAGCCGCAGCCGGGCAGCGCTCGGCCGGGTGAAGGAGTAGAACCACAGGGTCTTGGCCACGAACGCGAGCGCGTGCGGCGTCCCGCGGTAGTCGCGCAGGTTGACCAGGTTGTTGCGGGCCATGCAGTAGTGCTTGAGGTCGCTCGGGCTGTGGTTGTACGTCGTCAGGCCGCGCATCATCGGCGTGCCGAGGTCGTCGGTGGCCGGGTGGCGCACGTGCGCGTCGACCACCGTCGCGCAGCGGGCTCCTGCCTCGCGGGCCCGCCAGAGGTACTCGACGTCGTCGCCCCAGATGAAGAAGTCCTCCTTGGGCAGACCGATCCGGTCGACGAGCTCCTTGGTGACGAGCACGCCGTTGAAGGGGATCACCACGTCACGGATCAACCCGTCGGTGGCGGCCGCCTCGACCGCAGCGAGGTCGTGGACGACCTTGGACGAGCCTGGGAGCCGGATCGGGAACACCAGCTTGCTGGGGTCGTCCTCGGAGACGACCGCCGGACCCCAGAAGTCGAGGTCGGCGCGCAGCAGCAGCTTGCCGAGGCAGTCGGGGTCGGGGAGCCCGTCGTCGTCCATCAGCCAGACCAGGTCGGCCCCCCGGTCGATCGCCCAGGCCAGGCCGTCGTGGAAGCCACCCGCCCCGCCCCGGTTGGTCGGCAGCGTGCGGTGCCGCACGCGTGGCGCGCCGGAGACACCCGACCGGCGCCCGCCCAGACCCGTCCGCTCGGCGACCTCCTCGACCAGCGTGGACGCCAGCCAGTCGCCCGTGCCGTCGCGCGACGCGTTGTCGATGACGAGCACCTCGTCGACGCGCGGCACCTGGACCAGCCGCTCCACCAGCCGCCGGACCATGGCCAGCCGGTTGTAGGTGACGACGACCGCGATGATGCGCTGGTCGCCGTCGGGAGTCACCCGTCAAGCCTATGGGTCAGCAGGACGCGGCGAGGTCCTCGGCCTGGTTGGCGGCGTACCCGTCGCTGAGCGAGCCGACCGAGCCGCCGGTGACCGGCGCCGGGCCCTTCTGCTTCTTCGGCTTCGGCGCGGGGGCGGCCGTCGAGGTGTCCCCGGAGTCGGCAGCCGGAGCGGCTTGCGCCCGGTCGGACTCCGGTGTGCCGCCCTCGGCGCGGGTGATCGCGTCGGCGATCATCTGTCGCACCAGCGCGATGTCGGGGTTGCTCGTGATGATCGTCGGCGGCACCAGGGAGACGGTGGAGATCTTCTGCGACTTGGCCTCGAGGGCCAACGCCATGAAGCGGTCGACCTCCCTGGCCGGCACGTTGGTGGAGACCATCTCCGAGGACGCCGACGCGATGGCCTGGAAGTTCGTCAGCGCCGTCTGCGGGGAGATCTGACGCAGCATGGCGCTCATCACGCACTTCTGGCGCGCCATCCGCGAGTAGTCGTCGGAACCCTCGCGGGCACGCGCGAACCACAAGGTGTCGTGACCGTCGAGGGTGCGCACGCCGGGCTCGATGTAGCCGGTCACGTCCGAGCCGAGGCCGCCGACCGGGATCCGGGAGCGGACGTTGAGCTCGACGCCGCCGACGGCGTCGACGAGCTCGCGGAAGCCTTCGAGGTTGACCATCGCCCAGTAGTTGATACGCAGGTCGGTGATGCCCTCGATCGCCTGGATCGTGGCCTCGACCCCGGCGCGTTCGGGGTGCTTGAAGAGCTCGGGCCGGTCGGTCGCCCACGTGCTCACCGCGTTGAGGTAGCAGGTGTCGCAGGTCCAGCCGTCGGGGAACTGCCGGTCCATCACGGAGCCCTGACGGAAGGGGAAGTTCGACAGGTTGCGGGGCAGGCTGACCAGCACTGTCCGCCCGGTCTCGGCGTCGATGCTCGCGATGGTCATCGAGTCGGGTCGCAGGCCGGTGCGCCCGGCACCCGCGTCGCCGCCCAGCAGCAGCACGTTGAAGCGGCCGGCGTGCGCGTCGGTGACCTCGCCGTTGCCGAACATCGTGAGCATGAAGTCGCGCTGCACCCCGACCAGGTGCGCGCCGAAGAGCAGCACCGCCGCGGTGGTCAGGCTGAGGAAGCCATTGATCCCCACGATGGCCAGCCGGTGGTTCTGCTGCAGCTCGAGCGGCTGGCCGAGCCGCCACGCGTCCATGAACAGCAGCACCCACCCGATCGCGGAGGCCATCAGCGCGAGCCGCAGGACCAGGAGCAGGATCGTGTTCGACACGAGGTAGAAGGCCGCTCCGTGCCACACGGCGCTGAGCAGGAGGGTGAGCAGACCGGTCGACAGGACGGCCATCCAGGTCCACAGGGCGATCCGGCCCACCCGCTTGTTGCCCGCGAGCAGCTGGGCGGACCCAGGGACCAGCAACGTCATCACCATCAGCGCGACAGCGCGTCGGAAACGGACGCGCGTGGCGCGCTCCTTGACGGTCTGGTGCATCGGGGAAGGCACCCATCTGGTTTCGGAGAAGCTGGGGAAGAAGTAGCCCGCCCAGTATCACCAGTCACACCCGTCACATCGACGCACGACGCGCCGGGACCGGTGACACGGCTAGGTGCCTGGCCCCGGCCGGTAGCGTCGGGCGCATGAAGAACCGACCTCGGGGGTCCTCTCGAGGAGGGGACGGCCCTGAAGAGGGCACCCCCGAGTACGACTGGCTCTACGGTCAGGGCGGACACGGCGGCTCGTCAGGCACGGACGACCAGACGCGCGTGATCCCCAGCGCCGGGTCCGGGCGTCCCGACCAGACCCGCGTGATGCCGGTCCAGCCCCGCGCGCAACCTGCCCCTGGCGGAGGTAGCGGGCGCGGCGGCAGCAACGACCCGCCGCCCTGGCGCCAGCAGACCCCCGTTCCCCCGCCGGAGCCGCGGACCCGCCGCTGGCGGCCGCGCCTGCGGTTCGGGATGGTCAAGTGGGTGCTCCTGCTGTGGCTGGTCTTCCTGGTCGCCGTGCCCCTCTGGTCGTGGTCGAAGGTGGAGAAGGTCGATGCCGAGCCCAACGGCGCCCGCCCTGACGACCAGCCCGGGACGACGTACCTCCTCGTCGGCAGCGACTCCCGCGCCGACCTCAGCGACGAGGACCGCCAGGACAACAACCTCGGCGGGGACGTCGGGCAGCGCACCGACACGATCATGTTGCTGCACACCGGGTCGGGCCCCAACCTGCTGATGTCGATCCCCCGCGACTCGCTCGTCGAGATCCCGGGCCGCGGGGTGAGGAAGGTCAACGCGGCGTACGCCTACGGCGGGCCCCAGCTCCTCGTCCGCACCCTCGAGGGCGCCACCGGCATCCGCATCGACCACTACGTCGAGATCGGGCTCGGCGGCTTCGTGAGCGTCGTCGACGCGGTCGGCGGCATCGAGATCTGCCCGACCGAGGCGATGAAGGACCCGCAGGCCAACCTCGACATCGAGAAGGGCTGCCAGGACGCCGACGGCAAGGTCGCGCTGGGGTACGCCCGCTCGCGCAAGACCTCCAGCCTGGGTGACATCGACCGGGCCAAGCACCAGCGCGAGGTCGTCTCCGCCGTGGGTGACAAGGCGGTCTCGCCGTGGTCCGTGCTGAACCCCCTGCGCTACTACCGGCTCAACACCGCGATGCCCGACTTCTTCAAGGTCAGCGAGGGCACCAACCCCTACGACATGGGCAAGTTCGCCATCGCGATGACCCGGGTGGACGGCAAGTCCGGCCTCACCTGCGGGGTGCCGATCCGCGACCTGGCGGTCAACTGGGACGAGGAGCGCTCCCAGCGGCTCTTCGACCTGATCGCCCAGGACGAGACGGCCGACGTGCCCAAGCAGCTCTGCACGCCCTCGGGGCTGCCGCCCCGCTGACCGTGGGTCACCCCCACGGATGTCCCGAACCGGCCGGCTCGCGTCGTACGTTGCCGAGATGACGCACCCACCGAGCGAGCACGAGCCGCCGATCGAGGTCGAGGGGCTGGAGGACACCGCGGAGGACCTCGACGCCGCTGACGTCGCCGACCGTGTCGACGACGATCCTGAGGAGCAGCCCAACCGGGTCGACCCGGAGTACGCCCAGGACGAGGGCGACCCGGTCTAGGTCTCGACTCGGCTCGACCACCGGTTCACCGGCGGTCCTCGATCCGCCGCGCCTTGCCGAGACTGCGCTCCAGCGAGCCCGGATCCACGACGTCGACCCGCGCGGTGACCCCGACGCGCTTCTTCACGAGCCCAGCCAGCGTCCGGCCCAGGACGTCCCGGTCCCCCGCTCCGGGACGAGCCTCGACCAGGACGGTCAGCTCGTCGAGGTTGCCCGGTCGCTCCAGCACGCAGAGGTAGTGCGGCGCGAGCCCGTCGACGGTGAGCAGCTGCTCCTCGATCTGGCTGGGGAAGACGTTGACGCCGCGCACGATCATCATGTCGTCGGTGCGGCCGGTGACCTTCCGCATCCGCCGGAAGGCGGGGTACGCCGTCCCCGGCTCGAGCGTCGTCAGGTCGCGGGTCCGGTATCGCACCACGGGCATCGCCTGCTTCGTCAGGCTGGTGAAGACCAGCTCGCCCTCCTCGCCGTCCGGCAGCACCTGCCCCGTGGTCGGGTCGATCACCTCGGGGAGGAAGTGGTCCTCCCAGACGTGCAGCCCGTCCTGGGTCTCCCCCGACTCCTGGCTGACGCCGGGGCCGATCACCTCGGACAACCCGTAGATGTCGACCGCGCGGATGCCGCTGCGCTCCTGGACCTCGCGCCGCATCTCGTCGGTCCACGGCTCCGCGCCGAAGATCCCCACCTCCAGGGACGACGCCTTCGGGTCCAGCCCCTGGCGCTCCATCTCGTCGAGGATCGAGAGGAAGTACGACGGCGTCACCATGATCACCCGAGGCCGGAAGTCGGCGATGAGCCGCACCTGACGCTCGGTCATGCCGCCGCTGACCGGCACCACGGTGCAGCCGAGACGCTCGGCGCCGTAGTGCGCGCCGAGGCCGCCCGTGAAGAGGCCGTAGCCGTAGGCGACGTGCACGAGGTCGCCTGGACGACCACCCGCGGCGCGGATCGACCTGGCCACGACCTCCGACCAGGTGTCGATGTCCGCTGCGGTGTAGCCGACCACCGTCGGCTGACCCGTCGTGCCGCTGCTGGCGTGCAGGCGCAGGACCTGGTCCCGCGGGACCGCGAACATCCCGAACGGGTAGTTGTCGCGCAGGTCCGCCTTGGTCGTCAACGGGAAGTGCGCCAGGTCCGCCAGCCGCTGCACGTCCTGCGGTCGGACGCCGGCCGCGTCGAAGGCGGCGCGATAGTGCGGCACGTGCGCGTAGGCACGGGCGAGCGTGTCGCGCAGCCGCTCGAGCTGGAGCTCTTCGAGCTGGGCTCGGGTCAGGTCGGGGATCGCTCCAGGCTCGCTTCCGGGCTGCATGCCCCACAGGGTGCCCCGCGTGCCTGGGAGCCGCCACCCCCATGTGGGGAGCAGAGATTCGTAGGGGTGAGCATGTATGCCCCCCTCACGGGTGGGGTACTTAGGTCACATGCACAGCGACTCGGACACCCCAGCCGGCCTGCGCGTGGCGCTGTCCACAGACAGCGAGCTCGTGACGCACGGCCTCGCGGCCATGCTGTCTCCCTACGCCGACCGCATCCATCTCGTCACATCCGGCTCACCCGCCGACGTGACGCTCATCGACCCCACGGTCGTCGACCTCGAGGAGGCGCTGACCCGCCACGAGCGCGGTCGGCTGGCCTTCTACGTCTGGGACGTCTCCGCAGCGCTGGTCACCCTCGCGAAGGAGCACGGCATCGGCGGCTGCCTGACCAAGCACCTGGCCGCGGACCGGCTCGTGCTCGCCATCGAGCGCATCCACGCCGGCCACGTCGTCGTCGAGCTCAGCCCGCGGCAGGAGTCCGTCACGGCGAGCCCGCTCGCCCAGTCGCCGCTCACGCCGCGCGAGGCCAGCGTGATCCGGTTGATCACCAACGGCCTGAGCAACGAGGACATCGCCTTCTACCTCAACCTCAGCATCAACTCGGTCAAGTCCTACATCCGCTCGACCTACCGCAAGATCGACGCCGGCTCGCGCGCGCAGGCCGTCGTGTGGGGCGTGCGCAACGGCTACCTGTCCGAGCCGGAGGAGACCGGCCTCAGCACGGCGAGCTGAGCGCCGTCGCCTGCCGCCCGCTCTACTGAGCGGTCTGCGCCGGCTTCGACCTGCCTGGCTGCCAGCGCACGTGGACCAGGTCCTGACCCTCGTCGCGCAGCATCGAGAGCCGGGGCGGCACCTTGTCGGTGCGTGACGTCGGCGGCCGCCGTCGCCCGGCCTGCCACGGCAGCGGCCACTCGGCTCCCGGGCCGGCGTACTCCTGCTCGGCCGCCGCGTGCAGCGTCCACTGCGGGTCGTAGAGGTGCGGCCTGCCGAGCGCGCAGAGGTCGGCCCGGCCGGCCAGCAGGATCGAGTTGACGTCGTCGTACGACGAGATCGCGCCGACGGCGATGACCGGGACGCCGGCGGCCCTGGCCACCTCGTGGCGGATCCGGTCGGCGAACGGCGTCTGGTAGGAGCGGCCGAACGCCGGCTTCTCGTCGGCCGACACCTGGCCCGACGAGACGTCGATGGCCGCAGCGTCGTGCTCGATGAACGCCCGGGCGATCTCGACCGCTTCCTCCTCGGTGTTGCCGTCGGGCACCCAGTCGTGGGCCGAGATGCGAACGGTCACCGGGATCTCGGCAGGCACCTCTGCTCGGACCGCGTCGAAGACCTCGAGCGGGTACCGCAGCCGGTTCTCCAGGGAGCCGCCGTAGGCGTCGCGACGCTGGTTGGAGATCGGCGAGAGGAACGACGACAGCAGGTACCCGTGGGCGGCGTGCACCTCGACCAGGTCGAAACCGGCCGCGACCGCTCGCCTGGCCGCGTCGGTGAACTGCTCGACGACGAGGTCGAGATCGGCACGGGTGGCTTCGCGCGGGACGTGGCAGCCGGGCCCGTAGGCCAGCGGTGACGGCCCCACGACCTCCCAGTTGCCCTCCGGCAGCGGCTGGTCCATCTCCTCCCACATCAGCTGGGTCGAGCCCTTCCGGCCCGAGTGACCGATCTGCATCCCGATGCGCGCGGTCGTCCCTGCGTGCACGAAGTCGACGATCCGCCTCCAGGCGTCGCGCTGCTCGTCGGTCCAGATGCCCGGGCAGCCGGGGGTGATCCGGCCCTCGGGCGAGACGCAGGTCATCTCGGTCATCACCAGGCCGGCGCCGCCCAGCGCCTTGGAGCCCAGGTGCACGAGGTGGAACTCGGTCGGCAGGCCCTCCTCGGCGACGTACATGTCCATCGGCGAGAGGATCACGCGGTTCTTGAGCCGCAGCCCGCCGATCTCGGTCGGCTGGAACATCGCGGGGACCACCTCCGGCGCCCCCTCGTGACGGGCGAACTCCTCCTCCATCCGGGCGGCGAACCCCGGGTCGCGGTCCTTGAGGTTCTCGAAGGTGATCCGGCGCGAGCGGGTGATCAGGTTGAAGACGAACTGTGCGGGGTCCTGGTCGGCGTACATGCCGATGTTCTCGAACCACTCCATCGACGCCTGGGCTGCGCGCTGGGTCGACTCGACCACCGGCTTGCGCTCCTCCTGGTACGCCGCCAGGGCGGCGCCCACCGACGGCTGCTCGTGCAGGCAGGCGGCCAGGGCGAGCGCGTCCTCCATCGCGAGCTTGGTGCCGGAGCCGATCGAGAAGTGCGCGGTGTGCGCGGCGTCGCCCAGCAGCACCACGTTGCCGTCGTACCAGCGCTCGTTGCGCACGGTGTGGAAGTTGAGCCACTTGGAGTTGTTGGTGAGGACGCGGTGACCCTGGAGCTCGTCGGCGAAGATCTCGCCGACCCGCTCGACCGCGTGCTCGTCGGACGCACCAGGCGGGAACGCGTCGCCCTCGGTGCGGTCGAACCCGGCGCGTCGCCACACGTCCTCGTGCATCTCGACGATGAAGGTCGAGCCCTGGTCGGAGTAGGGGTAGCCGTGGATCTGCATGGTGCCCCACCGCGTCTGCTTGACGAAGAACTGGAACGCCTCGAAGACCAGATCGGTGCCGAACCAGATGTACTTGTTGCGGCGCCGGTCGAGGGACGGCTTGAAGGCGTCGGCGTACTTGGTCCGCACGACCGAGTTGAGCCCGTCGGCAGCCACCACGAGGTCGTGGTCCTGGCGAAGGGTGTCGGCATCGGGTGCCTCGGTCCGGAAGTGCACGGTCACCCCGAGCTGCGCCACCCGCTCCTGCAGGATGCGGAGCAGGTCCTTGCGCCCCATCGCGGCGAAGCCCTGGCCGCCGACGGTGAAGGCCTGACGGCCACCGTGCTCGTCGGAGAGGGCGACGTCGATGTCGGTCCAGCGCGCGAAGCTGCTCGCCATGCGGCGGTGGATCTCGGCGTCGGCGGTGTCCACGGCCCCCAAGGTCTCGTCGGAGAAGACGACACCGAAGCCGAAGGTGTCGTCGGGCGCGTTGCGCTCCCACACCGTGATGTCGTGCGTGGCGTCGAGCTGCTTGAGCAGGGCGGCGAGGTAGAGCCCGCCTGGTCCGCCACCGGCGATCGCGACCTTCACGACGTCGCCTCCCCTGACGAGAGCGCCTCACGGAGGCGGAAGTGCTGGAGCTTGCCGCTGGCGTTGCGCGGCAGCGCGTCGACGAAGCGCACGTCGCGCGGGTACTTGTAGGGCGCGATCTGGCTCTTCACGAAGTCCTGGATCTCCTTGACCTTGGCCGCGTCGCCGGGCACGCCCTGCTTGAGGACGACGAAGGCGCACACGATCGAGCCGCGCTCCGCATCCGGCTCGGCGACGACGGCGGACTCGACCACGTCGGGGTGGTCGTCGACGGCCGCCTCGACCTCGGGCGCCCCGATGTTGTAGCCCGAGGAGACGATCATGTTGTCGGTGCGGGCGCAGTAGTGGAAGTAGCCGTCCTCGTCGACGCGGAAGGTGTCACCGGTGACGTTCCAGCCGTCGACGACGTACGCCTGCTGGCGCTCGTCGTCGAGGTAGCGGCAGCCGACCGGACCGATGACGGCGAGGCGGCCCTTCTCGCCAGGCGCTACTGGTCGGTCGTCCGGTCCGAGCACGGTGGCGCGGTAGCCCGGCAGGGGCTTGCCCGTCGCACCCGGCCGGACAGGGTGGCCGATGGTGGAGATGAAGATGTGCAGCATCTCGGTGGCGCCGATGCCGTCCACGACCTCCAGGCCGATCTCGTCGCGGATCTGCTCCCAGACACCTTGGGGGATGTGCTCGCCGGCGCTCACCGCCACCCGGAGACCTCGCAGCTGCCCGATCCTGCCCGCCTTCAGGATCTGCTTGTAGGCCGTCGGCGCGGTCGCGAGGACCGTGACACCCTGCTCGACGACCAGGTCGGCGAGCTCCTGGGGCGTGGCCGCCTCGGTCAGCAGCGCGCAGGCACCGGCGCGAAGCGCGAAGACGACCAGCATGCCCAGCCCGAAGGTGAAGGCCAGCGGAGCGGTGCAGGCCACCACGTCGCCGGGGCCGAGGCGGAGGGTGCGTCCGAACGTGTCGTCGATGGCGAGCACGTCGCGGTGGAAGTGCATGGTGATCTTGGGGACTCCCGTGCTGCCCGAGGTCGGACCCAGCAGCGCGACGTCGTCGGCCGCGGTCGCCACGGCGGCGAAGGAGCCCGCCTTGGCCTTGGCCCGACGCGTCAGGTCGTCGGCGGTGTCCGCGCCGAACGTGACGACGGCCAGCTCGGGGGCGACGGAGCCGGCGAGCGTCCGCACGTCCTCGGCGAACCGGTGGTCCACCAGGGCCACGACCGGCTGGGTCTTGGTCGCGATCGGCCCGAGCTCGCGAGCGCGCAGCGCCGCCATGGTGGTCACGACCACTCCCCCAGCCTTGAGCACGCCGAGCCAGGCGGCCACGGTCCACGGGTTGTTCGGCGAGCGGAGCAGCACCCTGTTGCCGGGCACCAGCCCGAGGTCCTCGACCAGCACCTGCGCCACCTGGTCCGAGCGCAGCCGCAGCTCGCCGTAGGTCCACACGGTGCCGTCCGGGGTACGCAGCGCGGGCACGTCGTCGCCCACCCGCCGCGCCGGCACGTCCACCAGCTCGACCCCGGCGTTGAGCCGGTCGGGGTACTGCAGCGCGTCGGTCGTCAGCTCGATGACCGGCCACCAGTCCTCGGGCGGCAGGTGGTCACGGGTGAAGGTGTCCACGTGAGTACTCGGCGACAGCTCCATCAGCGCGCCCCGATCTCGGGGTTGGCCGGCCGGATCATGCCCTCCTGCAGGACGGTGGCGAGGTGCCGACCGTCCGGCGTGAAGAAGCGGCCGCGGCCGAGCCCGCGACCGGACGACGCGGACTCCGCCTCCTGCGTGTAGAGCAGCCAGCCGTCGAAGGCGCCGGCCACCGGACGGTGGAACCACATCGCGTGGTCGAGGCTGGCGGTGACCAGCCCGGGCGCCGCCCAGGGCAGGTCGAGGACCCGCAGGACCGGCTCCAGGATGGTGTAGTCGCAGACGTAGGCCAGCGCCGCGAGGTCGCGCTGCTCGTCGGTCAGGCCCGGCACCGGTCGGAGCGGGTCGAACGGCTTCACCCAGAGCGCCTGCTGGGGCGACGCCGCACCCTCGACGCGCAGGTAGACCGGCCCCTGCACGTGCCTCATGTCGAAGCTGCGACCGGCGCTCCAGTAGGCCTTCGACTCCGCCGTCATCGTGCTGGAGCCGCCTGGCTCGAAGGGCTCGAGGTACGCCGCGGACGACGGGAGCGACTCGGGGTCGGGCACGTCGTCCGGCGGCTCGGGACCGAACTCGGCGGCGGCAGGGTCGCCCACGGCGAAGCCCACCAGGCAGACGTAGACCTGCTTGCCGTTCTGGTAGGCGCGCACCTGCCGGGTGGAGTAGCCGCGACCGTCGCGCAGCAGCTCGACCTCGTAGAGCACCTCGGCGCCGATGTCGACGGGCCGCAGGAAGTAGCTGTGGATCGAGTGCATGGTCTTGCCGTCGGTGACCGAGCGCATCGCGGCCGCCGCTGCGGCCCCGACCATGTCGCCGCCGTACGCCTTGGGCCACGGGCACGGCTGGCTCACGGCGGTGAACGCCAGGTCGAGGTGCTGCGGCTCCTGCTCGGTGAGCTCGAGCGCCGCCGTGAGGACGGCCGAGGTGCCGTGCGCGTCGGTCACGGGCGGTCCGTCCAGTCCCGCAGCTCGCCGTCGGCGACCTCGGGCAGGTTGACCACGATGTTCTCCGGGGTCCGGGTCGTCATCCAGGTGAGCGGGTTGTTGCGGTCGAGGTTGCACTCGACGTGCGGCATGAACGGCGGCACGAAGACCCAGTCGCCCTCCTCCATGTCGAGGTAGTCCTCGAAGCGCTCGCCGAAGTAGATCCGGGCTCGGCCGGACAGGACGTAGCCACCGGTCTCGGCCTCACCGTGGTGGTGGGGCACGGAGCGGTAACCGCCCTCGTTGCGCACCTTGCCGAACCAGAGCCTGGTGGCCGGGGTGTGCTGGATGCTCACCCCGGAGATGCGCGAGGCCCCGGTCGACTGACCGGTGTCACCGACCTCCTGGCCGGCCCGGGTGACCACGGGCACCACCAGGCCGGAGGGGCCGGCGTACGTCGAGTTGTCGCCCTCGAGCTCATATTTGCTGAAGTCGGGCTCCATGCGGTCTCTCCTCGCAGCTGGGTCGGATGGTCGGTCAGTCGGTGAAGCGGACGGTGTTGCGCAGCGTGCCGATGCCGGCGATCTCGGTCTCGACGACGTCACCATCGGCGAGGAACTGCTGGGGGTCGCGGGCCATGCCGACACCCCCCGGGGTGCCGGTGAGCACCAGGTCGCCGGGGCGGAGCACGGTGAACGTCGAGATGTAGGCGAGCAGGTCGGCGGAGTCGAAGACGAGGGTCCGGGTGTTGGCGCGCTGGACCTCCTCGCCGTTGACCCGGCACGAGATCTCCAGCCCGGCGACGGGGTCCACCTCGTCGGGTGTCACCACCACCGGGCCGACGGGCGTGCTGCGGTCCCACGCCTTGCCCTGGAACCACTGCAGCGTGCGGGACTGCCAGTCGCGGACCGAGATGTCGTTGGCCACCGTGTAGCCGGCGATCGCCGCGGCCGCCGCGTCCCGGTCGGCCCCGCGGAGCTCGGCGCCGACCACCACGGCGAGCTCGGCCTCCCAGTCGACGTCAAGCCCGCTCGGCAGCACGATGTCGTCGGTCGGACCGACCAGCGTGTCGGCGTACTTGGCGAAGAGCGTGGGGTACGCCGGCGGCTCGCGGCCGGACTCGGCGATGTGGTCGGCGTAGTTGAGCCCGCAGCAGATGACCTTGCCGGGGGTCGGGAAGGGCAGCTCGACGCCAGCTCCAGGCGGCATGCCGACTCCCGTCCGGCGCTGATGTAGCGCCATCGTCACGATCGTCGCAAATATGTCATAAGGTCGCCTGATACGGAACACCCCGCGACAGGAGAATCGTGCTGTGAGCCCCATCCCGGTCAACCCTGCTGCCCTGCCCACGCCGCACGGCTACTCCCACGGCACCCTGTCCGGCAACACGCTCTACCTCGGCGGGCAGACCGCCCTGGACGCCGAGATGCGGATCGTCCCCGGTGGCATCGTCGAGCAGTTCCGGCAGGCGTTCGGCAACGTCCTGACCACCCTCGCCGAGGTCGGCGGAGAGCCGGGCGACCTGGTGAGCATCACGATCTTCCTCACCGACATCCCCGACTACCAGGCCCACGGCAAGGAGATCGGCAGCGTGTGGCGTGAGCTGGCCGGCACCAGCTATCCCGCGATGGCGGGGATCGGCACGACCGCCCTGTGGCAGCCGGAGGCACTCATCGAGATCATGGGGGTCGCGGTCGTCCCCGACGAGCGGCTCGTGCGACCTGGCGTCTAGGAGCCGGTGACGTACTCCCGCGCCTGGGGCTCCAGCAGCTCCTGCACGGCGGCGAAGAGCCGGGTCGCGGCAGCACCCGCCCAGTCGGCGGGCAGGAGCTCCGGCGGCAGGCCGGGGTCGAGGTAAGGAAGCTCGCGCCAAGCGGTGAGGACCCGGACGTAGTCGGCGAACGCCGCCTCGGCGCGATCAGCCGACGCGCCGACGCGCTCCCAGCGCCGCAGCAGGGGCTCGCACTCGGCGGCGAACGCGCGGTAGCGCGCGTCGATGCCGCGCAGGTCCCACCACTTCGCCGCGAGGCTCCCGACGTCACCGAACCCGAGATGGTCGGCGTGGAACAGCTCGACGTAGCGCTCGAGCCCGTCCCGCGCGAGCACGAGGCGGGTGTCGTCCGCGACGTGCGCCGGCGCGATCCAGGTGCCCGACGAGATGGTGGCGAAGCCGAGCCAGGTCAGCCGGGCACGAAGGGCGTGCCGCTTCGCGCGCTCGGACTCGGGCACCGAGAAGACGGCGAGGACCCAGTCCGCGTCCTGCGGCTGCTCACGTCGGAAGATGCGCCGGTCGCCCTCGGCGAGCACGCTCTCGGCGTACTCCGACAAGCCGTAGCCCGCCACGCCGTCGCGGCGGTCGCCCACGAGGATGCCGCGTTTCTTGAGCCGGGACACCGACGACCGCACGGCTTGGGCGTCGATGCCGACGTGGTCCATCAGCTCGATGAGGCGGCCGACACTGATCCAGCCGCCCAGGTCGCGCACGTAGAGCCCGAAGACCGTGATGATGAGCGCGCGCGGGGTCGGCGGGGTCATCGGCGGGGTCATCGGCGGGGTCACGACCGCAGAATGTACGCGGGTTCTCAGAGCTGGGACTGGATGCCTGCGAGCAACTGGCGGGCCATCACGACGCGCTGCACCTGGTTGGTGCCTTCGTAGATCTGGGTGATCTTCGCGTCGCGCAGCATCCGCTCGACCGGGTAGTCGCGCGTGTAGCCGTAGCCACCGAGCACCTGGACCGCGTCGACGGTCACCTGCATGGCGACGTCGGAGGCGAAGCACTTCGCCGCGGCACCGAAGAAGGTGAGGTCCTTGTCGCCGCGCTCGGACCGGCCTGCGGCGGCGTAGGTCAGCTGGCGGGCCGCCTCGACCTTCATGCCCATGTCGGCGAGCATGAACTGCAGACCCTGGAAGTCGCTGATCGGCTTGCCGAACTGCTGCCGCTCGCCGGCGTAGGTGATCGCGTGGTCCAGCGCACCCTGGGCGATGCCGACCGCCTGGGCGGCGATCGTGATGCGGGTGTGGTCGAGGGTGCGCATGGCGGTCTCGAAGCCGGTGCCCTCGGCGCCGATGATCCGGTCACCGGGGATCCGCACCTTGTCGAGGTACACCTCGCGGGTCGGCGATCCCTTGATGCCCAGCTTCTTCTCCGGCGCCCCGAACGACACGCCCTCGTCGGAGCGCTCGACCACGAACGCCGAGATGCCCCGGGCCTTCTCCTTCGGGGGCAGGTCGGGCTCGGTCACCGCCATGACCGTGTAGTACGCCGACTCGTCCTCTCCCGACCCCGCGTTGGTGATCCACCGCTTCACCCCGGACAGCACCCAGTCGTCGCCGTCGCGCACCGCACGGGTCTTCATCGACACCGCGTCCGAACCCGCCTCGGGCTCGGACAGGCAGTAGGAGAAGCCGCCCTCACCCGCGGCGAGCTTCGTCAGGTACGTCTTCTTCAGCTCCTCCGAGCCCGCCAGCATCACCGGCAGCGAACCGAGCTTGTTGACCGCCGGGATCAGGCTCGAGGACGCACACACGCGGGCGATCTCCTCGATCACGAGCACCGTCGCCAGCGCGTCGGCCCCGGCGCCGCCGTACTCCTCCGGGACGTGCGGCGCGTGGAAGTCGGCCGCCTTCAACGCCGCCGCCGCCTCGTGCGGGTAGCGCGCCTGCTCGTCGACCTCGGCGGCGAACGGCGCCACCTTGGCCTCGCACAGCTCGCGCACGGCCTCGCGGATCGCCTGGTGCTCCTCCGACAGTCCGTACAGCGGAAACCCCGTCATCGGCTGGTCACTCATGTGCCGGATTCTACGTGCGGGTAACTTGCCCACGAGAGTGCAAGTCGCCGTGACATTGCTCATCGGGTGCGAGCGTTCGGCCTTTCCGAAGTCGAGCGAGCGAGGTAGCTCCCGGACGACCCGACCGCTCGCAAGCTCGCTGCTCGACCACCGGGGTGGGCGGAGACCGCAACACAGAGCCCACCGCTCCCTCTTGCTGCCTATCGGCGCGCCACCACCCGCCGCCCGTCACCACCGCCACCGTGATGGTGGTCTCGACTATCCGCTCGCTTCGCTCGCTGCTCGACCACCGGGGTGGGCGGAGACCGCAACACAGAGCCCACCGCTCCCTCTTGCTGCCTATCGGCGCGCCACCACCCAGGACCCGTCACCACCGCCACCGTGATGGTGGTCTCGACTATCCGCTCGCTTCGCTCGCTGCTCGACCACCGGGGCACCGCCGCTCGCTGCTCGACCACCGGGGCACCGCTTCGCTCGCTGCTCGACCACCGGGGCACCGCCGCTCGCTGCTCGACCACCGGGCACAGCCGCTCGCCGGCCGCTGCTCGACCACCGGGACACTGCCGCTCGCAAGCTCGCTGCTCGACCACCGGCGTCGCAGCGCCTGGATACCGTGGTGGGGTGACCCGCAGCTGGCAGGACCCGGAGACCGTCGAGACGATGCTCGACGACTACAAGACCTGGGCGGTGGTCGGGCTGTCGGGCAAGAACGACCGGACGGCGTACTCCATCGCGGAGCTCCTGCAGCGGCGGGGCAAGCGGATCGTGCCGATCCATCCGGACGCTCCTGTCGTGCTGGGCGAGCAGGGGTACGCGACGCTCGCCGACGTGCCGTTCCCGATCGACGTGGTCGACGTCTTCAGGCGCTCGGAGTTCGCGGGTGAGTTCGCCGACCAGGCGGTGGCCGTCGGCGCTCGGTCGGTGTGGTTCCAGCTCGGCGTCATCGACGTCGCGGCCTTCGAGAGGACGTGGGCGGCGGGCGTCCCGATGGTGATGGACACCTGCCCGGCCATCGAGTGGCGGCGCCGGCCGGTCCCCCGCGAGGAGCAGGGTGCGTGACCTCCGCGTCCCGCCGGGACCGGGTCTCCCCGCCGGGCTGACCATCCCGGACGCGGAGCTCGTCGAGAGGTTCTCGCGGTCCTCGGGGCCGGGCGGCCAGTCGGTCAACACCTCCGACAGCCGCGTCGAGCTCGAGTGGGACCTGCACACCACGTCGGCGCTCGACGAGGTGCAGCGGCGGCGGGCCGAGCAGGCCCTCGCGACGCGGCTGACCGGTGGCCGGCTGGTCGTCGTGGCGACCGAGCACCGCTCGCAGCACCGCAACCGGGTGGCCGCCCGCGAGCGGCTCGCCGACCTGCTGCGGGCCGCCCTGGCTCCCCCGCCGCCGCCTCGACGGCCCACGAAGCCGTCCCGCTCCGCCCGCGTACGCCGGCTCGAGGCCAAGCGGCGGCGGGGCAACCTCAAGACGCTGCGCGGGACCGTACGCGGCGAGTGACCGACCCGGACACCTGCGCCACGACCCACTCCAACGGCCCCTTGTGCCGCCCGGCCGCGAAGACCGCGCCCGTGCCGAGCACCACCAGGACGTGCCACAGGTAGGCGTCCGGCTCCTCGGCGGGCGGGATCTCCGGCGTCCGCATGAAGACGTGCAGCGTGTAGAGCGACAGCGTCATCGCACCCGCGCCGAAGAACACCTGGACGAAGCGCAGGCCGACCTCCCAGCTGGAGACCAGGCCCACCAGCAGGAGGCAGGTGCCGATGACGAGCGCCGCACTGCCGATCGTCTGGGCGAGGTCGAAGGGCGTCGACGAGTGCGGGGCGACGACCAGCATCCAGGCCCACGAGCCGCCCTTGGGCGTGGTGCCGAACATGCCGAGCTGGATCTCAGCCAGCAGCAGGTCGATGTCGCCAGGGCCGCCCAGCAGCGCAGCCTGCACCCGCGGCTGTGCCGTCAGCCAGTGCGAGAGCTGCGTCGCGACCACCGCCAGGATCGCGCCGGCCACGGCGATCGTCGCCTGCACCCGGCGTACGCGCAGGTCGAGCCGCCCGAGCCCCATCCCGACGAGCAGGTACGCCAGCCACGGCAGCACCGGGTAGTAGCCGGTGAACAGCAGCTCGCCGAGCAGCCGACCCGGATCGGTCAGCTGGTCGAAGCGCGGGCTCTCGGCACCCCGGAACGGCAGGTGGTCGCGCACGACCGTGTTGAGCAGAGGGCCCACCACGACCCACACCGCGCCGAGCGACAGCAGCGCAGGCGCCCGCAGCGCCAGGAAGGGCAGCGCGAGCACGAAGAGCAGCCCGTAGTAGGTGAGGATCACCGCCAGCCCCGACCCGGCCTCACCGAGGACCAGCCCCAGGAACGCGATCAGACCGGCGCGCACCACCAGCCCCGCCGCCCGTGCGCGCCGCTCACGACCGCGGGCGGGCTCCCTCCCGCCCGTCATCAGCGCGATGCTGACGCCCGCAAGCACGGCGAACAGCGCCGAGGCTCGGCCCCCGGCCAGCCACTGCGCGGCCGAGATGGACCCGTCGAGGTCGGTCTCGAGCAGCAGGTGGGTCGCCATCATGCCGAGCAGCGCCAGGCAGCGGGCGACGTCGACACCGACCAGCCGTGCCGAGCCGGTCGGAGCGGTCATCGGCGCGGACGGCTCAGAAACCGGCGCGGCGACCCGGGGACGCGGCGGAGCGCACGGACTCGCCCTTCTCCTCGGCCGTGCGGCGCAGGTCGTCCTGGAACGCGGTGACGCGCTCGCGCAGGACCGGGTCGGAGGCCGCGAGGATGCGGACGGCGAGCAGGCCCGCGTTGCGGGCGCCGCCGATCGAGACGGTGGCAACGGGCACCCCGGCCGGCATCTGCACGATCGAGAGCAGGGAGTCCATCCCGTCGAGGTGCTTCAGCGGGACGGGCACACCGACCACGGGCAGCGGCGTCACCGAGGCGAGCATCCCCGGCAGGTGGGCGGCCCCGCCGGCTCCCGCGATGATCACCGAGAGCCCGCGGTCGGCGGCGGTGCGGCCGTACTCCAGCATCGCCTCGGGCATCCGGTGCGCCGACACGACGTCGGCTTCGTAGGCCACGTCGAACTCCGCCAGCGCCTCGGCCGCGGCCTTCATCACCGGCCAGTCGGAGTCCGAGCCCATCACGATGCCCACGCTCGCCCGGTCACTCACCCGGTCACTCATCCGGTCACTCACTCGCTCTCGTCTCCCAGCTCCCCGGCGAACCACGCGGCCGCGTGCCGGGCGCGGTCGAGGCAATCATCCAGGTCGTCGCCATAGGCGTTCACGTGTCCCACCTTGCGGCCCGGCCGCAGGTCCTTGCCGTAGAGGTGCACCCGCAGTCGCGGGTCGCGGGCCAGGGCGTGCGGATAGCCGTCCCACAGCCGGCCCGCGTCCTCCTGCCCGCCGAGGATGTTGACCATGACGGTCCAGGTCTCGCGGGCCACCGGTGAGCCCAGCGGCAGGTCGAGGACGGCGCGCAGGTGGTTCTCGAACTGCGAGGTCACCGCGCCGTCCTGGCTCCAGTGACCGGTGTTGTGGGGCCGCATCGCGAGCTCGTTGACGAGGATCCGGCCGTCTGTGGTCTCGAAGAGCTCCACGGCCAGGATCCCGGTCACGTCCAGGGCGCCTGCCACGGTGAGCGCGATCTCCTGGGCCTGGAGCGACAGGGCCGGGGCGAGGTCGGGCGCGGGGGCGACCACCTCGCGGCAGATGCCGTCGACCTGGGTGGTCTGCACGACGGGGTACGCCGCCGCCTGGCCGCTCGGCGAACGGGCCACCAGGGCCGACAGCTCGCGACGGAAGTCGACCAGCTCCTCCGCGAGGATGCGCACCCGGCCCGAGGTGTCGGCCGCTGCAGCAGCGAAGGCCGGGGCGCAGTCCTCGGCCGACCGAGCCACCCACACCCCTTTGCCGTCGTACCCTCCGCGCGTGGTCTTGAGGACCGCCGGGAAGCCGAACGTCTCGACGTCGGCGGCGTCCGCGACGACGGCGTTCCTGGGGCACGGGACCCCGAGCGCGCCGAGTCGCGTGCGCATCACCGCCTTGTCCTGGGCGTGCACGAGCGCCTCGGGTCCTGGCCGGACGGCGACGCCACCGTCCTCGAGGGCGTGCAGGTGCTCGGTCGGCACGTGCTCGTGGTCGAAGGTCACCACCGCACAGCCCTCCACGAGCATCTGCAGGGTGGGCAGGTCGCGGTAGTCGCCCACCTGGTGGTCGGGGATCACCTGGGCGGCCGAGACCCCCTCGGCCTCGGCGAGCAGCCGCAGCGGCAGGCCCATCGCGATCGCGGGCTGCGCCATCATGCGGGCCAGCTGGCCGCCCCCCACGATCGCGAGCGTCGGAGCGCGCTCGGAGGCGGCGGCGTACGGCATGCGACGAGGCTAGCCGCGCCCGGACGAGGGCCCGGACCGGGCTGGTGTCAGCCGACCTTCGTGGTCATCGCGGAGGCGTGCTTCTTGGTGTGTCCGGCTCGCGCGCCGTGGGCCGCGCTGTGGCCGTTGGCGTGCGCGGCGGGCGCGGCGGGCGCGGCCGCCGCCAAGGTGGTCGTGGCCGGCGCGGCCGGCGTGCTGGTCTCGAAACGCAGGCCCTTGCCGCGGATCGTGGTGATCAGGCTCGGGCGGCGGCTGTCGTCACCGAGCTTGCGGCGCACCCAGCCCAGGTGGACGTCGATCGTCTTCGACGAGGTCCAGAAGGTGGTGTCCCAGACGTCACGCATCAGCGCGTCGCGCGAGACGATCTCGCCGGCGCGGCTGATGAGCGCATGGAGGAGGTCGAACTCCTTGCGCGAGAACACGATCTCGCTGTCCCCGCGCCACACCTTGCGGGTCAGCGGGTCCAGGCGGACGTCTTGAACGGAATGCACGAGACCAAGGTAGGAATCCCAGCCCTCCCGCGAGGGGGTTTTGGCAGAAGTTTTCCCATTCGTCCAGACAGTTCCTCGACATCGAGACATTGGCGTCATAGTCGGCGTTGTCGCACGTCAGGCGGCATGTGCGCCGCCGGAGGGACCCCTTCGGGGCCTCAGACGCGGCGTACGGCGACGGGCTCGACGAGACCGAAGCCACGCACCGGCCGAGCGGTCAGGCGGCGGGTCTCGAAGCGCTCCGGTGACAGCAGCGCGGCCGTGGCGTCGTCGATGATCACCCGGTTGCGGCGCGCGACGGCCGTCAGCCGTGACGCCAGGTTGACCGGGGGGCCGAACACGTCGCCCAGCCGCATGATCACCGAGCCGCTCGCCAGGCCGACGCGGACGTCCGGCATCCGGGCGTCCCGGCCGACCACGTTGATGATCCCCTCGGCTGTCTCGATCGCCGGCTCGGCACTCTCGTTCACGAACAGCACCGAGTCGCCGATGCTCTTGATCACCCGGCCCCCGAGACCCGAGACCACGTCGTGGCAGCGGGACTCGAAGAGCTCGATCAGGTCGCCGAGCCGGTCCTCGTCGAGCCGGTTGGAGAGCTCGGTGAAGGCGACGATGTCGGCGAACCCGACGGTCACCGCAGTGGTGTGCAGGTCCTCCTCGTTGGCCCCCATGGCCTCCACGCGCGCGACCGCGGCGGCGAGGTGGCGGCGCCAGGCGTAGGTCAGCAGGCCCTCGAACGGGCCGTTGACCTCCTCGACGATCCGCAGCGCCGACCCGAGGCGGCTCCCCGTCGCCTCCGGCGAGGCCTCGAGCTGCTCCACCCGGCTGATCAGCGTGGCGACCTCCCAGTCGGCCAGCCGGGCCATGGTCTGCCCGACGGCCCGGGTGAGGTTGACCGCCATGTCGAAGTCGATCGCGCCGCTGTCCACCACGGCGCCGACCTTGGCCACCGCATCGACATCGGCCGCGGAGTAGCCCATCTCCAAGACCCGCTCCGGGAAACCCAGCGCGCGCCAGAGCCGTCGCGCCTGCTCGAGGGTCAGCCCCGAGCCGGCGGTCACCTCGTCGGTGGTCTCCAGGAAGTCGGCACCGAGGATCGCGTGCTCGAGCTCCTCGCGCGTGTACGCCGCCGGGCCGGTCTTCTCCTCGGCCGGCTGCCCAGCCGGTGGGGGCGCGGCATCTGGGTCAGGAGCCATCATCCCGACGCTCGGACTCCCGCCGGTCGGGAGAGTCGCCACCGGTCAAGTGGTGCAGCTCGTCGGCGACGCGCGTCTGCACCTGCTCGACCTTGGGGATGTCGTTGAGGAGGACCCGGCCGTCCTGGCTGGCGTCGGACACCACCAGCGTGCCGCAGCCGAAGATGCGGTCGATGACCCCGATCTCGAAGTCGACGCCGCTGATCCGGTTGAGCGGGATCACCCGCCCCTCCTTGGCGATGAAGCCGCTGCGCTTGACGAAGCGCCGGTTGGTGAAGGTGTAGGTCGTCGTGATCCACGCGACCAGCGGGCGCACGAAGAACCAGAACAGCACCACGACGGCCAGGATCCACACCACCCACTGGATGATCGCGGTGCCGCTGGCCAGCGAGCTGATCACGATCGCGACCACCACGGTCACGATGGCGATCAGCGTCGGAAAGATCAGTGCCTTGGGGTGGGTGCGCGTCGAGACGATGACGTGCTCGCCCTGGTTGAGCAGCTTCTCCGGAAAGGCCACGCGGGGATTGTGTCACCCGCCGGGCCGGACGTGAACGACATCGCCTGCGCCGACCGTCGTCTCGCCCGTGCCGGTGCGCACGACCAGGCCGCCCCCCGCCGCGATCCGCACCGCCTCGCCGACGAGCACCTCGCCGGTCGGCAGGTCGACGCGCACGTCGCGCCCCAGCGTGCTGCAGAGCCCGGCGTACGCCGCAGCGAGCCCGGAGCGGTCCGCGTCGCCGTCGGCGGCGCGCCACGCGTCGTACTCCTCCCACAGGCGGGAGAGGACGCCGGCCAGCTGGTCGGTGCGGTCGACGGTGGTGCCTTCGTGCCACAGCGACGTCGCCGACTCGACCGGCAGCTCGGCGGCGGTCAGCGAGACGTTGAGACCGATGCCGACCACGGCAGCCGGGCCGCCAGGCGTGTCGACGCGCTCGACCAGCAGACCGGCGGTCTTGCGGGTGCTGAGCAGCACGTCGTTGGGCCACTTCAGCTGCGCCGTCGTCGCGCCCGAGTCACGCAGCGACCTGACCACGGCCACGCCCGTCAGCAGCGGCAGCCACGGCCAGGACTCCGCCGGGACGTCGGGTCGCAGCAGCACCGAGAAGGTCAGGGCCGAGCGGTCGGGCGTCGTCCAGGTGCGGTCCAGGCGGCCACGGCCGGCCGTCTGGTGCTCCGCGACGACCACCAGTCCCTCGGCCGCGCCACCCCGCGCCCGCTCGGCCACCAGCGCGTTGGTGGACGGTGCGGCGTCGACCACCTCCACGTCGTACGACCCTGCGAGCCGGGCGCGGAGTCTCTCGACGTCGAGGGGCGGGCGATCGGGGAGGTCTCTGCTCACGGGACTAGATTGGCGCACTATGACCGCTGAGGCTGCACCCAAGCCAGGTGAAGGAACAGACCTGCCCACCGAAGACTCCGGCATCGACATCCACACCACGGCCGGCAAGCTGGCCGACCTGGAGCGGCGGCTCGACGAGGCCGTGCACGCGGGGTCGGCGAAGGCGATCGAGAAGCAGCACGCCAAGGGCCGCAAGACCGCCCGGGAGCGGATCGCGCTGCTCTTCGACGAGGGCTCCTTCGTCGAGCTGGACGAGCTGGCCCGGCACCGCGCGGTGACCTTCGGGCTCGAGAAGAACCGGCCTTACGGCGACGGCGTGGTGACCGGCTACGGCACCATCGACGGCCGCCAGGTGTGCGTGTTCTCCCAGGACTTCACCGTGTTCGGCGGATCGCTCGGTGAGGTGTACGGCGAGAAGATCACCAAGGTCATGGACCTGGCGATGAAGACCGGCTGCCCGATCATCGGCATCAACGAGGGCGCCGGCGCGCGGATCCAGGAGGGCGTGGTCTCGCTCGGCCTCTACGGCGAGATCTTCCGCCGCAACGTGCACGCCTCGGGGGTCATCCCGCAGATCTCGATGATCATGGGCTCCTGCGCGGGCGGCCACGTCTACTCCCCCGCCGTCACCGACTTCACGATCATGGTCGACAAGACCTCCAACATGTTCATCACCGGTCCCGACGTGATCAAGACCGTCACCGGCGAGGACGTCTCGATGGAGGAGCTCGGCGGCGCCCGCACCCACAACACCAAGTCGGGCAACGCCCACTACCTCGGCACCGACGAGGACGACGCGATCGAGTACGTCAAGGCGCTGCTGTCCTACCTGCCCCAGAACAACCTCGATCCCGCGTCGGTGTACGACGAGGTCGCCGACCCTGACGTCACCGACCTCGACCGGACGCTCGACACGCTGGTCCCCGACAGCCCCAACCAGCCCTACGACATGCACGAGGTCATCCAGGCGGTCGTGGACGACGAAGAGTTCCTCGAGGTCCAGGCGCTCTTCGCGCCCAACATCCTGGTCGGCTTCGGCCGCGTCGAGGGCCATCCGGTCGGCGTCGTGGCCAACCAGCCCTCGCAGCTGGCCGGCACCCTCGACATCGACGCGTCGGAGAAGGCTGCTCGCTTCGTCCGCTTCTGCGACGCCTTCAACATCCCGGTGCTGACCTTCGTGGACGTGCCAGGCTTCCTGCCCGGCACCGACCAGGAGTGGGACGGCATCATCCGCCGCGGCGCCAAGCTGATCTACGCCTACGCCGAGGCCACCGTCCCCCTGGTCACCGTCATCACCCGCAAGGCCTACGGCGGTGCGTACGACGTCATGGGCTCCAAGCACCTCGGCGCCGACATCAACCTCGCCTGGCCGAGCGCGCAGATCGCCGTGATGGGCGCCCAGGGCGCGGTGAACATCCTCTACCGCAAGGAGCTCGCGGCCGCCGAGGACCCGGCCGCCGCCCGCGCCGAGTTCACCGCCTACTACGAGGACACCCTCGCCAACCCCTACATCGCCGCCGAGCGCGGCTACGTCGACGCGGTCATCACCCCCCACGAGACCCGCATCGAGGTCGTCCGCGCGCTGCGGCTGCTGCGCACCAAGCGCGAGACGTTGCCGCCCAAGAAGCACGGGAACATCCCCCTGTGAGCGCGGGCCAGAACGATCCGACCGCGGACCAGCCCGTCCTCAGGATCCTCACGCCCGACGCGACGCCGGAGGAGATCGCCGCGATCGTGGCGGTCTTCGCCGCGCTCGGGTCGGGTTCCACGCCGCTCCCGCCGAAGCCGGCCCCGGCTTGGAACAGGCCCGCCCGCCTGGTCCGGCGTACCCACCGGCCCGGGCCCGAGGGTTGGCGACTCAGCGGCCTCCCCCGCTGACCCGCCGACTCGCGTCACCAGGGCGCCGTCTGCCCCGGCTCGAGCCTGAGCAGGCGGTCGCCGAGACCTCGCTCGGTCAGGGCGCGGGCGAAGCGGGCACCCGGCTCGGCGAGCCACCCCGTCACCAGGCCGAGGTCCTCGGGGGCGTACGTGCCCCAGTGGATCGGCAGCACCCGCTGCGGGTCCACGCGGGCGACCGCCTCGGCAGCGCTCTCCGGGTCGAGGTGACCGGGACCCAGCTTCTTCCACCAACCGAAGATCGGGATGCAGGCGAGGTCGATCGGGCCGAGCGCGGACATCGCCTCGAAGAGGTCGGTGTCGCCGGCGAGGTAGCAGCGCCGGCCGGCCCGCTCGACGACGTACCCGACCGTCTCGGTGCTGCCCCGGTCGCGACGTCCCCGTCCGCCGTGGTGGAGCGCGTCGGTGACGTGCAGCCTGACCCCGGCGACCTCGACGTCGTCACCCGGCGACACCTCGATCACGACGCCGAGGCCGAGTCCGAGCACGTACGCCGCCGCCCCGCGCGGCACCACGACGGGGACGCCCGGCGACGCAGCCGCCACCCGGCGCAGCGAACGGCGGTGCAGGTGGTCGTTGTGCGCGTGCGAGACCACCACCAGGTCGCAGCGGCGTACGCCGGCGTCCGGGAGCGGTCCGCGGCGGCGCAGGTGGCCGATCCGGCGCGTCAGCAGGGGGTCGGCCAGCACGCGCACCCCGTCGATCTCCACCAGCGTGGCGGCGTGCCCGATCCAGGTCACCTCGTCGGTCATGCGCTCGACGTACCCACCCGCCGCTCGGCCCACTGCGACCGCGCCTCACGGAAGGGGTGCGCGGGGGGGTCGACCGGGGGCCGCGTGTCGCGACCGCGGTCGAACATCGTGGCCATCAACGACAGCATCACCACGAGCAGGAACGAGTCCTGCTCGGGCAGTCCAGGCAGACGAGGATCGCGGGCAGCGGGAACCGCAGGATGAACATCGGCGCGACAAAGCGCGTGCCGACCACCAAGGCGACCACGAGAGCGTCGGCTGTCGACACGTGGCCACCTCCCAGGACCTACTTCGGTTTCACCGCCAGCGCAGGACGCGGAGCAGCGAGCAGCACCTGCTGGGCGACGCTACCCAGGATCATCTTGCCGACGGGAGTGCGGTGCCGCATGCCGGTCACCAGCACCTGGGCACCGCCTCCTGCACCCCGGAGGTCGTCGCCCCCACCCGCAGGGTGGCTTGTCCGCGCGCGCGACACGTGGTCGGGTGAGGCATGTGACCGACCTCCTCGCCGACCTCGACCCCGAGCCGGATCAGCGCCTCGTGCTCGGCCCGCTCCTGCGCCACGTCGACGAGACCACCGCGACGATCTGGGTCGAGACCGCCTCGGCGGGCCGGGTCACCGTGGACGCGAGCGGGCACCGCGCCGAGGCGCCCACCTTCTCGGTGCACGGCCACCACTACGCGCTCGTCTGGCTGGAGGGGCTGGCGCCCGGTCAGAAGTACCCCTACACGGTGACGATCGACGGCTTGCAGGTCTGGCCGCTGGAGGACTCGCCCTACCCGCCGTCGCTGATCCCGACCCTCGACCACGGCAAGCCGCTGCGGCTCGCCTTCGGGTCCTGCCGGACGTCGGTCTCGCACGACGAGGCGGGCAACCGCAAGCACGGCGTCGACGCCCTCCGTGCTTATGCGCTGCGCATGGCCGGCATCACCGACGGCAGCCACCCGGACGACCCCGATCCCGGCGGCGAGGTCCGGTGGCCCGACATGGTGCTCTTCCTCGGCGACCAGGTGTACGCCGACGAGACCACCGAGGAGATGCGGCAGTTCATCGAGGCGCGGCGCGACATCGAGGAGCCGCCCGGCGAGGAGCTCAAGGACTACCAGGAGTACGCCGAGCTCTACCGGATCGCCTGGACCGACCCCGCCAACAGGTGGCTGCTGTCGACGGTGCCCAGCGCGATGATCTTCGACGACCACGACATCCGTGACGACTGGAACACCTCGCTGAGCTGGAAGCGCGAGATGGAGGCCACCGAGTGGTGGCACGAGCGCATCGTCACCGGCCTGGCGTCGTACTGGGTCTACCAGCACCTCGGCAACCTCACCCCGGCCGAACGTGAGGAGGACGAGCCGTGGCAGCAGATCCTGGGCCACGCCAAGGAGGTCGGCGACGGCGAGGAGTACGACGCCACCGACCTGCTGCGTGCGCTGGCCGAGAAGGCCGACCAGGAGCCGACGACGTACCGGTGGAGCTATTGCCGGGACTTCGGCGAACAGGCCCGGCTCCTGGTCGTCGACTCGAGGGCCGCGCGGGTGCTCGACCCTGAGCGCCGGGCGATGCTCGACGACGACGAGATGGCGTGGTTCGACGAGCGGATGACGGGTGGCTTCGAGCACGTGCTGGTCGGCTCCTCGCTGCCGTTCCTGCTCTCGCCGGGACTGCACTACGTCGAGGCGTTCAGCGAGGCGCTGGCCAGCGGCGGCTGGGGCAAGGGGCTCGGCGCCAAGGCCGGTGAGGCGCTGCGCCAGCACGTCGACCTCGAGCACTGGGCCGCCTTCCAGAAGGGCTTCCAGCAGGTCTGCGACATCGTCCTCGAGGTGCTGCGCGGCAAGCGCGGGCCCACGCCCCGCACGGTCACCTTCCTCGGCGGCGACGTGCACCACAGCTATGTGTCCGAGGCCCGGCCGAAGGAGGGCGAGCCCATCCACGGCCGCTTCATCCAGGCCGTCTGCTCGCCGATCCGCAACCCGCTGCCGCGTGCGGTGCGGTTCGCGACGGCCGCGCTGTCCTACGGCGTCGCCGGGCCGATCGGGCACGTCGTGGCCGCCTCGGCGAAGGTGCCGAACGCCCCGGTCAGCTGGCGGCTCCTCGAGGGGCCGTGGTTCGACAACAACATCGCCACCCTCGAGGTGCGACCGGGCGAGGGCCTGCGGATGTGGTGGGGCACGGGTGAGGTGGAGAACGGCGACCACGAGCGGCCGCGGTTCGCGCAGGTCGAGGAAGTCCTGGTCACGTGAGCGGGTCGATCACGGACGTCAGCGGCATCCGGGTCGGCCAGGTGCAGCGGGTCGGCGACGGCTGGCTGACCGGCGTCACCGTGGTGCTGCCGCCGCCGGAGGGCGCCGTCGCCGGCGTCGACGTCCGGGGCGGCGGTCCCGGCACCCGCGAGACCGACCTCCTCGACCCGCGCAACCTGGTCGACCGGGTGCACGCCGTCGTGCTCACGGGCGGGTCGGCGCTCGGTCTCGCGGCCGCTGACGGTGTGGCCAGGGCGCTGCTCGCCGACGGCGTCGGCTTCCCTGTCGGGGTGCCGCCACGACCCGGCGAGGTGGTGCCGATCGTGCCGGCCGCGGTCGTCTTCGACCTCGGCCGCGGCGGGGTGTTCGGCCATGCCCCTGACGCCGCCCACGGCGCCGAGGCGTACGCCGCGGCCACCACCGAGGTGGCCGAAGGCAGCGTCGGCGCCGGCACGGGCGCCAAGGCGGGCGGTCTCAAGGGCGGTGTGGGCACGGCCTCGACGGTCCTGGGCGACGGCACGACGGTCGGTGCCATCGTGGTGGTCAACGCGGTCGGCTCACCCTTCGACCCGGCCACCGGTGAGCTGTGGGCGGCGCGGCACTGCGTGCCGGGCGACCTGCCGCCCATGCGGGCCCCGGACCCGGCCGACCTGGCGGCGTACGCCGAGGTCGCGGCCGCATCGGCCCTCCCCCCGCCTGGTCAGGCGACCACCCTGGCCGTCGTCGCCACCGACGCGACGCTCACCAAGGCGCAGTGCGCGAAGGTGGCCGGGCTCGGCCACGACGGGATCGCGCGGGCGATCAACCCGGTGCACACCATGCTCGACGGCGACACCGTCTTCGCGCTGGCGACCGGCACCCGCCCCGAGCCCGACCTGCTGGTCCTCCACGCCCTGCTGGGCGCCGCGGCCGACGTCGTCACGCGGGCGATCGCCCGCGCGATGGTGGCTGCCACGTCGGCCGGTGACCTGCGGTGCTACCGCGACGTGCTCCCGTCGGCGTTCGCCTGAGTCGGCGGTGTCGGTAGCGTCTGGCGCGTGCAGCTCGTCCTCGCGTCCGCCTCCCCCGCCCGCCTCAAGACGCTGCGGCAGGCAGGAGTCGAGCCTGAGGTGATCGTGTCGGGGGTCGACGAGTCGCAGCTCGACGGCTTGCCGCCGGCCGAGCTGGCCCTGCAGCTGGCCGAGCTGAAGTGCGCCGCCGTGGCCGAGGGCCCCCTCCCCGACGGTGCCGCGCTGGTGCTCGGGTGCGACTCGGTGCTCGAGCACGACGGGCGGGCGCTCGGCAAGCCCGGGGACGCCGACGAGGCGACCGTCCGCTGGCGCGAGATGCGGGGCACCAGCGGGGTGCTGCACACCGGGCACTGCCTGCGCGAGGTGACGACCGGCCGCGTCGCCGCCGCGACGGCGTCCACGACCGTGCACTTCGCCGACGTGAGCGACGACGAGATCGCGGCGTACGTCGCCACCGGCGAGCCCCTCCAGGTGGCGGGCGCCTTCACCGTCGACGGACTCGGGGGCGCGTTCGTGGCCCGCATCGAGGGCGACCACCACAACGTCGTCGGCCTGAGCCTGCCGTTGCTGCGCGACCTGCTCGCCGAGCTCGGGCACACGTGGACGGACCTGTGGGAGGCCGGAGCATGAGATTCACCGAACGGGAGCTGACCGCCGCGCTCGAGGGCGCCGCGAAGAGCGTCCTCGCGGCGCAGGACAAGGACGTGCGCAAGGGCCGCCGCACCCCGGACGAGGCGTGGCTGGCGTTGACCCGGTTCCAGCGGTTCCAGCTCCTGGACGGGCTGGGCGACCAGCTGCTGGCCGTCCTCGTCGCGCTCCCTGACGTCGAGGTGCCGATCGGCAGCCGTCCGACGTACACCGACGAGCAGGTGGTGGCCGCGATCGAGCAGACCGGCGCGGACACGAGCGGCCTGCGCGCCAAGGTGCTGCTCAAGGCGCGAGTGGCGCTGGTGCAGCTCGCGCTGTCGCAGGTGCCGCCACGGGCGGACCCGGACGCGCTGATCGTGCCCGATCACCTCTGACGGCGGCCGCCGGGCTAGATCGTCGGGTCTTTCTCGCGGGTGCGGCGCCACGTGACGAGCGGCTCCTCGCCGATCGGCCGCCTGAACACCAGCCCTCGGAACAGGAAGAACCTCGCCGCGTTGGCGAGCCCGAGGCCGATGACGTTGGCCGAGAGGTTGTCGGACACCGGATCGTCGAGACCCATCACGTTGCGGCTGATCCACAGGCAGGTGATCGGGATCAGCATCGTCATCAGGTTGATGCCGACGTACGCCGCCACCCCGCCGTCGGCCATCCGCGTCTCGCGGTGCTGGAAGGCCCACACCTTGGTGTAGTGATAGCTGATCACCATGCCCACGCCGTTGGCGATCAGGTAGGCGAGCTCGGGCTGCCCGTTGAGCGGGGCGAAGCTGCCGGTGTTGAAGCCGTGGACCAGCAGGTTGAAGAGGATCAGGGCGACCACGGTCGCCACGAAGCCGACGGCCAGGAACCGTCCGACCTCCGCGGCGAAGCGGTGCCACCTCTCTCCCACGCGCGCAAGGCTAACCGTCATGGGGAGCAGAACCCCGTCAGCGCGTCGGAACTTCCCGCCAGGTCGTCCCGGGGCGCGCCGAAGGTGGCGGGTGACGCGGCCCTACTCGACCGGCAGGCCGAGCCCGCGGGCGATGAGCATCCGCTGGACCTCGGAGGTGCCCTCGCCGATCTCGAGGACCTTGGCGTCGCGGTAGAAGCGGGTGACGGGGTACTCCTCCATGAAGCCGTAGCCGCCGAAGACCTGGGTGGCGATCCGGGTGGCCGTGACGGCCGACTCCGTGGAGTAGAGCTTGGCGATCGACGCCGCCTGCTTGAACGCCTGGACCGACACCGAGGTCGAGCCGGCCTCCATCGCGTCGCGCATCGCCGCGGCCTTGTAGGTCAGCAGCCGGGCGGCGTCGAGCATCACCTGGAGGTCGGCGACCTGGAAGGCCACGCCCTGCTTGCGGCCGATCGGGCCACCGTAGGTCTGCCGCTCGCCGGCGTACGCCACCGACGCGTCGAGCATCGCCTGGAGGCAGCCGACCGCCAGCGCGGCGATCGCGACCCGGCCGTCGTCGAGGATGGCGAGGAACTGCGCGTAGCCGCGACCCCGCTCGCCCAGCAGGTGGTCCTCGGGCACGCGTGCGTCGACGTAGGTCAGCGGGTGGGTGTCGGAGGCGTGCCAGCCGAGCTTGTCGTACGCCGGCTCGGCGGTGAAGCCGGGCGTGTCGGTCGGCACGATGATCGTCGAGATCTCGGGGCGGCCGTCGTCGCGGGCACCCGTGCGCGCGGTCACCGTGTTGAGCGAGGTGATCTCGGAGCCGGAGTTGGTGATGAACTGCTTGGCGCCGTTGACCACCCAGTGGCCGTCGACGAGGTCGGCCTTGGTGCGCGTGGCCCCGGCGTCGGAGCCCGCGCCCGGCTCGGTCAGACCGAAGCCCGCCAGCGCCTGCCCGGTCACCAGGTCGGGCAGCCAGCGTTCCTTCTGGGCGGCGGTGCCGTAGGTCAGCACGGGGTTGATGCCGAGGCCGACGGCGGCCTCGAGCGTGATCCCCATCGACTGGTCGACCCGGCCGATCTCCTCGATCGCCAGGCACAGGCTGGTGAAGCCGCCGTCCTCGCCGCTGAGCCCGGCGCCGCCGTACTCCTCCGGCGCGGTCAGCCCCATCAGGCCGAGCTTGCCCATCTTCTGCACCACGTCGACCGGGAAGTGGTGGTCGCGGTCCCACTGCGCGGCGTACGGCGCGATCTCGGCCTCCGCGAACTCGCGGACGGACCGGCGAAACTCCTCGTGCTCACGGGACAGCTCGAACGTCATGCCCTGATGGTAACCCGGGAGGTTAATGGTTGTTAACCGTCACGCCGCGCTCACCCACCCCCGAAATGGGAAAAGCCCCGACGCCAAGGTCTCGGGCCCTTGACGTCGGGGCGGCTGTCAAACGTTTGAGCACCCCCTGCGCAGTGGTGACCGCGCGCGACAGCACTCCAGATGATACTTAAGTAGGAGGCGCCAGACAATCGTCTCAGGAGGCCCTGCTCGAGATCAGCGCACGATCTTGAGGTTGAAGTCGAGGGTGCCCAGCGACTGCCAGGTGCGGATCCAGAGCGCGACGTACATCTCGGCCCCGCGGGCGGTCTCGAGGGCGCCCAGGTCCAGGACGTCGGTGTGGCCGAGGGAGGTCAGCAGCTCGCTCACCGTCGCCTTGGCGTCGGTGTCGTCGCCCGACACGAACACGGTGGTCGGCTCGGGGAGGCGACCCGGGTCGGCCATCACCGACGCGTTCATGGTGTTGAGCGTCTTGACCACGCGAGCTCCGGGGTGGGCGCGCTGGATCTGCTCGGCCATCGAGTCGGTGTCGACGACGAGCAACCGGGGCGGGAAGCCCTCGGAGAAGTCGAGCGGGTTGGAGACGTCGACCAGCACCCGGCCGTCGAGCCTGTCGTCGCCGACGGCGGCGAGCGCCTCGAGGCTGCCGGCGCCGTTGGTGGCGTTGAGGAACAGAGCGGACTCGGGCACGTCGCCGAACGCCTCGAGCCCGACGGACGGCACGTCCGCCGACCACGACGCGAAGTCCTCGCCGGCGCGGGTGCGCTCGGGGTCCCTCGTCCCGATCGTGACCTCGTGGCCCAGCTGGTCGAGGCGGCCGGCGAGGGTGCGCCCGACGATGCCGGTGCCGAGGACGGTGATGCGCATGGTCGCTCCCCTGGTGGTCAGCTCAGTCGCAGGTGTCGCAGATGCCCGTCGCCGGCAGTGCCATGAAGCAGCGGGGGCAGGTCGAGACGGGCCGGTCGGACTTGGCCGGCGCGCGCGGCGCCGAGACGCGCGGCGAGGCGGCGCGGCCGCCGCCGGAGGACCGGGTCGCGCGCGGCGGCGGGGGCGGGGCCCCGACCAGACCGCTCAGCGACGGCTCGCCCTCGAGGGTCCGCAGGTGGTCGACCACCACCAGCAGGTCAGGCACCCAGCTGGTCGGCGGGTGGCTGGTGCTGACCCCGCTGCGCGACTGCACCTCGGTCGCCAGGTCTGTCGCGGTGATCTTGCGGCCCTCGCGCTCGAGCAGCACCTCGATCGTCACCGGCGCCCACGTCTGCAGAGCGATCGCCTTGGACGTCGGCAGGGCGTCCGGCTCGTGCCAGAAACCCTTCCGCCTGACCTCACCCCTCATCGCGAGCGCCTAGAGGTAGAGCCCGGTCGCGGAGTCCCCGAGCCGGTCGGCGGCGACGGCGTGCACGTCGCGCTCGCGCATGACGACGTAGACCTCGCCATGGACCTCGACCTCGGCCTTGTCCTCGGGGTCGAACAGCACGGTGTCACCGGTCTCGACGAAGCGGGCGCTCGGCCCGACCGCCACCACGTGCGACCACGCCAGCCGGCGCGCGCCCATCGCCGCGGTCGCCGGGATCACGATGCCACCGGCCGAGCGACGCTCCCCGGCGTCGCGGTCGAGCTCGACGAGGACCCGGTCGTGGAGCATCTCGATCGGCAGCTTGGCTCCGGCCTTCGACCGACCGGGCTGGAGGGACGACTTGTCGGCCATCGGAACCCCGGTCAGCGGGTCAGCCGGCGCACGCCGACCATCACCGCGACCACACCGACGACGACACCGGTGACCTTGAGGATGTTGTCGGTGCGCGGCGTGCCGTCCGGCGCGATGAAGAACGCGCGCACGGAGGCCACCTCGCGGGAGACGATGGTCTTGGGACTCGCCCGGAAGACCAGCTCGTCGATGGTGCCCGCCAGCCGCTCCCTGGTCTCTTCGATCTCACGCTCGAGGGACGACAGCTCGCTCACGTCCGGCAGGCTATCAATGGGGCGTCCGGACGACGGTTCGCGGGTCGAAGCCGAACGGCAGCTCCAGTCGGTGCGCGGCCATCAGGGTGTCGTCGGTGAGGACGTCGTACGTCGCCCCGTCGGCCACCACGACGCCGTCGCTGAGCACCACCGACCTCGGGCACAGCTCGAGCGCGTAGGGCAGGTCGTGGGTGACCATCAGCACCGTCACGTCCAGCGAGCGCAGGATGTCGGCCAGCTCGCGGCGCGAGGCAGGGTCGAGGTTGGACGACGGCTCGTCGAGGACGAGGACCTCGGGCTGCATCGCCAGCACGGTCGCGACCGCGACCCGGCGGCGCTGCCCGAAGGAGAGGTGGTGCGGCGGCCGGTCGGCGTAGTCGGCCATCCCGACCTGGTCGAGGGCGGTCATCACCCGCGCGTCGAGCTCGGCACCGCGCACCCCGAGGTTGGCCGGCCCGAACGCGACGTCCTGGCGGACCGACCCGAGGAAGAGCTGGTCGTCGGGGTCCTGGAAGACGACGCCGACGCGTCGGCGGATCTCGCGGAGGTGCTCCTTGCCCACGGGGAGCCCGCTCACCGAGACCGAGCCGGCGCCCGCGGTGAGGATGCCGTTGAGGTGCAGCACGAGCGTGGTCTTGCCGGCGCCGTTGGGGCCGAGGAGCGCGACCCGCTCCCCCTGGTGCACGTGGAGGTCGACACCGAAGAGCGCCTGGTGGCCGTCGGGGTAGGCGTAGGCGAGACCTTGCACGTCCAACACCGGAGTCACCGCGCGTCCACCTTCGGCATCCGGCCGTCGTACCCGCGCGACAGCATCGCCAGGTGCACCCGTTCACCGCGCTCGTAGGACCTCACGAAGAGGGCGCCGAGCGAGCGCGCCAGCGCAGGCCAGTGCCGGGGCGAGCGGGGATCGCAGCCGCGGGACCTCATGGCGACGAGCATCCGCCCCATCTCGCCGGTCACCACGTCGAGGTAGCGGACCATGAAGCCCATGATCTGCACGATCAGCGCGGGCATCCGCAGCCGCTCGAGCCCGCGCAGCAGCTCCTGCGGCTCGGTGGTGGCCGCCAGGGTCAGCGAGCTCATCACGCCGATCGTGCCCTTGGCCAGCAGGGCGTAGGCGCCCCAGAGGCCGGGCTCCGAGACCGACACGCCCAGCACCTCGACGCGGGGACCGGTGGCCACGAAGGGCATCAGGACGGCGAAGACGACGAACGGCACCTCGACGACCATGCGCTTGGCGACGTAGCCGAACGGCACCCCGGACGTCGCGATCACGCCCAGCACGACGACGGCGTACGCCGCGAACGCCGGCCACCACTCACGCGGGGTCGCGACCACCAGCAGCATGAAACCGACCAGCGCGAGGATCTTGAGGTGCGCCGGCGCGCGATGCACCGCGCTGTGACCGTGGAAGTGGAGCTTGTGACCGTGCCCGGCACCCATCGGGGGCTCAGACCTGGCTGTCGACGGGACGGCTGTCGACCTGGTCTGGGTCGGCGGGCGTACCGCGACGCCGGAGCACCAGGAAGAGCCCTCCGGACACGCCGAGCGTGAGGAGGCAGCCGATCACGCCGGCCAGTCCTCCGGAGATGCGGTCGTCGCCGACGCCCCTCGTCTGGTAGTCCGCGAGGGGGCTGTCGGCTGCCGGGGAGTCGTCGGCGGAGTCGAGGAAGCCGGTCTGCTCGGCGACGTGCTCGAGGCCGTCGGGGTGGCTGCTGGCGTAGAAGCTGGCCACCCCGGCCACGAGGAGGGCAACCAGGAGACCCACGGCGACGAAGCGACGCGTGCTCATCGGGTCGCCTCCTTGCCGGCCAGCGGACTCCGGATCTCGAGGGTCCGCGTGGAGAGGAGGGGGCGCGCCCCGTGGACGAGGTCCGGCCGCACGGCCACGACGCTCCCGACGACGAGGGCAGTGACGATCGCCTCCCCCACGCCGATCAGCGTGTGCCATCCCAGCATCGCCGTGAGCACCTTGCCGGTCTCGACGGGCGCGACCCCGCCGACGGCGAAGAGGAGCGTGAAGGTCGCGGCCGCGGCAGGGACCGACACGAAGGCACCGACCGCGGCGGCGAACGGGACCGACGCCGGACGCTTCGGGAGCACGGCGCGCGCGACCTTGAAGACCAGCCAGCCGACGCCGACGCCGACCAGCGCCATCAGCGTGACGTTGGTGCCGAGCGCGGTGATCCCGCCGTCGGCGATGAAGAGCGCCTGGACCAGGAGCACGACGCTGATGCAAAGCACCGCGGTGTAGGGACCGGCGAGCACCGCTGCGAGCGCACCGCCGAGGAGGTGTCCGCTCGTGCCTGCACCGACCGGGAAGTTCATCATCTGGCCGGCGAAGACGAAGGTCGCCACCAGCCCGGCGACAGGAGCGGTGCGGTCGTCGAGCTCACGGCGTGCTCCGCGCAGGGCGATCGCCACTCCCGCGACCGCCACTGCACCTGTCGCGAGCGAAGTGGGAGCATCTAGGAAGCCGTCGGGAACGTGCACGGTCACCACCTTAGTTAGTTGCAAGTCGTTCGCAACAGCGAGCCGTTCGGATTGGAGCCTTCTTCCGTGAGCCAGACCCCCACCGCGTCCGCACACCAGGGCCGCCTCACCGTCGGTGACGCCGCGCCCGACTTCACCCTCCCCGACGACCAGGGCGGCGAGGTCACGCTGTCCGACTTGCGGGGCAAGAAGGTGATCGTGTACTTCTACCCGGCCGCGATGACGCCAGGCTGCACGACGCAGGCCTGCGACTTCTCCGACTCCCTCGACTCGCTCAAGGCGCGGGGCTACGAGGTGCTGGGCATCTCCCCCGACTCCCCCGCCAAGCTCGCGAAGTTCCGCGAGAAGGACCACCTCACGATCACGCTGCTCTCCGACCCGGACCGGAAGGCCCTCGACGCCTACGGCGCCTGGGGCGAGAAGAAGAACTACGGCAAGACCTACGAGGGAGTGATCCGCTCCACCGTCGTCGTCGGTGAGGACGGCACGGTCACGCACGCGGCGTACAACGTGAAGGCCAGCGGCCACGTCGCCAAGCTCCGCAAGGACCTCGGCCTCGACACCTAGGCTGCCCTGTGGTCTCGACTGGTCGCTCGCCGCGATCGCTGCTCGACCACCGGTGGTCGAGCGAAGTCGAGACCTTGCGCCCGTAGCCCAACAGGCAGAGGCACCAGGTTTAGGTCCTGGCCAGTGCGAGTTCGACTCTCGCCGGGCGCACCCACCGGGGTCGCGATCGTCTACTACGACCGCAGCGACGACGTGTCGATGCCGCTGGTCGAGTGGTCAAGGTCTTGTTCATGTTCCCCCCTCGCGGCCACCTGGGGCGCGTACGCGTCCAGGCGGCTGCGCACGCGTGACCCGGTGCCCGCCTGATCAGCACGGAGCTCGACCTTCAGGAGCCGAACGAAGCCGCCACCAGGGGGGCGATCTCGGCCAGCGCCTTGCCGCGGTGCGAGATCCGGTCCTTGTCGGCCGCGTCCAGCTCGGCGGTGGTGACCTCGCGCCCGTCGACCTCGGCGAGCTCGTCGGCGACGAAGAGCACGTCGTAGCCGAACCCCCCCGACCCCCGGGGCTCACGAGCCACTCGCCCGGGCATGTGGCCGTGCACCACGTGGGTGGTGCCGTCGGGGTGGCAGTACGCCACCGCGCACGTGAAGTGGGCGGTCCGCCGCTCGTCGGGCACGTCGGCCAGCTGGGCGAGGAGCAGCTCGTTGTTGCGGGCGTCGCTCTTGGGTGGTCCTGCCCAACGGGCCGAGAGCACGCCGGGCATGCCGTTGAGCGCGTCGACGCACAGCCCGCTGTCGTCGGCGAGGGTCGGCAACCCGGTGGCGGTCAGGCCGGCCCTGGCCTTGAGCAGCGCGTTGCCCTCGAAGCCGGGCTGGTCCTCGACCGGCTCGTCGTACGCCGCCACCTCGTCCAGCCCGACCACGACGACGCCGGACGCGACCTCGGCCAGGATGCGCTGCATCTCGCCGAGCTTCTTGGCGTTGCGGGAGGCGAGGAAGACGATCCGGTCACTCACCAGCGAGAGCCTCCTGCTGGAGACGGGTCAGGTCCTGGCAGCCCTTCTCGGCGAGCCCGAGCAGGGCGTCGAGCTCGCGGCGGTCGAACGGCGCACCCTCGGCCGTGCCCTGCACCTCGACGAACGAGCCCGCCCCCGTCATCACGACGTTCATGTCGGTCTCGGCGCGCACGTCCTCCTCGTAGGGCAGGTCGAGCCGCGGCACGCCGTCGATGATGCCGACCGACACGGCCGCCACGGACCCGGTGAGCGGCTCGCCCGTCAGCGCGCCGGTGGCCCGCAGGGCTGCCACCGCGTCGGCGAGCGCGACGTAGGCGCCGGTGATCGCCGCGGTGCGGGTGCCACCGTCGGCCTGGAGCACGTCGCAGTCGAGCTGGATGGTGTTCTCCCCCAGCGCGCGGTAGTCGATCACGGCCCGCAGCGACCGCCCGATCAGCCGGGAGATCTCGTGGGTGCGACCGCCGATGCGGCCCTTCACCGACTCGCGGTCGGAGCGGGTGTTGGTGGCAGCCGGGAGCATGGCGTACTCCGCCGTGACCCAGCCGAGGCCCGAGCCCTTGCGCCAGCGCGGCACACCCTCGGACGCCGAGGCAGCACACAGCACACGCGTGCGGCCGAACTCGACGAGCACGGACCCGGCGGCATGGTCGAGCCAGCCACGGGTGAAGCGGACCTGGCGGAGCTCGTCGTCGGCGCGGCCGTCGGCACGCGCGGAAGCCCCAAGGGGATCGTGAGTCATGTCGAGCGATCCTAGGCAAGCCCGGGGACGGCGACCCCGGCGCCTACTTGAACTCGATGCGCAGCAGCCTGAGGATCCCCAGCGTCAGCGGGATGACCAGCCAGATCGTGCCCGTCACCGCGATCTGCGCCCACTCCTCCCCGGTGGGCGTGAAGTCGCCGGTGAAGAGGGGGGTCTGGGCGGTGTTGTAGTCGATCCAGGGCGCCACGTCCCCGAAGCCCTCGCTGAGCTCGCTCAGGATCCCGACGGCGATCGGCAGCACCAGCGAGTACACGAAGTAGACGACGATCGCAGCCGGCGTGTTCATCAGCAGCGTGGCGATGGCGAAGCCGATCAGGACGGCGCTGAGGTTCGTGAGGACGTAGCCGTAGAGCACGAACCGCGCGTCCAGTCCCCAGTCCGGCGAAGCGCCCGTCACCTGCCCGAAGAGCGTCCCGACGACCGCGATCAGGACTCCGAGGACCATCACCGCGATGGCCAGGGTCAGTCCTGCCAGGAGCTTGGCGACGACCACCCGGCTGCGCCGCGGCTCGAGCGTGAAGGTCACCAGGCCGTTGCGCTGGCTCGCCTCGCTGGTGACCAGCATGATGACGAGGATCGGCAGGAAGTAGCCGAGGACGCCTCCCGCGAGCCCGACGTAGTCCTGGAAGTCCTTCGCGTCGTCAGGCGCAGCCAAGGAGTAGATCACCAGGACGGCCAGCACGACACCGAGGATGGAGCCGGCGAACCAGCGGCCCGCGCGGGTGTCGAGGGCCTTGCGCACCTCCACCTTGGCCAGCCGGGCCATCGGCACGTGGCTGGTCCCGGTCAGCTCGAGAGAGGCGGGCGCGGATGCTGCGGTGCTCATGCCGGACCTCCGGTGGTCGTCGTGGGGGTGACGGCGTGGCCGTCGGGTGCGAGCTCGTCGCGCTGGGTGTCCTCGGTGAGCTGGAAGAAGAGGTCCTCGAGGCCCCCGTGCACCTCGCGCAGCTCGGTCAGCACGAGAGCGTTGCGGGCCGCGACCGTGCCGACCGACACCGGCTCGCCCTGCACCTGCAGGCCCTCGCCCATCGGCTGTGGCTCCAGGCCCGCCTCGGCGAGGTGCCGGGTGAGCGCGTCGAGGTCGGTGCCGGCGACATACGTCGACGCGGCGCCCGCTGCGCCGGCGAGCAACGACTTCTTGGTGCCCTGGGCGACGATGCGGCCGCGCCCGATGAGGATCATCTCGTCGGCGATCAGCTCGACCTCGTTGAGCAGGTGGCTGGACAGCAGCACCGTCCCACCGCGGTCGGCGTAACCCTTGAGCAGGTCGCGCATCCAGCGGATGCCGGCCGGGTCGAGGCCGTTGGCCGGCTCGTCGAGGATCAGCACCGACGGGTCCCCGAGCAGCGCGTGGGCGATGCCGAGGCGCTGCTTCATCCCGAGGGAGTAGTTGCGCAGTCGGCGCTTCGCCTCGGTCTCGGAGAGCGACACCAGCGCGAGCATCTCGTCGACGCGGGATCTCGGCAGCCCCATGGTCTCGGCACCGATGGTGAGGATCTCGCGGCCGGTCCGGCCGGCGTGCTGGGCGGACGCGTCCAGCAGGACGCCGACGTGGCGGCCGGGATTGGGGATGTCGGAGTAGGGGTGCCTGCCGATCGTGACGCGTCCGCTGGTGGCCACGGTCAGACCGACCATGACCCGCATGGTGGTCGTCTTGCCGGCGCCGTTGGGACCCAGGAACCCCGTGACAGTGCCCGGCTTGCACTCGAAGCTGACGTCATCGACGGCCCGGAACCCGCCGTAGGACTTGGTGAGGTGGTCGACGGTGATCATCGACGCCGAGTCTGCCCGAGAGGCTGGGGGCACCGCGGGAGGGACCTCCCCGACTTAAGTCCTGTGCTGGGTGGACCCGCGCGGAACTCCGGTGGCCGCCCGCTCCCCGCCACTACAGTCCTGGCGTGGAGCGGCCCAGCCCCGCGGAGTACCAACCGCCGCTGTCGACGCGTGAGCACGCCTGGCGGTACGCCGCCATGCTCGTGATCAGCGGCGTCGTGTCGAGCCTGCTCTTCAGCGACCAGCTCCATCGCGCCTGGCTCCTCGGGGTCGACCTCGGCGTCGGTGCGTTCTGCTACGTCCTGGTCTTCTTCCGGCGTCGTCGACCGGTCGCCGTCGCCGTCGTCACCAACCTCCTCATCGGGGTGTCGGCCGCCGCGACCGGGCCAGCCGTGCTCGCGTCGGTGTCGCTGGCCACCCGCCGCAAACCGCCTGAGATCGCCCTGCTCTTCGTCGTCAACCTGGTCGGCAGCAGCCTGCTCTACACCGTGCAGCCGGTCGACAACGAGATCGTCTGGTGGGAGGTCGGCCTCTACAACCTCGCCCTCGTGAGCATCCTGATCGCCTCGGGGATGTACCTCGGCTCGCGCCGCGAGCTCGTCTGGGAGCTCAGCCACCGGCTCGAGCGGGCCGAGGCCGACCGCGACGAGCGCGAGTCGAGAGCGCGCGACACCGAGCGCCAGCGCATCGCGCAGGAGATGCACGACGTCCTCGGCCACCGCATCTCGCAGATCTCCATGCACGCCGGGGCCCTGTCCTTCCGCCAGGACCTCTCCCCCGACGAGCTGCGCGAAGGTGCGGCGCGCATCCAGGAGACGGCGAACGCCGCGCTGACCGACCTGCGCGGCGTGCTGGGCGTGCTGCGAGACGCCAAGACCGGCCAGCTGATGGACCCGCCGCAGCCGACGTACTCCGACGTGCCGCTCCTCATCGAGTCGGCGCGCGAGGCCGGGATGCGCATCGACTTCCACGACGGCGTGGTCGGGGGCGAGCCGCCCACCCAAGCGGGCCGGACACTGTTCAGGATCCTCCAGGAAGGGCTGACCAACGCCGGCAACCACGCGCCGGGGACGCTGGTGTCCATCTCGGTCACCGGACGTCCGGGCAAGGGGGTCGACGTCTTCGTGCGCAACGCCCTGGGGCTGGTTCCGGCGGCCTCGCGAGGCTCGGGACTCGGTCTCATCGGCCTCTCCGAGCGAGCCGAGCTAGCCGGAGGTCGACTAGGCCACCGAACCGAAGGTGGCATCTTCGAGCTCCACGGATGGATACCGTGGCCTGCGTGACGAACGTGAACGGGGTGACTGGCTTGATGGCTGGGATGGTGACGAGAGATCTCGTGGACCTGAGGAACGGAGCACGTCGATGAGCACGACCACCGGGACGATCTCGATCGTGATCGTGGACGACGACCCCCTGGTGCGGTCGGCGCTGTCGCTGATGCTGGGCGGCCAGCCGGACATCGCGGTCGTCGGCGAGGCCGGAGACGGGCAGGAAGGTCTCCGGCTGTGCGCCGACGTGCACCCGGACATCGTCCTCATGGACATCCGCATGCCGGTGCTCAACGGGCTGGAGGCGACGCGCCGCCTGGTGACCGAGGAGAACGGGCCGCGGGTCATCGTCCTGACGACGTTCGACGCCGACGAGCTCGTGCTCGAGGCGCTGGCAGCGGGCGCGGACGGCTTCCTGCTGAAGGACACCCCGCCCGACGCCATCGTCACCGCGATCCGCACCGTCGCGGACGGCGAGGCCATGTTGTCGCCGTCGGTGACCCGCACCGTGATCGGCCGGGTCCGCACCGTCGGACTGACCGCGCGCACCCAGGACGCCATCGAGCGCCTCGACCTGCTCACCGACCGCGAGAAGGAGGTCGCGCTCGCCGTCGGCCGCGGCCTGACCAACGCCGACATCGCGCGCGAGCTCTACCTCTCGATCCCGACGGTGAAGGCGCACGTCTCGCGGCTCTTCGACAAGCTGGGCGTCACCAACCGCGTGCAGATCGCGATGGTCGTCCACGACGCAGGGCTCGTCTAGACGGTTCGCCGCTCGACCACCGGGGACCCGCTAGACCTCGTACGTCGCCCCTGGCTCGGCCATCTCGAGCGGCCCGTCGTAGGCGCCCTTGGCGTCGGCGAGCACCTGGTCGGTGGAGTACCACGGCGGCACGTGCGTGAGGACGACGCGGCGCGCGCTCGCGCGAGCCGCGGTCTCGGCGGCCTCGCGACCGGTGAGGTGGAGGTCGGGCGGGTTGTCCTCGCCCTCGACGAAGGACGCCTCGACGAGGAAGAGGTCGGCGTCGGCGGCGCTCTCGTCCAGGGCCGCGCACACGCCGGTGTCCCCGGAGTACGTCAGCGTGCGCCCGCCTGCGGTGATCCGCAGCGAGTAGGTCTCCACCGGGTGGGCGACCCGGCGAGGCTCGATCGTGAGGGGGCCGAGCTCGAACGTGCCGTCGTAGACCCGGAAGCCGAACTCCTCCGTCATCCCCGGCTCCGGCGGCAGGTCGTAGGCCCTCGCGAGCCGGTCGTCGGTGCCCGACGGGCCCCAGACCGGCAGCTGGGGCTGCGGGCCGGCGGGGTTGTACCTGCGCACGACGTAGTAGCCCGTGAGGTCGATGCAGTGGTCGGCGTGGAGGTGCGTGAGGCACACCGCGTCGATGGCGAGCGGGTCGGCGTGCCGCTGGAGGGCGCCGAAGGCGCCGTTGCCGAGATCGAGGACGATCCGCCACACCCGCCCGTCGGCGTCGGTCTCCTCCACCAGGTAGCAGCTGGCGGGCGACTCCGGGCCGGGGTAGGACCCCGAGCATCCGACGACGGTGAGCCTCATCGTGGGCACCACGGCAGAGCGGGGTCCGGGGCGGGCACGCGGCCAGGCTAGGCCATCCACGGCACGTGTCTGTCGGCTTCCCGACACAACGCGCCACGGGAACCTAAGGTGGCTCACATGGCACGCACCCCCCGGATGCTCACGGCTGCCCTCACGACCGGCCTCCTCGGCCTGGGCGCGGTGGCCTCCGCTCCGGCGACGGCCCACCTGGACGCCGGGCTGTCGACGCGGCTGGCCGGCCCCGGCGCCGGGCCGTCCTCGCCGGTCAGGCAGGTGGTCGTGATCAGCCTCGACGGGCTCACCCCCCGCGCGCTCACCCGGCTGGGCCGCGCGGGAACGCCGGTGCTGCACCGGATGATGCGCAAGGGCGCATCCACGCTCAACGCCCGCACGGCGTACGAGCTCACGGTGACCCTGCCCAACCACACCAGCATGGTCACCGGCCGCCGGATCGCGGCGGCCGACGGCGGTCACGGCGTGACGTGGAACGACGACCGCCTGAGGCCCGCCACCGTGCAGGAGGCCGCAGGGGGTCCGGTGGAGTCGGTGTTCTCGGCCGTGCACGCGGCCGGGCTCGGCACCGCGCTGCTGTCGAGCAAGACGAAGTTCACCCTCTGGCAGCGCTCGTGGCCCGCTTCCTTCGACTACGTCAAGATCCGCGAGGAGCGGGACAAGGCCATCGCGCGCTCCGCGGTCGCCGACGTGCTCGGCTTCGACCGCGCGCTCACCTTCGTCCACCTCGGGAAGACCGACAAGAAGGGTCACGCGCACGGATGGATGTCGCCGGAGTACCTCGCGGCGGTGCGGGACTCGGACGCTCGCGTCGGCGAGATCCTCGCGGCGATCGAGACCGCAGGCGAGAGCAGCGAGACGCTGGTCGTGGTCACCGCCGACCACGGCGGGGTGAGGCGCGACCACAGCGACGCCTCGCGCCTGGTCAACTACCGCATCCCCTTCCTCGTGGTCGGCCCCGGCGTCCCTGCGCGCACCGACCTCTACGCCCTCAACCCCACCTACCTCGATCCCGGCCGGAGCCGCCCGACGTACGACGCGTCGCCGCAGCCGATCCGCAACGGCGCCGTCGCCAACCTCGTCACGGACGTGCTGGGACTCGCGGCGGTGCCGGGCAGCCAGATCGACGCGGCGCAGGATCTCGAGGTCTTCGCGCCCTGACGCCGGGCTAGACCTTCGGCTACGGTTCGCGGCCTGCCTCTGCCGCTCACCCTTACGGGTGGTCCACCATGTCGTCCGTGGACGAGCACGACCACCCGGTGGGCGTGGAGCTGCAGGAAGAGCCGTCACGACGACGGCCGCTTCTGCTCGCCACGGCCGTCGTGCTCGTGCTCGTGCTCGTCGCGTGGTCGGCGGTGTGGTGGGACCGCACGCCGCCCGTGCTCGGCGGGAGCTTCGAGACCAGGCTGGACCCGACTCCTGTGCCCGGACCGGTGCTCGTGGGGATCACCAGCCCTGCCACCGTGCCCGGTCAGGCCAACGTGTCCCTGGTGGACGTGTCGCCCGAGCTGACGCGCAACGACGCGGACGCCGACGTCTCGTTCCTCGTGTGCGAGCTCAAGGGCGATCCGATCACCGCGGTGGTTGCCGAGCCGATCGAGGACCACTGCCGGCGTACCCGACCGGCCCACGACACGACGATCAGGGTGGCCGGCGAGTACCTCGTCATGGCGATCACCGCCCGCGAGCGGGGCACGGTGCGGGTCGAGTCCGTCGACGTGACCTACCGCAACGGTTGGCAGCTCGTGTGGCTGCCCCGGACTGTCACCGTCGGGATCTCCGCACGCGCGCGGTTCAGCTGAGTCCTCCGCGCGGCTCGGTGCTGCTCAGTCGAAGAGCTTGGGCTGCGGCGGGCCCAGCGCCGGATCGACGCCGTCGAAGAGACTGCTGATCGACTCGCCCGCGTGGATGCGGGTGATCGCCTGCGCGAAGAGGCCGGCCACCGACCGGATCTTCAGGTCGGGCCATCCCTGCGGGGCTGGGACGGTGTCGGTGGTGATCACCTCGGTGATCATCGGGTGCTGACTGAGCCGGTCGACCGCCTTGCCGACGAAGAGACCGTGCGTGCACGCAACGGCTGCGCCGGTGCAACCCTCGTCGGCGAGCCGGTCGAGCAGCTCGACGATCGAGCCGCCGGTCGCGATCTCGTCGTCGAGGACGATCGCCCGCTTTCCGGCCACGTCGCCGACGATGGCGTCGATGATGACCCGGTCGTCGGCGAGCCGACGCTTGGATCCGGCCGCCACCGGCAGCCCCAGGAGCCGGGAGAACTGCGTCGCCGTCTTGGCGTTGCCCAGGTCGGGCGACACGACCACGGCGTCGGTGAGGTCGTCGTCGAGGAAGTGCTCGGCCAGCACGCCGAGCGCGGTCAGGTGGTCCACCGGCACCGAGAAGAACCCGTGCACCTGCGGGGCGTGGAGGGTCATCGTGAGGACCCGGTCGACACCCGCGGTGGTGAGCATGTCGGCGACCAGCCGGCCGCCGATCGAGATGCGCGAGGCGTCCTTCTTGTCCGACCGCGCGTAGGCGTAGTGCGGGATCACCGCGGTGACCTGGGCCGCGCTCGCCCCCCGAGCGGCGTCGATCATCAGCAGCAGCTCCATGAGGTGCTCCTGCGTGGGCGGCACGAGCGGCTGGACGATGTAGACGTCGCGCTGGCGGCAGTTGGCCTGCAGCTGGGCCTGGAGGCAGTCGTTGCTGAACCGGGTCATCTCGACCGACGAGAGCTCCACCCCCAGCTCGGCACAGACGGCCTGGGCGAGTCCACGGTGGGCGCTTCCGCTGAAGACGACGATCTCGCGCAACGGCTACTCCGAGGTCGATGAGGGGCGGTGTCATCACCGTAGCCCGCGTCGCCACGACCGGCCAGGGTCGGGGTCAGCGGTCTAGTCGCAAGCAGCACCTCACCGGCGGTACCAGCGCTCGAACGCCAGCGGCCAGGGATTGAACGAGCAGGCGCCGCGCCCCTTGGACTGCTGCATCATCACCGGCGCCGGGCCGGGTCGCGGGCAGCCGAGGTGGCCGTGCCCGAGCCAGTGGCCGGTCTCGTGGTTGACCACCATGTGGCGGTAGTCGCGCAGCGCCCGGCCCGCGGCGTTCCAGGCCGGTGACGCCCCACGCCAGCGGTCCTGGTTGATCACGACGAAGCGACCGACCCGGCAGCTCCACGTCGAGCTGCAGATCGAGGAGAAGCCCGGCACCGAGCCGGCGCTGGCGAGCACGAGGGTGAAGTCGCCGCCGCGCGGGACCTGACGGAGCTCCACGCCCGCGGCCCGCCACCCTCTCGGGTCGTCGTAGGTCTCCTGCGCCTGCCGACGGAACTCGGCGAGGTCGGCGACGATCGGGCCCCGGGTCTCGACGTGGTACGTCACGGTGCGTCGCACCGGGACGAGATGCCGCCCGGTGCGGGGGCTGCTGAGCAGTCGCTCGGTGGCGTACCCCTCCCGTCGCACGGTCACCTGCAGCCGGAGCCGGTGGTCGACGTCGTCGACGCCGACGCGGTGCGTGCGGCCGCGAGCCCCGGGCAGCGGCGCGTCGTCGCGGAGCCAGCGATAGCGCACCGAGGTGGGCCGCGGCCGGAGCCGGGGCTTCTCGCCGGTCAACAGGCGCGTGAACCGCGACACCCCGGAGAGCTCGGGCTTCGAGACCACCTCGAACGACGCCCTCGCGACCGGTCCCGTCGGCGCGGAGACGGCCGTGGCGGGGGTCCCGGTCGCGTCCGTCGCGGTGACCGTGACGGACAACGTGTGACCGAGGTCGGCGAGGTCGATGCGGTACGCCGCAGCGGTCGCCCCCGCGATGGCGACCCCGTCACGCGCCCATTGGTAGGTGAACGTCAGCCCGGTCGGGGGCGTCCAGCTGCCGGGCGTCGCGGTGAGCCGCTCGCGGTAGGCCGGCTCCCCCGCGATCGTCGGGACCGCCACGTTGACGGGCGGTTCCGCCGCCTGCGCGGGAGTGACGAACAAGACCAGCAACAGGGCCAGCACGATGGCCGAGCCGCGAGCGACGCGGGTGGACAGTCGAGACCACGGGCGTCGGCTCAGGCCCACAGCTGCCCCTCGAGGCGCTCCTCCGCCGCGTCGACGGTGCCCTCGTAGGCACCCGTCGACAGGTACTTCCACCCCGCGTCGCACACCACGAACGCGATCTCGGCGCGCTCGCCCGCCTTGGCGGCCTTGGCACCCTGGCCGAGCGCGGCGTGCAGGATCGCCCCCGTCGAGATGCCGGCGAAGATGCCCTCCAGCTCCAGCAGCTCACGCACCCGACGCACGGCGTCGCGGGGACCCACGGAGAAGCGGGTGTCGATCAGCGCAGCGTCGTACAGCTCGGGGACGAAGCCCTCGTCCAGGTTGCGCAGGCCGTAGACCAGCTCGCCGTAGCGCGGCTCGGCGGCGACGATGCGCACCTCGGACTTGTGCTCTCGGAAGAACCGGCCGACGCCCATCAGGGTCCCGGTCGTGCCGAGACCAGCCACGAAGTGGGTGATCTCGGGGAGGTCCGCCAGCAGCTCGGGACCGGTCGACTCGTAGTGAGCGAGCGAGTTGGCCGGGTTGCCGTACTGGTAGAGCATCACCCAGTCGGGGTGCTCGGCGGCGACGACCTTCGCGACCCGCACCGCCTCGTTGGAGCCGCCCGCGGCCGGGGAGGAGATGATCTCCGCCCCCCACATGCGCAGCAGCTGCCGCCGCTCCTCCGAGGTGTTCTCCGGCATCACGCAGACCAGGCGGTAGCCCTTCAGCTTGGCCGCCATCGCCAGCGAGATGCCGGTGTTGCCGGACGTCGGCTCCAGGATCGTGCAGCCCGGGGTGAGCCTGCCCTCCCCCTCGGCCATCTCGATCATCCGCAGGGCCGGCCGGTCCTTGATGGAGCCGGTGGGGCTGCGGTCCTCGAGCTTGGCCCAGATCCGGACGTCGGGGCTGCCCAGGGCCGCGGACAGGCGGGGCAGACCGACCAGCGGCGTGCCGCCCACCGAAGCGAGCAGGTCGTCGAAGCGCACGGGGCTCAGCCGCCGGCGACCGCCGGCAGCACGACGACCTGGTCGCCGTCGGAGATCGGCGCCTCCAGACCCCCGAGGAAGCGGACGTCCTCGTCGTTGACGTAGATGTTGACGAAGCGGCGCAGGTCGCCGGCCTCGATCAGCCGGCCCTTGATGCCCGGGTGGTTGGCCTCGAGGTCGTCGATCAGCGAGCTCAACGACGAACCCGCGGCGGACACGGCCTTCTCACCCCCGGTGTAGGTGCGCAGGATCGTGGGGATGCGGACCTCGACGGTCATGCGGTGCTGCTCCTCAAGTCGGGGGCGACGACGACGTCCTCTTCTGTCACTTCGCCGTCGATGATTCTGTAAGACCGGAACTCCACCGGGCCCTCGTTATTCCCATGCTCCCGTGTGCTGACCAGCACGTAGTGCGCCCCAGGCTCGCTGGCCAGCTCGATGTCGGTCCGGCTGGGGTAGGCCTCGGTCGCGGTGTGGGAGTGGTAGACGACCACCGGCTCCTCGTCGCGTGCCCACATCTCCTTGTAGAGCGCGAGCAGCTCGGTCGAGTCGAACTCGTAGAACGTCGGGCTGCCGGCCGCGTTGACCATCTCGACCAGCCGCTCGGGCCGGTCGCTGCCCTCGGGGCCGGCCACGATGCCGCAGGCCTCGTCGGGGTGGTCGCGCTTGGCGTGGGCGACGATGGCGTCGTACGTCGCCTGGTAGATCGAGAGCACGCGGCCAGGCTAATCGAGTTGGTGGGTGTCCCCGCCCCGACGTACGTTTCCTGGGCGATGACGGGGCAGACGACGGGGCAGACGACGGGGCAGACGACGGGGCAGACAGACGGGGCCACGGCGCCTGCCGCCGAGCCGCTGACGAGGTACGCCGTCCCGGTCGACCCACAGCTGCGGATCCTCGCCCTCGGGCAGTTCGCCAACCGGTTCGGCACCGGGGCGGTCATGACGACGTCCGCCCTCTACTTCACCCGGCACGTGGGCTTCTCCGCCACCGAGGTCGCCGTGGCGATGTCGGTCGCCGCCGTCGTCGGCCTGGTCGTGCAGGTCCCGGCCGGCCACCTCGGCGACACCCGCGGGCCGCGCGAGGTGCTCGTGCTGCTCATGACCGGCGCCGCCTTCTTCGCAGCGACGCCCGTGCTGGCCAGGAGCCCTTGGCAGCTGGCGGTCCTCCTGGGCGGGCTGGCGCTCTTCGAGCGCGGGGCCGGCGCGGTCAACCAGGGCGTCATCGCCCAGCTGGCGACGGGCGGCCGCGGAGTGCTCTTCAAGGCCTACCTGCGGGCGGTGACCAACACGGCGATCGCGGTCGGCTCGCTGTGCGGCGGCGCCGCCCTGATCGTCGACGAGACCTGGGCCTACGTCGCGGCCTTCGTGCTCAACGCCGTCCTGACCGGCCTCGCTGCATGGAACACGACCCGGCTCCCGCACCTGCCGCCGTACGCCCGCGCGGCCGGCGAGCCACGGCTGGCGGTGCTCCGCGACCTGCCCTACGTCGCCGTCACGGTGCTGACCGGGGTGTTCAGCCTCCACTTCGTGGTCATGGAGCTCGGCATCGCGCTGTTCATCTCCGAGCGGACCGACGCGCCGACGGTGATGGTCGCGGTGCTCCTCCTGCTCAACACGGTCGCGGTGGCGCTCTTCCAGGTTCGGCTGTCCAGGCGCGCGGACTCGGTGACCACCGGCGCGAACGCCCTGGTGCGCGGCGGCGTGCTGATCGCCGCCGGGTTCGTGCTCGTCGGGTTCGCCGACTGGGGCTCGCGAGACGTCGCGATCGCGTTCCTCGTCGCCGGCGCACTCGTGCACGTCGTCGGCGAGATGATCGGTTCAGGTGGCCAATGGGGTCTGCAGATGGGCCTGGCCCCGCACGAGCGCCAGGGTCAGTACCAAGGCTTCGCCGGGCTCGGCTTCGGCGTCTCGTCGGTGCTCGGGCCGCCGCTGGTCACCGTGCTGGCCGTGCACCAGGGCGCGACCGGCTGGTTCGCCCTCGCCGCGCTGATGGTCGTCGCCTCGGTCGCGGCCGTGCCGGTGTCGCGGTGGGCGCTCGCCTCGCGCGCGGCCTACGGCGTCACCACGCACTCAGGCTGAGCCCGCTCACGAGCTGATCCGGACACGAGCTGATCCGGCCTCAGGCCGAGGTGAACCGGGCGCGCTCCTCCCCCGCCAGGGCCTCGTCGATGCGCACGCGGTGCGCCGGGTGCATGTCGGGAAGCCCGACGGCCGGCCACCAGCGGACGTCGACCGACTCGTCGTCGCCCACGTGCGCCTCACCGGAGACATAGGTGCAGGCGAAGGTGAGGTCGAGGTAGACCGCGAGGTCGCCGTTGCTGTGGGTGACCCGGTCGCTCGAGCTGACCGACGCGAGGCGGTCGACCCGCACGACGACCCCGGTCTCCTCGAGGGCCTCCCGGGCCGCGCCCACGGCCGGCTCCTCCCCGGGGTCGAGGATGCCGGTGATCGGCGCCCACTGGTCGTTGTCCGCGCGCCGGACGAGGAGGATCTCGGACCCCCTGGACACGACGGCGGTCACCGCCGGCATCCACAGCTCCTGGGTCCCTACGTGCTTGCGGAGCTCGACGACGAAGTCCGGGATAGGCATCGACGCAGACTACGGTGCGCCCCATGAGCTCCTCTCCCACCCTCGACCAGCTCAGCCACCGCGGACTCGAGATCGCCGGGCTGTACGACGACCTCAACCGTGCCCAGCGCGGACGCGTGTGGACCCGCGCGGAGACGATGATGGGGTTCGTCGGCGACGTCGGTGACCTGGCCAAGCTGGTGATGGCCGCCGAGGGAGCCCGGTCCGACGTTGGCGGCCCGGACGGGGGCGGACCGGCCGAGACACGAGAGCCACTCGAGCACGAGCTCGCCGACTGCCTGTGGGCGGTGCTCGTGCTGGCGCACCGCTACGACGTCGACCTCGCAGCGGCGTACGGGCGGACGATGGACGAGCTCGAGGGACGGCTCCGCGGCTGACGGTCCGGATAGCGGGGATCCGGCGGCGACTTGATCCACCATTTAAAGCAACTGATTGCGCGGGTCCGAATGCCTGGGTGATGATGTCGCACGATCTTCCGAGGCACCGGGGCGTCAGGAGGTCTGTTCACCGCCGCACGTCCACCAACGGCGTCGATCGACCGGGGGCTCGTCCATGTCCATGTTCCTCTTCCGCCTCGGCGGAAAGATCGCCAGGCATCGCGGGCTCGTGGTCGCCTTCTGGATCCTCGTGCTCGCTGCCCTCATCGGCGGCAACCGCACGCTCGGCACCGACTACGACGACACCTTCGTGCTGCCGGGTGCCAGCTCGCAGGCCGGCCAGGACGTGCTGGCCGAGCGGTTCGGCCTGACCGGCACCAACGGGCAGGTCCTCGTCACCGCCACCTCCGGCAAGATCACCGACCAGGCCAACTCCGACGAGGTGGCCAAGCTCGCGAAGAAGATCAGCGACGTCGACGAGGTCGCCGCCGGCAACCCGCTGGAGGGGGACTACGCGCTGGTCTCGGACGACGAGAAGCACACGATCATCCAGGTCCGGTTCGTCTCGCAGAACCCCGACGAGGACACGCTCGACGAGGTCACCCACGCCGCGACGCCCCCGTCGGGGAGCACGGTCGAGACCTCCATCGGCGGCGACGCCTACAAGGGAGGCGGCGAGCCCAGCAAGATCCCCGAGCTGCTCGGCCTGCTGGTGTCGTTCCTGATCCTGGCCGTCACCTTCGGGTCGTTCCTCGCCGCCGGCATGCCGATCCTCACCTCGATGATCGGGGTCGGCATCACCTTGAGCGGTGTCGTGATCGTCACGCACGCCACCACCGTCTCCAGCAGCGCGCCGACCCTGGCGGAGATGCTCGGCCTCGCGGTCGGCATCGACTACGCACTCTTCATCCTGTCCAGACATCGACGCAACCTCGCCGAAGGACATTCGCCGACCGAGTCGATGTCGCGCGCCCTGGCGACGGCCGGCAGCGCGGTCGTCTTCGCAGGCGCGACCGTGGTCATCGCGCTGTGCGGCCTGACGGTCGCCGGCATCCCGGTCCTCACGGTGATGGGTCTGGCAGCTGCGGCGGCGGTCTCCGTCGCCGTGACGCTCGCGCTGACCCTGCTCCCCGCGATAGCGCTGCTGCTCGGCGAGCGGCTGCGCCCGAAGATGAAGGCGCCCAAGGAGGAGAAGCCGCGCAAGAAGAAGGCCGCCGCGCCGCCCAAGGCCAAGGTCGGGTTCGCCGAGCGCTGGGTCAGCGCGGTCACCAAGGTCCCGCTCCTGACGATCGCTGCGGTGCTGGTGATCCTCGGCATCGCCACCATCCCCGCCACGCAGCTCGACCTCGCCCTGCCGGACAACAGCACGGCGCCTGAGGACACCTCCGCGCGCCAGACGTACGACGGCATCACCGAGGCGTTCGGCGCCGGCTACAACTCCCCGCTCTCGGTGACCGCCAACATCATCACGAGCACCGACCCGACCAAGACCGTCGACGACCTGGCCAAGAAGGTGCAGGACGTTCCGGACGTCGTCCACATCATGCAGGCCACGCCGAACCCAGGCGCCGACACCGGACTCGTCGCGCTCGTGCCCAAGGACGGGCAGACCGCCGAGTCGACGGCGACCCTCGTGCAGGCGCTGCGCGACCGGAGTGCGCAGTGGGAGGAGGAGCTCGGCGTCACCGACATCCTCATCGCCGGTACGACGGCGGTGAACATCGACGTGTCGAAGCAGCTCGCCGACGCGCTGCTGCCGTTCGCGGCGATCGTGATGGGCCTGTCCGTGATCCTGCTGATGATCGTCTTCCGCTCGCTGGCCGTGCCGATCAAGGCGACGCTGGGCTACCTGCTCTCGGTCGGCGCCGCGCTCGGATCGGTCGTCGCGGCCTTCCAGTGGGGCTGGCTCGACGCCGTCATGGGTGAGTCCGCCGGCCCGATCGTGAGCTTCCTGCCGATCTTCGTGATGGGCGTGCTGTTCGGGCTCGCCATGGACTACGAGATGTTCCTCGTCTCGGCGATGCGCGAGGAGTTCGTCGTCAGCGGCAACGCCAGCGAGGCCATCCACCACGGCTTCAAGGCGTCGTCCAAGGTGGTCACCGCGGCGGCCATGATCATGACGTCGGTCTTCATCGCGTTCATCCCCGGTGGCTCCGCCACCATCAAGCCCATCGCGCTGGGCCTGGCCATCGGCGTCGCCGTCGACGCGTTCGTCGTGCGGATGACGCTGGTGCCCGCGGTCCTGATGCTCCTCGGCAGGGGAGCCTGGTGGCTGCCCGCCTGGCTCGAGAGGGCGCTTCCGGAGGTCGATGTCGAGGGCGCCGCCCTGCACCGGAAGGTGGCCTACGAGGACTGGGCGGCCGATCGCACCCCGACCGCGGTCTTCGCCAGCGAGCTCGTCGTCGCCAAGGGTGCCCAGCCTCTCGACATCGTCGCGCCGCTCGGTGAGGTCACCCGGGTGGTGGCGCCGAAGGGTGCCGACGAGCGCACGCTGGCCAACGTCCTGGCCGGTCGCACCCGCCCGTCCGGCGGCGAGCTCGTGGTCGACGGCCTGCTGCTGCCCGAGCAGCGCGAGCAGGTCAACCGCGTCGCCTCGGTCGTCGACCTCACCGGCAGCTCCACCGAGGCAGAGCTGGAGCAGCGCATCCGTGCCACCGCCCGGCTGTCCAGCGGTTCACGACGCGCCCGGCGCGAACAGCTCGACCGCACGGTCGCGCTGGTCGGCGAGCTCAAGCGGGCCATCGGCTCCGGCTCCCCGCACACCATGCGGTCCGCGCTCGTCGACGCCGCGCAGGCCGTCGCCAGCGGCGTGCGCACCGTGGTGATCACGGGCCTCGACGCACTGCTGCTGGCGCAGGACCGACACCGCACCGAGCGCCTGGCCGACGCGCTCGCGGGACACGGGCTCGCCGTCGTGCTGCTGCTCACTCATGCCGGCGAGACCGCGGCGCCGACCGATCCGCCTGGGTCGAGAGAGACCGATCCGCGGGAGAAGCAGGAGAAGCAGGAGAAGCAGGAGAAGAGGGCCGTCCATGACTGAGCAGCAGGCCGAGTCGCAGGAGCGGTCGCCCCGTCGGCGCTGGGTCGGCCTGGTGGCCGTCGCCGTCCTCCTGCCACTGCTGGCGGCCCTGGTGCTCGTGTGGTCGACCGACGACCGTCGCGACCGCATCGGCGAGATCCCCGTCGCGATCGTCAACAACGACACGATCATCACCGACCCGCAGCCGATGGCCGCGGGGCGCGCCCTCACCGCCTCGTTGACCAACCCGTCCGACGGCGACCCCAAGCTGGACTGGACGCTCACCGACGCCGACGACGCCAAGGAGGGCCTGCGCACCGGCGCCTACTACGCCGTGCTCACCATCCCTCCGGACTTCTCCAAGGCGATCCTCTCGACCGGCACGGACTCGCCCGAGGCCGGGCAGATCGAGCTGAAGAGCAACGCTGCGGCCAGCCAGACCGTGCCCTACATCAGCGAGCAGGTCGTCGCCGCAGCAGCGCAGGCACTGGGCAACCAGTCGACGCAGGGCTACCTCAAGCAGGTGTACTCCGGCTTCAACCAGATCGCCGAGGGCCAGCAGAACGCCGCGTCCAGTGCGCAGCAGCTGGCCGGCGGCACCGCCGACCTCTCCCAGGGTGCGAGCCAGCTCGACCACGGCGCCGACCAGCTCGCCGGCGCCACTGGTGAGCTCGCCGACGGCGCCTCCGAGCTCAAGTCCGGCACCGCCGGACTGTCCAGCGGTGCCGCCCGGATCGCTCAGGGCAGCCGCGACCTGGCAAGCGGGGCGCAGCGGGTGACCTCGGCCTCGAGCCGACTCGCGGGCAGCGCGGCCCGGCTCGCCGACCGGTCCCGCCAGTACGCCGACCGCGTCCGTCGAGCGTCCCAGGCGGCCGCCCGCGTCTCCAGCGGCGCCGACCGACTCGCCACGGCCGCCGGCAACCTCACCGACGAGGTGGCGTCGTTGAGCGACCAGTGCCTGCAGTCCGGCGGCTCGGTCGCGTTCTGCGCGCAGCTGCGCGCCGCGCAGGTCCGCTCGCGGGCGGTGGCGGGTGGCGCCCACATCGTGGCGCGCGGCACCGGTGGAGCGGCCCGTGTCGCCAAGGTCCTGGCCGGCGGCGCTCGCTCACTGGCGGCCGCCGACCGTGCACTGGCCGGTGGCGCGCGCACCCTCGACGGCGCCACGCGCGCGCTCAGCGGCAGCGCTGACGCGCTGGCCCGAGGTGCCTCCGACGTGGCCTCCGGCGCCGCGAACCTCGACTCGTCGACGGGCCGGCTCGCCGGCGGGGCGCAGGAGACCTCGCAGGCCGCCGGGTCCCTCGCCTCCGGGAGCGACACCCTCAGCTCGAGCTCGTCGCAGGTCAACGACGGTGCGCAGCAGCTGAGCAGCGGCCTCACCAAGGGGGCAGAGCAGAGCCCGACCTACACCGACGACCAGCAGGACGCCCTGGCCACCACGGTGAGCCAGCCCGTGCAGCTCAGCTCGACCACGCAGCACGACGGCCACGCCAACGGGTTCCTCCTCGGCGCGATCGTCGGAGTGCTCCTGTGGCTGACAGCCCTGGCCGGTGCGCTGCGCCTCGACGTGTCGGCCAGCCGGCGCTTCGCCTTCGCGCCGGTGTCGTCGGGCCGCATCGCTCGCACCCAGGCCGTCCCCGTGATCGTGCTCGGAGTCGTGCAAGGCGTGACCGTGGTCGCCGCGATGATGATCGGCGGGGTGGACATGGCCTCGGCGGTGGGCGTCGCGCTGATCGCGCTGCTCGCCGCGGTGGCGTTCTCGCTGGTGGCCTATGCGATGCGGCTGGCCGGTGGCGCGAGCGGGATCGCGATCTTCCTGCTGTTCCTCCTCGTGCAGATCGCCGCCCTCAGCAACGTCGTCCCGTTGGAGACGGCGCCGGCTCCGCTCCAGATGCTCAACGGGCTGCTGCCGCTGACGGCCTTCGTGGACGTGATCAGCCGGATGATCTCCGGCGGCCAGGTCGGGTCGGTGGTCGGCCCGGTGGTCGTGCTGGTCGCGTGGGCACTGATGGCGTTCATCAGCACGTTGACGATCGTGAAACGCAAGCGCATGGTCGCCGCGCCACGGGTGGCGGCGACGCGGCCGGCCGAGACGGTGCCGGCGAGCCTGTGACCCAGCGATGACCCGGCAATGACCCAGCGATGACCCAGCGATGACCCAGCGATGACTCGGGACGGCCGCGCGACGACACGCGTCGTCGGCGCCGTGCTGGTGGCGCTCGTGGTCCTGCAGGGCGCGCTCCTGCTCTGGCACCACCAACGCGGTGGGACCGACCCCCACGACGTGCCGGTCGGCCTGCACGGCCCTCCCGTGCTGACCCAGGGTGCCGCCGACCAGCTCGCCGCCCTCCCGGGTCAGCCCGTCAGGTCCGTGGTCCTCCGGCCGACCACGGACCCGCGGGACCCGGTCCGCTCCGGCGACGTCGTCGCCACGATCTCCCTCGACCTGGACCAGCCCGACAACGTCCTCCTCGTCTCGGCAGTGGCCGACCCTGACCTGGGGCCGGTCCTCGCCGACCTCGCCGAGCGGTTGAGCAGGCACATGGAGCGGGGCGTCGTCACGCGGGAGGTCGACCCGGCCACCGATCCCGACGTCTCGCGCCGGGTGCTGGCTGCCGTGACCGGTGTCTGGGTGGTCTCGGGCTTCGCGCTGGCAGTGGGCTGGTCGCTGCTGCGCCGGCTCCGCGGCTTCGTGCGTCCCGGCGCGGGCTTCCTCGTCGGGCTCGCCGGTGCCAGCGCGGCCGCCGGCCTCGTCGTCGGGGGCGTGACGGCGTCGGCCGCCGGTGGTTCGCTGGTCACGTGGGCCGTGTTGGGCGCGGCCACCACGTTCACCACCGGCGTCGCCGCCACCGCGCTGGAGGCGCTGCTCGGCCGTGTCGGCCTCGCCTTGGCCGGCACGCTGCTGGTCTTCGTCGACGGGCCGCTCTTCGGCGGGCGCGACCCACGACTGCTGCCCTCTCCCTGGGCGGAGCTGGCGCCCTGGACCCTCCGTGGCGCCGCGTCCAGCCTGGCCGCCCGGCTGACCTGGTACGACGGCCGCGACCTCCTCGCACCGGCCTTGATCCTCGGCGGTGTCGCCGTCATGGGCCTGGCCGTGGTCCTGGCCGCCTCGACCGCGACGGTGTACTCAGGGTCCTCAGGGTCCTCAGGGTCCTCAGGGTCCTCAGGGTCCGGGCACTGGCGGCTGCGCGCCCTCGCCGTCGTGCTGCCGGTGGCCATGTCGGTGGTCGCCGCCACCTTCCTCGCGCCTTCGCGCGCGACCGTGGTGTCGGCGTCGCCGGTGCCCGGTGCGGCGCAGACCGAGTGCCTGGCGACCCCGTCCGGGTCGGAGGTGACCTCGATCGACCAGCTCAACCAGTTCGTGACGACCGTGCGCGGCGGGCCGTCCTTCCAGGGCGCCGACGTCGGGGCCGACGTACCGCTCCAGGACGGCCGTCGGCTGTGGGTCTTCGGCGACACGCTGCGCTCGCCCGACTTCCCGGGCAGCAGGTTCGTGCGCAACTCCATGCTGGTCTTCGGCGAGGGCTGCGCCGCCACCGTCCTCCCGGCGAACGGCGGTGCGCTGATCCCCGACCGCGCCGACGGAGTCGGCTACTGGCCCATGTCGATCGCTCGCGACGAGCGCGACGGCTACGACCTCGTGGGGGTCACGGCGCAGCGGGTGCGCACCACCGGCGCCGCGGACGACCCCTTCGCCTTCGAGAACCTCGGGCCGGCCATCGCGGTCTTCCTGGTGCAGGCCGGGGAGACACCCCAGCTCGTCGTCCGTCGCGACCTCGGTCCCGACGACGCCGACACGACCCGGCCGACGTGGGGCGCCGCGACCGCCATCCACGACGACTGGCTCTATCTCTACGGCACCGCCCGTCCCGGCACCGAGGGCATCTTCGGTTTCTCCCTCCACGTGGCGCGGACGCGGGTCGACGACGTCCTGGACGAGACGGCGTGGGAGTTCTGGGACGGGTCGGCGTGGCAGGGGTCCGCGGCGGAGGCGGAGGCCCTGATCGCGGCAGACCAGGGCGTCTCCCAGACGCTCAGCGTCTTCCAGCGCAGCGGCACGTGGTACGCCGTGAGCAAGCGCGACGAGGTCTTCGGCAACGACCTGGTCATCTGGACCGCGCCGTCCCCGACCGGTCCGTTCGACGGCGGCACGGCGGTCGCCGAGCTGCCCTCGGACCTCGCCAAGGGCCAGCTGCGCTACATGCCGCTGGCCCACCCCGACCTGATCCGCGACAAGCACACGGTCGTGGTGTCCTACAGCCGCAACGACACCGACGTCGAGAAGGTCGAGGACAACCCGTTCCTCTACCGTCCGGAGTTCCTGCAGGTCCCGCTGCCCCGTTGACTCAGGGGGTGCGGCTGCCCTGCTCGAGCGCGTCGACGAGCGTCTGCTGGAGGAAGCCGACCCACTCGTAGATGTCGTGCGCCTGGCTCCTCGGGTCGTCGTCGTCGAGGGAGTACCAGTACTCCTCGTCCCCCTCCTCGATCTCCAGCCGGGTGGCCAGGGCCAGGCGCACGTCGGTGAAGGAACGCAGCCACGACGTGGCCTGGGCAGGATCGAGCTCGACGTCGATGACCAGCCCGTCCTCCTGGAGCACCGGCGGCAGCCCGGCCTCCTCGAGGCCGTCGATGATCGCCGCGGCCGCCGCGGCCTTGCCGTCGCGCAGGGTGCCCTCGGTGTAGCGCCGGAACTCCGCGGCCGCCTCCTCGTCGTCGGGGTACGCCGTCGGGAAGAGCCGCCGCAGCACCGGGTCGTCCGGTTCGGTCGTCGGCCCCGAGAAGTCGAACATCGCTTCCAGCGGGTCTCCCTCGGTGGGCGTCGCGCGCTCGTTGCGCAGCAGCTCGACCAGCTGGGAGGTCAGCGAGCGGAGCAGGTCGGCCTCGAAGCCCGCGAACGTCGCGATCACCCGACCGCTGCGCCGGTGCCAGGCGAAGCCGCTCACTGCCGCTCCCTCACTGCTTCTCCATCGTGGCCCAGAGGCCGTACTCGTGCATCGCCTGCACGTCGCGCTCCATCTCCTCGCGCGTCCCGTTGCTGACTGTGGACTTCCCGTCGTTGTGCACCTCGAGCATGAGCTTCTCGGCCTTCGACCGGTCGTAGCCGAAGTAGGTCGTGAAGACGTAGGTGACGTAGGACATGAGGTTGACCGGGTCGTTCCAGACGATCGTCACCCAGGGCTTGTCGACCAGCGTGATCTCGTCAGGAGTGAGGTCCGGCTCCGCCTCGACGGGGCTCGCGGTGCTCACCTCGTCATCGTGGCACACGCGCGCGAGGGGTTCGTTCCCCGCTCCGGATCCCTACGCTGGGTGGGTGCCGTCGACCGCGTTGCTCACCGACCACTACGAGCTCACCATGCTGCAGGCCGCGTTGCGCGGGGGGACCGCGCATCGTCGCTCGGTCTTCGAGCTCTTCGCCAGACGGCTCCCCGAGGGTCGCCGCTACGGAGTCGTCGCCGGGGTCGGGAGGGCCCTCGACGCGATCGAGGACTTCCGCTTCGACGACGAGTCCCTCGCCGTCCTGCGCGACGGGAACGTCGTCGACGAGTCCACGCTGGAGTGGCTGGCGGCCTACCGCTTCACCGGCGACATCTGGGGCTACGCCGAGGGGGACGCCTACTTCCCGTACTCGCCCCTCGTCATCGTCGAGGGGACCTTCGCCGAGGCGGTCCTGCTGGAGACCCTGCTGCTGTCTATCTACAACCACGACTCGGCGATCGCCTCGGCGGCGTCGCGGATGACCCAGGCCGCCGACGGGCGGCCCTGCATCGAGATGGGATCGCGTCGAACCCACGAGGAGGCGGCCGTCGCCAGCGCGCGGGCGGCGTACGTCGCCGGCTTCGCGAGCAGCTCCAACCTCGCCGCCCGCCAGAGGTACGACGTCCCGACGGCCGGCACGTCCGCGCACTCCTTCACCCTGCTGCACGACACCGAGGCCGACGCCTTCCGTGCGCAGGTCGACTCGCTCGGCGTCGGCACGACGCTGCTGGTCGACACCTACGACATCGCCGAGGCGGTGCGCCTCGGCGTCGAGGTGGCGGGCACCGGGCTCGGAGCGGTGCGGATCGACTCGGGCGACCTCGGTGTCCTGGCGCACCAGGTGCGCGCCCAGCTCGACTCACTGGGCGCGACGGCCACGCGGATCATCGTCACCAGCGACCTCGACGAGTACGCCATCGCCGCCCTGGCCTCCGCCCCCGTCGACGGCTACGGCGTCGGCACCCAGCTGGTCACCGGGTCGGGGCACCCGACGAGCGGGATGGTCTACAAGCTGGTCGCGCGCGGGTCGGGGCAGCCGGGGGACGACGGTGAGCTCGTCTCGGTCGCGAAGAAGAGCACCGACAAGATCTCCGTCGGCGGCCGCAAGTTCGCGCTGCGCCGTCGCCGCCCGAACGGCACCGCGGAGGCCGAGATCATCGGCATCGGCACGCCGCCCGTCGACGACGGCGACGACCGCGACCTCCTCGTCCAGCTCGTCCGCGGCGGTGAGGTCGTCGGCCGCGAGCCGCTCTCCGCCGCCCGCGACCGCCATGTGGCGGCCCGCGCCGAGCTGCCCCTCGAGGCCCAGCAGCTGTCGAAGGGGGAGCCGGTCATCGAGACCGTCCATCTCCCCTAGCGGCGCGGGTGCCAGGCTGGACCACATGGCCCTCATCGACTGCGACTTCTTCTCCGAGTCCCTCCAGGTCGGCACCTCGATCACGGTCGTGCTCCCCCAGCAGACCGAGGAGCAGATCGGGGTCGGCTCGGTGCGGATCGGGCCGGAGGGTCCGCCGGTGCTCTACCTGCTCCACGGCCTCTCCGACGACCACACGGCGTGGCTGCGCTACACCTCGATCGAGCGCTACGCCACGGCGCGCGGGCTCGCGGTCGTGATGCCGGCGGTGGGGCGGTCGTTCTACGCCAACGAGGCGCACGGGCACGCCTACTGGGACTACGTCGCCGAGGAGCTGCCGGCGGTCGTCGCGAGCTTCTTCCGGGTCTCGACCACACGGCAGGACACGTTCGTGGCCGGCCTGTCGATGGGCGGGTACGGCGCGCTCAAGCTGGGGTTCACGCACCCCGAGCGGTACGCCGCCGTGGCGGGACTCTCCGGCGTGGCGGACATCCGGGCGCTGACGGGTCGCTTGGAGCGCTCCGAGATCGTCGACCGGGTCTTCGACGGCGGCTTCGCGCCGGGCGACGACCTCTTCGCCCTGCTGGAGGACGTCGATCCGAGGACGGCGCCGGCCTACTACGTCTCCTGCGGAACGGAGGAGGTCGCCCTCCTCGACGACAACGTGCGGCTCGCGGAGGCCGCCGAGGCACACGGGCTCGACGTGACCACGGACTTCCGCCCCGGTGTCCACGAGTGGGGGCTGTGGGACGACGTGATCCAGGACGTCATCAGCTGGCTGCCCCTCGCCGACGAGTGACCGGCAGCCCGTCGTCACGACGCCCTGGATAGCGTGGGCGCATGAAGCGCGCTCTCCTCGTCGTCGACGTCCAGAACGACTTCTGCGAAGGCGGCTCGCTGCCGGTCGAAGGTGGTGCCCGGGTTGCGAGCGACATCGCAGCGTTGCTGCGCGAGTGGCGCGAGGGCGGCCCGGACGCTCCTGACTACGCGCACGTCGTGGCCACCAAGGACCACCACGTCGACCCCGGTGACCACTGGGCCGCCCCGCACACGGAGCCCGACTTCGTCGAGTCCTGGCCGGTGCACTGCAAGGTCGGCACGGATGGTGAGGCGTTCCATCCCAACCTCGACCCGCAACCCTTCGACGCGATCTTCCTCAAGGGTGAGCACGTGGCCGCCTATTCCGGCTTCGAGGGCAAGGAGCTCGGCGGCCAGGGCCTCGCCGACTGGCTGCGCGCCCACGAGGTCGAGGCCGTCGACGTCTGCGGGATCGCCACGGACCACTGCGTGCGGGCGACCGCGCTGGACGCGGTCGAGGCCGGGTTCGACACGACGGTGCTGCAGGAGCTGTGTGCCGGAGTCGCACCGGAGACGACGAAGGCGGCGGTGGCGGCGATGAGCAGTGCCGGCATCAGCTTCCGGTGAACAACCCCCCAACAACTGTTTGACAGTTTTCTCCACCAGGCCTCAGACTGTCCAACATGTGTTGGGGAGTTGGCTCGCCATGAGCGACGACGACCGCGTCACCGAGCTCCGCGCCCTGGCCCACCCGGTCCGGCTGCAGATCCTCTCGCTGCTGACCGGCGCAGAGCTGAGCGCCGCCGAGGTCGCGCGCGAGCTGGGGCTGACCCACGCCAACGCGTCGTACCACCTCCGCACCCTGCTGGCCGCCGGCGAGCTCACCGTGGCCGGTGAGGAGCACATCCGTGGGGGGATCGCCAAGCGCTACCGGCACGAGTGGCGTCGCTCCCCGGCCGCCACGACGACCAAGCGGCGCAAGGACGCCACCGCGTTCGTGCGTGCCGCCGCCGACGAGCTGGTACGCAGGTACGCCGCTCGCGCGACCGGGCGCGGCGCGGGCCGCACGTCGCTCACCGACGCGGAGCTCTGGGTCGCACCCGACGCCTACGAGCAGGCCCGCGTGCTCATCGAGCAGGCCAGCCACCTGCTCCACGACGCGGCGCGACCACCGCGCACCGAGGGCACCATCCGGGTGAACCTCACCGCCGCGGCGTTCCGGATGGCCGACCAGTGACCGCACCCGCTTCTTCCACCACCCCACCCGCGCCGCGTCCCGACACCCGCGCTCCGCTGCGGATCCCGCCCTTCCGGTGGTACTACGCCGCCCGTCTGGTCAACCTGCTCGGCACCACGATGGCCCCGGTGGCGTTGGCCTTCGCCGTCCTCGACATCTCCGACTCCCCCAGTGCCCTGGGTCAGGTGCTGGCGGCGCAGAGCATCCCGCTCGTGGTCTTCCTGCTCGCCGGCGGCGTCATCGCCGACCGCTTCGACCGGGCGATCCTGCTCCGCGTCACCAACGTGGGCGCCGGGCTCAGCCAGGGAGCCATCGCCGCGCTGATCCTCACCGACCGGGCCGAGCTCTGGCACCTGATCGTCCTGGCCGCCTTCAACGGCACGCTCGCCGCCGTCAGCTTCCCCGCGCTCGCCAGCGTGGTGCCGACCCTGGTGCCGCGCGAGCACCTCCAGCCCGCCAACGTCCTGCTGTCGATGCAGCGGGCCGGGCTCGCGATCATCGGGCCGTCGGTCGCGGCGGCCCTCGTGGTCGCCTTCGGGCCGGGCTGGGCGCTCGCGATCGACGCGGCGACCTGGCTGGTGTCGGCCGCGCTGCTGCTCCGCGTGCACATCCCGCCACGCGCACCCCTCGCCGATCGAGGCACGGATCCAGGCAGACCCTCCTTCCTCGCCGAGCTGCGAGAAGGCTGGTCGGTCTTCACCAGCCACACGTGGTTGTGGGTGATCGTCCTGGCGTTCGGTGCCCTCAACGCGATCCACGCCGGCGCGTGGTTCACCCTCGGGCCGAGCGTCGCCAAGGACACGATCGGCGAGCGCGGCTGGGGCTTCGCTCTGTCCGCTGAGGCGATCGGCGTGCTGGTGATGACGCTGGTGCTCTCGCGTCTTCACCTGCGCCGCCCGCTGCTGGCGGGGATGCTCGGCATGACCGTCTTCAGCGTTCCGCTCCTGGTGCTCGGGGTGGACCCCGTGCTGCCCCTGCTCGTGCTGGGCGCCTTCGCCGCGGGCGTCGGGGTCGAGGTCTTCAGCCTGGGCTGGAACCTCGCCATGCAGGAGAACATCGAGGAGCGGCTGCTCTCGCGCGCCTACTCCTACGACGCGCTCGGGTCGTTCGTCGCGATCCCCGTCGGCCAGCTGACCTTCGGCCCGCTCGCCGAGGCGTTCGGCGCCAGCCGCGTCATCACGATCGCCGCAGTGGCCTACGTCGTGATCGCGCTCAGCACGCTGCTCTCACGATCCGTGCGACGCCTCGAACGAGTGGCGGTCATGCCCACTTCTGAGCCAGTGTCCGGATCACGTTGATGTTGCGGGCCGTGCCCTGACCCAGGTCGGCGAAGAGCCGGCTCGACAGGGCCTTCGACTCGTGGAAGCCGCCGAACATCAGGCAGTGCGCGGCTCGGCCGTCGACCACGATGGTGTCGTCGGGGAAGTCTGCGGAGAGCAGCGCCTTGACCGCCGCGGCCTCCGGCGCCGACCGGAAGAGCGTCACGTAGTGCGTCTTCGGCTCGCCGTGCTCGGCCCAGAGCTGGTCGCCGTGCTCCGCGATCGCGACGAGCTCGGCGGGGGTGAAGACGAACGTCGGCACCTCGAACCCGCGGTCGGCCACGAAGGCCTTCTCCAAAGCGGACTCGATCTTGGCCCGCGACCGCATCGACGTCGTGAAGCGCACGTTCCCGGTGTTGATGTAGGTCGCCACGTCCGTCATTCCGGCAGCCTCGACGGCCTCCTTGATGGCGCCCTTGGGGAACTTCCGCGTGGCCCCGAGGTTGATGGCGCGCAGGAACGCGGCGTACGTCGGCATCAGCACATCCTGCCAACCGCGCCCCGTCAGACCCGACCCGCCGGCGCGGTCGAGCCCCGCACGACGAGCTCGGGCTGGTAGAGCACCTCACCGTGGTGCGCGGGTCGCCCGGCGATCTGGTCCACCAGCTCGCGGCAGGCCGCCTCCGCGAGGGCCGCGGCCGGCTGCCGCACCGTGGTCAGCGGTGGCGCGGTGAACTCCACGAGCAGGCTGTCGTCGCTGCCGACGACCGACAGGTCCTCGGGAACGCGCAGCCCAGCCTGCCGGGCGGCTCGGACGACGCCGAGCGCCATCACGTCCGAGCCGCAGAGGATCCCGGTGACCCCGCGGTCGAGGAGCCGCTGCGCCGCGACCACGCCGCCCTCGACGGTGTACGCCGTGCACTCGACGAGCTGGTCGACGGCGAGGTCGTCGGGAACCAGCCCGCGCGCCCGCAGGCCCTGGCGGAAGGCGTCGGCGCGCCGCTGGACCGGCGTGTAGCGCTGCTGGCCGAGGGCGATCCCGATCCTCCGGTGCCCCAGGTGCTCGAGGTGGGTGAGGCCGAGCTCGACGACGGCCGCGTCGTCGGTGGACAGGAAGTGGGCGGGCACGTCCGGGATGGCGCCGTTGACGAGAACGATGGGGAGCCCCATGTCGAGCAGGCGCTGGTAGCGCTCCGGGGAGCTGTCGCCGATCGCGTGGATGCCCGAGACGAAGATGATCCCCGACACCGAGTGCTCGAGGAGCATCCGCACGTAGTCGTCCTCGTGCACGCCGCCGAGGGTCTGGCTGCAGAGCACCGGCGCGAACCCGTGGCGGGACAGGACGTTCTCGACCATGTGGGCGAAGCGCGGGAAGAACGGGTTCTCCAGCTCGGGGATGATCAGCCCGACCAGGCCCACCGAACGCGGCTTGAGACGCGACGGGCGGTCGTAGCCCAGCACGTCGATCGCGGTGAGCACCTGCCGTCGCGTGTGCTGGTTGACACCGGGCTTGTCGTTGAGGACCCGACTGACGGTGCTGACGCTCACGCCCGCCCGAGCGGCGATCTCGTTGAGGCGGATGGTCGTCACGAGGGGTCACACTAGTGACTGCCGCACTGTGACCCAAGCCACATCCTGAAACTTTTTGCAGCGCTCTTTCTATCTTGCAAGTCCGCTGCTAGCGTGTGGCGCGCCTCACACCCGCCCCCTCTGACGAGAGGACTTCGTCCGCATGCTCAAGCTAGCCCGCAAGATCGGTCCCGCCCTCCTGGCGGTGACCCTGATCGGCGCCGCCGCCGGATGTGGCGGCGGTGACTCCGACACCGACGCCGACAGCTCCGGTGGCGACTCGACGCCCAGCGCCTCCGAGGGCGGTGGGGGCGGCGGCGACGCCGACCTGCTCGTCTGGACCGACTCGCTCAAGATCGACGGCGTCACCAAGGTCGCCGAGGCGTTCGGCGAGGCCAACGGCATCACCGTCAAGGTGCAGGCCATCTCCGAGGACCTCCAGGGCAGCTTCGTCACGGCCGACGCGGCCGGCAACGGCCCCGACGTGGTCGTCGGTGCGCACGACTGGATCGGCAACCTGGTCCAGAACGGCGCCATCGAGCCCCTCAACCTGACCGCGGACGAGCTCTCCGGCTACTCCGAGAAGGCCGTCCAGGCGACGACGTACGACGGCAAGCTCTACGGCGTGCCCTACGGCATCGAGGCGCTGGCCCTCTACCGCAACACCGACGTCGTCCCCGACGAGCCGGCCACGCTCGACGACGCGATCGCAGCCGGCCAGAAGGCAGTCGACGAGGGCAAGGTCGACTCGGCGCTGAACCTCCCCGTCGGTGAGCTCGGCGACGCCTACCACATGGAGCCGCTGCTCACCTCGATGGGCGGCTACATCTTCGCCTACGACGACGCCACCGGCTACGACCCGACCGACGTCGGGATCGGCAAGGAGGGCTCACTGGCCGCGGCGGAGAAGATCTCCCAGCTCGCCAAGGACCGGGTGCTGCGCACCTCGATCAGCGGTGACAACTCCATCGCCCTCTTCACCAGTGGCAAGGCGGCGTTCCTCGTCTCCGGTCCGTGGGCCCTCGCCGACGTGCAGAAGGCCGGCTTCGGCTACGCCATCCAGCCCATCCCCGGCTTCCAGGGCCAGGAGCCGGCCGCACCCTTCATGGGCGCCCAAGCGTTCATGGTCGCGGCCAACGGCGCCAACAAGGACATCGCCCAGGAGTTCGTCAACAACGGCGTCAACTCCGAGGAGGCCATGCAGACGCTGTTCGACGAGACCAAGCTGCCGCCGGCCATGACCTCCGTGCAGGAGGCCGTCGAGGACCCGGACATCGCCGTCTTCGCCGAGGCCGCGAACGCAGGCGCCCCGATGCCGGCCATCCCGGCCATGGCCTCGGTCTGGGAGCCGCTCGGCAAGGCGTACTCCGCCATCGTCAGCGGCAAGCCCGCCGACACCACGATGAAGTCGGCCGGCGAGACCATCAACAAGGCCATCGCCGACGCAGGCTGACCTTCTCGCCACACCACCGGGTGCCGGTGGGCGGACCTCATGACCGGATGAGCGTCCGTCCACCGGGCTCCGGCCCCAACATGCCCACTTGCGAAGGGTCTTCGACATGACGGACCTGCTCACTCCCAAGCGACCGGCCACCGACGAGAAGCCGGGGCGGTTCACCAAGCGGGGCCGTGACGGCCTCGCGGCGCTCGGCGTCCGGATCATCGGTCTCGGCCTGGCGATCGCCGTGGCCATCTCGGTGACACCGGCGCTCGTCGGCGACTCGTCGTGGTTCTTCCTGGCCGCCATCTGGGCGATCGTGGCCGTGCTGGTGGCGGTGTACGCCACCGGGCGCGCACTGCCGGCGAAGTACCTGCTGCCCGGCACCTTGATGCTGGTCCTCTTCGTGGTCTACCCGATCCTCCTCACCGCGAAGACGTCGTTCACCAACTACGGCGACGGCACCCGCGGCACCAAGGAGGACACGATCTCGCAGATCACCGGCGCCTCGGTGACCCGGTCGGAGAGCTCCCCCCAGTACAACCTGACCATCGCGACGGACGGCGACCCCGCCTCCGGTCCCTTCACCTTCTTCCTGGTCCCGCAGGACGACCCCGAGTCAGCCTTCGAGGGCACCGCTGAGGGCCTCGAGGAGGCCGGCGACGGCGTCACCATCGACAACGGCCGGGTCTCGGCCGTCGACGGCTACACGATCCTCAACATCAAGCAGATCAGCGCAGCGAGCGAAGCCCTCGACGAGATCGCGATCCCCACCGAGGGCGGCAACTTCATCGTGCGCGACGGCACCAGCGAGGCGTTCGAGGGGGCCCCGACGCTGCAGTACGACGAGGACGCCGACACCATCACCGACACCACGACCGGCACGGTGTACTCAGTGGAGCTGCGCGGCGACCGGGAGTTCTTCGTCGACGAGAACGGAGAGCGCATCTCCGACCAGTCGTGGACGGCCAACGTCGGCACGCTCAACTACAAGGAGATCTTCACCGACAGCCGGATCAGCAGCGACTTCCTGCGCATCTTCGCGTGGACGTTCATCTTCGCGACGGTGTCGGTGGTCTCGACGTTCCTGCTCGGGCTGCTCTTCGCCCTCACCCTCAACGACCCCCGGGTCAGGGGGCAGAAGATCTACCGGGCGCTGCTGATCCTGCCCTACGCCATCCCTGGGTTCATCTCGTTGCTGCTCTGGTCGAGCTTCTACAACCAGGACTTCGGCCTCATCAACGAGATCACGGGGTTGAACATCAACTGGTTCGGCGGCGCGCTCTCCGCGAAGGTCGCGGTGCTGCTCACCAACCTCTGGATGGGCTTCCCCTACATGTTCCTGGTCACCACCGGCGCCCTGCAGGCCATCCCGGAGGACCTGACCGAGGCGGCCAGGATCGACGGGGCGAGTGGTTTCGAGGGGTTCCGCAGGATCACCTTCCCGCTGCTGCTGGTCACCGTGGCGCCGCTCCTCGTCGCGACCTTCGCCTTCAACTTCAACAACTTCGGGGCGATCTACCTCCTGACCGGCGGCGGGCCCTTCACCCCGGACAATCCGACGGCCGGCGGGACGGACATCCTGATCAGCTACACCTACCGCCTGGCCTTCGGCGCCGGCGGCGTGCAGATCGGCTTCGCCGCGGCGGTCTCGGTGATCCTCTTCGTGATCACCGGTGTCATCGCCGCCCTGCAGTTCCGCGCCACCCGCTCGCTCGAGGATGTGAACTGACATGTCTGAATCCCAGCCTTCGCTCACGGACGGCGGCGCCACCCTCACGAAGCCCGCGCCCGACCGCGGCAAGCGCCGCGCAGGGCGCGGTGACCCGGCTCCGAAGGTGAAGCTCGGCGCCGCCCGCTGGTGGCGCGAGGTCGGCTGGCGGCACGTGGTCGGCGTGATCGCCGTGGTCTGGGCGCTGTTCCCGGTGTCCTACCTGGTGTCGGCGTCGCTCAACCCGCTCGGCAACGTCGTCACCTCCACCTTGATCCCGCAGCAGTTCAGCCTCACGAACTTCACCAAGCTCCTCGACGAGCAACCCTTCGGCACCTGGGCGCGCAACAGCCTCATCGTCTGCGTCTGCGTGGTGTTCGTGCAGCTGCTGTTCAGTGCGCTGGCGGCGTACGCGTTCTCGCGGTTCCGCTTCACCGGGCGCCGCGGCGGCCTGCTGGCGCTGCTGCTGATCCAGATGTTCCCGCAGTTCCTGGCGGCGGTCGCGCTCTACCTGCTCTTCACCGACATCGGCGAGGTGATCCCGGCCATCGGCCTGGACACGCTGGCCGGCTACATCATCATGATGTGCGGCGGGTCGCTCGGGCAGGTCTGGCTGATCAAGGGCTTCTTCGACTCGATCCCCAAGTCGCTCGACGAGGCGGCGGTCATCGACGGGGCCAGTCACGTGCAGGTCTTCTTCCGGATCATCCTGCCCCTGGTCCGTCCGATCCTCGCGGTCTGCGGGCTGCTCGTCTTCGTCGGCGTGATCGCGGAGTTCCTGATGGCCTCCATCTTCCTGCGCGACTCGGGCAACAAGACGCTGGCCACGGGTCTCTACGGCCTCATCGACGCCGACCGCTCCAACAACCTGGGCGTCTTCGCGGCCGGCGCGGTGATGACCGCCATCCCGGTCGTGCTGCTCTTCCTCTACCTGCAGAAGTTCATCGTCGGCGGCATCACCGCCGGCGGCGTGAAGGGCTGACCCGCACCCGATGACGGGTCGCCTCCAGCCCCTCGACCCGCACCACGACGGGTCCGTCCGCTACACCGGCGCCGTGGGCAGCGCGCACCCGGAGAACCTCTCGCTGGGCGACACCGTCGACCTGCGGGTGCGCGTGCCGCACCAGGCCGACGGCAGCCCCGGCGCGGCCGAGGTGGTGGTGCGAGCGGTGCGTGACGGCGAGCCGCACGTACGCCGCGCCACCCGCGACAGCGTCGACGAGGCCGGGGCGTGGTGGACGGTCTCGCTGCGCCTGGTCAACGAGCTGACGTCGTACCGCTTCCTGGTGTCGCGGGGCGCCGACGACTACCGCTGGCTGAACGGCACCGGCGTGCACGGGCGCGACGTCACCGACGCCGGCGACTTCCGGATCTCGACGGCGCACCAGGCGCCGCCGTGGGTCGGGGACCAGGTGGGCTACCAGATCTTCCCCGACCGCTTCGCCCGCAACGGGGCCCCCGGCCTCGAGGCGGGTGCCCTGCCCGCGTGGGCGCAGCCGGCGGAGTGGGACGACCCGGTCGTGCACAAGGGTCCCGACGTGCCGTACCAGCTCTTCGGCGGCACCCTCGACGGCATCACCGCGCGGCTGGACCACGTCGAGAAGCTCGGCGCCACGATGGTCTACCTCACCCCGGTCTTCGAGGCCCGCTCCAACCACCGCTACGACGCGGTGTCCTTCGACCGCGTCGACCCGCTCCTGGGGGGCGACGCCGCGCTGGCGCGGCTCATCGACGCCGCGCACGCCCGAGGACTGCGGATCATGGGCGACCTGACCACCAACCACACCGGCGACCACCACGACTGGTTCCTCGCGGCCCAGCAGGACCCGGCGGCGCCGGAGCGCGCGTTCTACCGCTTCGGCGAGGGCCTCAGCGACGGTGCGCTGGCCCTGGGGTACGCCGCCTGGCTCGACGTGCCCTCCCTGCCCAAGCTCGACCACTCCTCCGCCGAGCTCGCCCGCCGCCTCTACGCCGGCCCGGAGTCCACGGTCGCCCGCTGGCTCGAGCGCGGCCTCGACGGTTGGCGGATCGACGTGGCCAACATGACCGGACGTCTCGGCGCCGACGACCTGGCCCACCAGGTGGCCCGCCAGGTACGCGAGACGATGCGGTCGGCGCGACCGGACTCCTGGCTGCTGGCCGAGCACGGGCACGACGCGACCCACGACCTGATGGGTCCCGGCTGGCACGGGACGATGGACTACGCCGGGTTCACCCGCCCGGTGTGGTGCTGGCTCAACGGCGGCTCCCCCGCCGGGCCCGGCGTCCGCCACGGGCTCGACTACCTCGGGCTGCCCGTCGACATCCCCGTGCTGCCCGCCGAGGCCGCCGTCGCCACGATGCGCGACAGCCACGGCGCGGTGCCCTGGGCGGCCTGGCTCAGCTCGACGATGCACCTCGACTCCCACGACACGCCCCGCTTCCGCACCGTCACGGGTGGCGGCACCGACGGTCGCATCGACCAGTCGGGGCTCGGCCGCGGCCTGCACCTCGTCGGACTCGGCTTGCAGATGACGATGCCGGGGGTCCCGGTGGTCTTCATGGGCGACGAGCTGGGCCTGACCGGCGTCGACGGCGAGCACGCGCGCACGCCGTACCCCTGGGAGCGGCGCGACACGTGGGACCTGGCGACGTACGACGCCTACCGCGACTGGATCGCGCTGCGCCGCGAGCACGTCGCGCTGCGCCACGGCGGGCTGCGCTGGCTGCATGCTGCGGGCGACTCGATGACCTACCTGCGCGAGCACCCCGACCAGACGCTGCTGGTGCACGCGACGCGCCGCGAGACCGGGCCGGTGTCGCTGCCGCTCCTCGCGCTCGGCGCCGCCGTCTCGGCCCTGGAACCGCTCGTCGGAGCTCCCGCGACAGTGGACGCCGGCGTCGTGACCCTGCCGGGGGACGGACCGGTAGTCTCGGTCTATGCCGTCGACGGCCGTTGAGCTCGGCGGGAGACCCGGCCGCCGCGCTCGCGGCGATGCGGGCCGCCGGCTTCGCGGTGACCGAGACGCTCAGCCCGTGGCCGTGAGCCTGGCGCGGTCCCAGCGGTACGCCGCGAAGTTGAGCGCCGCCCACCCGACCGTGATCGCGGCGGCCTTGCCGCGGATCTTGCCGTCGTCGGCCTTGGTCAACAACGTCGCGCAGTCCGCCAGGTCGCTGGCGATCCGCGACCGCATCGCCCACTGGACGCCGCGCGCCGGACCGAGGATGCCGAGCAGGCTCACCGTCACGTCGCGCACGCCGTAGACGCGGGCGAGGTTGTCGTACCCCTCCTGCTCCCCCGGGTCGGCCTCCATCGCGCGCGCCAGGTGCTCAGGACGCACCAGCGCGTAGACGCCGTACGCCGCCGAGGCCAACGAGATCGCCCGGCTGGCCGGGAAGGTGATCGCCATGCTGCGACGGTACCCATGGCCGCAACGTCGTACGGACGGAGCCGTCTACGGCTCCGTTCGTACGACGTCCTGGATCACAGGTTGCCGCGGGCGTCCTGCTCGCGCTCGATCGCCTCGAAGAGCGCCTTGAAGTTGCCCTTGCCGAAGCCGAGCGACCCGTGCCGCTCGATCAGCTCGAAGAACACCGTGGGCCGGTCGCCCAGCGGCTTGGTGAAGATCTGCAGGAGGTAGCCGTCCTCGTCGCGGTCGACCAGGATGCCGCGCGACTTGAGCTCCTCGATGGGCACCCGCACCTCGCCGATGCGGGCGCGCAGCTCGGGGTCCTCGTAGTAGGAGTCGGGGGTGTTGAGGAACTCGACGCCGTTGGCGCGCAGGGCGTCGACGGTGGCGAGGATGTCGCCGGTGGCGAGCGCGAGGTGCTGGGCGCCGGGGCCGCGGTAGAACTCGAGGTACTCGTCGATCTGCGACTTCTTCTTCGCGATCGCCGGCTCGTTGAGCGGGAACTTCACCCGGTGGTTGCCGTTGGCGACGACCTTCGACATCAGCGCGGAGTAGTCGGTGGCGATGTCGTCACCGATGAACTCCGCCATGTTCACGAAGCCCATGACCCGGTTGTAGAACGACACCCACTCGTCCATCTTGCCGAGCTCGACGTTGCCGACGATGTGGTCGAGGGCCTGGAACAACCGCTTGGGCTGGCCGTCCCGCTTCTGCCAGCGCGGGGCGGCCTCGACGTAGCCCGGTAGGTAGGGACCGGCGTACGTCACGCCGTCGACCGTCCGCTGCACCAGGCTGTGCCGGGTCTCGCCGTACGTCGCGATCGCACCGATCCGCACCGAGCCGTGCTCGTCGGTGAGGGTCTCGGGCTCGCGCACCACCGTCGCACCGGCGCGACGGGCCTGCTCGATGCACTGGTCGACGTCGGGCACCTCGAGGGCGATGTCGACGACCCCGTCCCCGTGAGCGGCGTGGTGCTGCACCAGCGGGCTGTCGGGCGAGACGGCGCCGCTGAGCACGAACTTGATCGACCCGGACTTCAGCACGAAGGACTTGTGGTCGCGGTTGCCGCTCTCGGGACCGGAGTAGGCGACCAGCTCCATCCCCCACGCGCTGGCGAAGTAGTGCGCGGCCTGGGTGGCGTTGCCGACCACGAAGCAGATGGCGTCCCAGCCGGTGACGGGGAACGGGTCGTTGTCGGCGTCGTACTCCACCAGTCCGACCAGCTGGCGCAGCTGCTCGAGGGAGAGATCGGCCTTCATCTCGTCGGTGGTGAGGGCGCCGCCCGTGCTCGCCCGATCGAGTGCCTGGTCGACTGCCTGGTCGATTGCCTGGTCGACTGCCTGGTCGAGTGCCTGGTCGTGGGAGGAGGTCTGGGTCATGGCGCGACCATCCCAGGGTCGGGCAGAGTGTGCAACAGTACGACGAAACGTTGGACAAGTTGCGCAGGTAGGGACCGCACATGGACGCACTGGACGTCACTCTGATCGATCTCTTCGCACAGGAGCCGCGCATCGGGGTCCTCGAGGCGTCCCGGCGGCTGGGCGTGGCCCGGGGCACGGTGCAGGCCCGCCTCGACAAGCTCGTGGCGTCCGGCGTCGTCACGGGCTGGGGGCCCGAGCTCAGCGCCACGGCCCTCGGCTTCCCGGTGACGGCCTTCCTCACCCTCGAGATCCGGCAGGGCGCCGGCCACGACGCCGTGGCGGCCCACCTGTCCGGCATCCCCGAGGTGCTCGAGGCCTACACGATCACCGGCGTCGGCGACATGTGGGCCCGCGTGGTCGCGCGGAGCAACGCCGACCTCCAGCGGGTCATCGACCAGGTGCTCGCCCACGCCGGCATCGAGCGCTCCACCACCGTCATCGCCCTGGCCACGCAGATCCCCCACCGCGTCCGCCCGCTCGCGCGCGCCTCGCTCGACTCCTAGGCAGATACCCGGACCCAGGGCACGGAGCAGTAGATGGCACCGCCGGCGACGATGTCGGGAACGCCGGGGAGGTGTTCTCGGCCGTCGCCCTGGCCCTCGATCACCTCCAAGCGCAAGCGTTCGCCGTCGAGTCTCATCGCCAGCCTGAAGGGTGTGGAGCTACCGGGCTCCAGCACGTGGAGCTCGTCTCCGTGGACCTCGAACCGGCCGCTGTTCCACGACTCGCCAGTCGGACCGGTGAGGTTGAAGGAGCCGTCCAGGAAGCGCAAGGAGAACTCAGACCCGGGCAGGTCGACCTCCACCATGGCGAGGGCGTCGCGGCGGCGAACACCTCGATCCACCGCGTAGCCGACGAAAGCCTTCCGCGTGATCGTGGCTTCCCAAGTGCCGTCGAGCGGCGTCGACTGCGTCGCCGCGGAGCCAGCGCCGGTGGAGGTGCCGGTAGATGGCGGGGTGGGGCGGTCCGCGGACGGCTCCGCACCTCCACCCGAGCCACAACCACCGGCAACCAACAAGGTGACCGCCAGCACCGCGGTCAGGCTTCCTCGCACGATCTCCGCCCTCATGGGAACCGCATCTCCTCGTCGAGGCACGCCGGAATCTCCGGCGCGCGATCGCTGTTGCCCGCCAGCCAGGCCGACCTGATCGACCGCACGCACTCGTCGCCGAGGACGTTGTGCCCGAGGTCGGGTGCGACGACGACGTGGGCGTCCGGCGCCCACTTCTCGACGACATCGGTCACCTCGGCAGGACTCGCGTACGGGTCGAAGGCCCCCTGCAGGACCAGCACAGGCACCTCGAGAGCCGGTGCTGCCTCGTCAGGATGCTCGGCGACGCCCCAGAGCTCGCACGGCCGGGCGTACTCGGCAGCCCCTGCCCCCTGGGCGCACACGCTCGACAGCACGGCGCCGAGCACGACCTGTCGGCGGCTCGAGCACTTCGGGAGGATTCCCACGCACAGCGGAGGGGCCTCCTCCAGGGCTGCGCCGAGCTCCTCCAGGACCGGCCCCCTACGCCCGCGCGCCGCTTCCTCGAGCAGGGCGGGGAGCCGCGCGGGGCCGGCCGCGACGGGAGCCACCAGCCAGCGCACCGCACGGTCGAGGAGGTCGAGGTCGAGCACGCGTCCTCCCAGGTGGACCGGGTCGGTCCGGGCGCGAAGCCGGGCCGCCGTCCAGAGGTCACGGACGTCGCCGTGCCGTCGCAGGCATCGCCGCACGCCGTCGCACGCCGCCGCGACCGCACGGATCAGCGCAGCCCGGCGGGCGGGCCACCCCCTGTGTGCGTGCACCGGGGTGTCCATCACCACGGCCTCGACGCGCGCCGGGTTCGCTCGGGCCACCTCGACCGCCAGCGCACTGGTCGTTCCGTGGCCCATCAGGACCCACGGACCCTCGTCGAGAGCATCCATCACCGCGAGCAGCGCCTCCGCGGAGCGCGCCGGGGTCATCAGGGCGGGGTCGACACCCTCAGCGAGGAGCCGGTCGCGGCAGTCGCCGATCGCGTCGAGCAGGACGGGGTCGTCGCGGCTGACGTCGCCGACAGCCTCGGCGTCGGGGCAGTCGAGCGACGGCACCGAGTGACCGGTGCCCGGGAGGTCCACGATCGCGGTGCGTCGGCCGGTCCGCTGGGCGATCGGCGCCAGCCCGGCATAGTTGGGCACCATCCCCAGGTCGGTGCCAGTCTCGAGGATGGGCGCGTCGTCCGACGGCGTCGCAGGTTCCACGACCACCACGAAGACCTGCTGCGCCGAGTCGCCCAGCGGTGCCTCCACCCAGCCGCACGAGTGCGACGGCACCACGAGCACCTCGACGTCGGAAGGGCACGGCTGCGGCTCCCAGGCGTTGCCGGCGGCAGCACGCGGTGGCTCGCCGTCCTCGCCTCCGGGACAGCCGGTCGTTGTCAGCAGGAGCACGGCGCAGAGCACGGCGACCGCGGCGCGCCTGCTCACTGAACCTGTCTCCACGTGCCCTCGAAGACCTCGGCGCGCGCTTCGCACGCGTCGTCGAGGACGGTCAGCCGGAGCCCGCCGCCTGTCCGCGCCCACCCGTAGACGCCGGGAGGCAGCCCGTCGCACAGGCTGTTGACGAAGGCATCCATCCGCACCTGGGGACCATCAGTGGTGTACGCCGCCCCGTCGCCCACCTCGCGCGCCCGGGTGGGCGGCGACAGCATGAGCACGCCGCGGTCGGCGAAGCCGATCGACCAGGTGCCGACCCAGCTCCGGTCCTGGGTCGACGTCACGTCCCGGGTCCACGAGCCGGACAACGTCGATGCTGGTGCAGGAGCGGGATCCGGCTCGTCGCCGAGCAGCTCGGAGCGGAGGAGCAACGGCAACGAGACGAGGAGGACGACGCCCACCGCGGCCGCCGCCGCCACCAACGCCCACGGAGGCCGCGCCGGTTCGCGGTGCTCGGCCCGCACCGCGGCCAGCGCGGCGGTGGTGCGGACGTCGTCGGGTGCGGGCAGGGACTGCAATCCGCGCCGCACCCGAGCGTCGAGGAAGGCGTCAGCATTGACCGGGTCGTTGACCGGGTCGCCGGACAGGTCGCCGGACAGGTCGCCGGGCGGGTCGCTCACCGTGCCACCTCCTCGTCGATCGGGTCGTTCAAGAGTGCGGCGAGTCGGCGCCTGGCGCGGTGCAGGGCGACCTTGGTGGCGTTCCTGGACAGCCCGAGCACCGCCGCGACGTCCTCCATCGGCCGGTCCTCCAGGTGGTAGAGCGCGACCAGTGCGCGATCGCGGGGGGCGAGCCGTCGTACCGCTGCCAGCACGACCAGGGAGTCGGCCGCCTCCATCGACGGCCGGGTTGCCCACGGCGGCGCCTGGCCCTCGACCTCACGCCGACGCGCCTCACGACGCCGCCACGAGAAGGCCCGGTTGAGCGCGACGCGACGCACCCACGCCTCGGGGGACTCGTACTCGGCGACCCGGCTCCAACGCTGGTGCAGCCGCACGAACGCCTCCTGCGCCAGGTCCTCCGCCCACGCAGGGTCGGACACGACAACGGTGAGGAGACGCACCACCTGGGGGTACTCGGCCGTGAAGAACCAGGCGAAGGACTCCTCGTCGTCCTCCGCCGTCTTGCCCGTCGTCCGCAGGACGTCCACGTCAGGCTCCGACTTGCTCTCCGGTCGATGCCACAGGCTAGGGCTGCCAGGTGCCGTGCGTGTAGATCCGCTCGGTGTGCGCGATGACCGCGTGGTCGCCACCCCCGGCCGGGATCGCCCACAGGCTGCGCTGGCGCGGCCAGCCCTGGAAGGGCTTGAGTGCGGTGAAGACGATCCACGTGCCGTCCGGCGAGTAGCGCGGCTGCGTGGCGCTGGTCGACTGGTACGACGTCAGGCGCTGCTGGTCTGTTCCGTCCGGTCGGACCCGGACCAGGTCTGCGCGTCCGCCCGTCCCGTAACCAGCCGAGAAGACGATCCACGCGCCGTCGGGCGACCAGTCCGGCGAGCCCGCCGAGAGGCCCCAGTCGGTCAGCCTGCGCTCACCGGTGCCGTCGCGGCGGATGGTGAACACCGCAGCCTCCCAGCCGCCGCCGCTCGTGGGCCGCTCACGGTGATAGGTGAGTGACTGCCCGTCCGGCGACCAGCGCGGGAAGTAGGGCCTGTCGCAGTCGGCGTCCGAGGTGACGCGGGTCAGTGCCTTGGTCGTCAGGTCCCCGATCCACAGCGCGCAGTCGGCGGGGTAGCCCTGTTCCTCGAGGAAGGGTCCCCGGTAGCGGACGAACGCCATCTCGGAGCCGTCCGGCGAGTAGGCCGGCTCGTCGTCGCCGAAGCAAGGAAGCTCGCAGTCGAAGATCTGGGTGGTGGCTCCGCTGGTCAGGTCGTGCTCGAACAGCGGCTCCGGGAAGGTCCCACGCGTGGTGAAGGCGAGCCGCTCGCCGTCAGGCGACCAGTCGGGCAGCTGGGCCACCGCGTCCAGTCCGGTCTCGAGCTCATGGTCTCCGGTGCCGTCAGGGTGGACGAGCCAGAGAGACTCCCGTCCGTCGCGGAAGGTCTGGTACGCCACCCAGTCGGTGCTGCCCCGGAAGGGATGCACGCGTGGGTCGGCGGTCGCCACGGGCGCCATCAGCACCACCTGCAGCATGGCGATCGCGGACACCACCGCGACCAGCACTCTCGTCCTCGTCGTCATGATCGCTCCTCCGTCTCGACAGCTGACAGAGAGAACACCCACGGCGACGCAGCAGGGTTACAGCGGACGGACGGCTATTTCAGCCGGGCGGCGACCTCTTGCGCGGCGGCCAACACCCGCGGCCCCACGACGTCCTCGTCGATCGCCTCGCCCAGGGTGACGATGCCGACGCTCGCGTCGAGGCCGTCGATGCCGCGCACGGGAGCGGCGAGCCCACGGGCACCGCTCTGCAGCTCGCCGGTGCTGACGACGTACGCCTCGTCTCCCTCGGCGCGCGCGAGCAGGATCGCCCGGCCCGCCGCGCCCTGCACGAGCGGGTGCCGCGAGCCGATCCGGTAGGAGACGTGGAAGTCGGTCCACGAGGGCTCGACGACGGCGAGTGCCAGCGCCTCCTCGCCGTCGGCGACGGTGAGGTGCGCGGTGCAACCCGTGCGCTCGGCCAAGATCCGCAGCACCGGCACCGCCAGGTCGCGCAGCACCGGTTGGACGGCCGCGGCGAGGTGGAGCATGCCCAGGCCTATGAAGAGCCGGCCCCGGTTGTCGCGACGCACCAGCGCGTGCTGCTCGAGCGTGCTGATCAACCGGTAGGTGACGGTGCGGTTGACGTTGAGCCGCCCGGCGAGCTCGGTGACGGTGAGACCGTCCGGCGACTCAGCCAGGACCTGCAGCACCCGGCACCCCCGATCGAGGGTTTGGGAGGTCTCCGCGACCATCCTCCGACAGTAGACCCTCAGGGGTGGGCCAGTTCACCCTTTGGTGGGTGGACTGGACCAGTTGCCGAAGTTGTTGTCAGGTCCGCTTTCCGGCGGCCCATTCGCGCAGCCGGACGATCCGCTCGTGCAGCTGGTCGGCCGTCGCGACCGCCGCTGCGGGACCGCCGCACTCCTTGCGGAGCGCGGCGTGCGTGATCCCGTGTGCCTGACCCGTGCGGTGGTGCCACGCCGCGACCAACCCGTTGAGCTCACGGCGCAGCAGGGCCAGCTGCTCGTGGGAGGCCACCGGGCGCTCCTCCGGACGCTCGTGCGTACGCCGCTGGGTGGACGTCCGGCTGGCGGCGCGCTCGGACTGCCGGGTGGCCAGGAGCTCACGCACCTGGTCGGGCTCGAGCAGCCCGGGGATGCCGAGGAAGTCCATCTCCTCGTCGGAGCCGACGTGCACCTCGCCGGCGTGCCCGAACGTGGCGCCGTCGAAGAGCACGTGGTCGAAGCTCGCCGACGACCCGAGGGCCTCGAACGCCCCCGCGAGCTCCTCGGCGGACGCCTGCTCGCCGGCCTGGGCGCGCGCCAGCAGGTCGGCCTCGGCGGCGAAGACGTCGTCCTCGTTGCTGATCGGCCGGCCCAGCACGTGGTCCCGCTCGACCTCCATCTCCGAGGCGATCCCGAGCAGGTGGGTGACCGACGGCAGGAACACGGTGGCGGTCTCCCCGCGCCGCCGGGCGCGCACGAACCGGCCGACCGCCTGGGCGAAGAAGAGCGGAGTGGCGATGGTCGTGGCGTAGACGCCGACCGCGAGCCGCGGCACGTCGACGCCCTCCGAGACCATCCGCACCGCGATCATCCAGCGCTGGTCGCCCGAGGTGAAGTCGGCGATCCGCTTCGACGACGACTTCTCGTCCGACAGCACCAGCGTGGGCTTCTCACCGGTGATCTGCTTGATCAGCGCGGCGTAGGCCCGCGCGTCGTCCTGGTCGGTCGCGATGACCAGGCCGCCGGCGTCGGGCACGTGCCGGCGTACCTCGGACAGCCTGCGGTCGGCCGCCTCGAGCACGGCCGCCATCCACGCTCCCCCCGGGTCGAGCGCGGTGCGCAGCGCCTGGGCGGACTGGTCCTTCGTCAGCGGCTCGCCCAGCCGAGCAGCGACCTCGTCGCCGGCGCGGGTGCGCCACTGCATGTCGCCGGAGTACGCCATGAAGAGCACCGGGCGCACGACGTGGTCGGCCAGCGCCTGGGCGTAGCCGTAGGTGTAGTCGGCCGCCGAGCGCTTGATGCCGTCGGGACCCGGGGCATAGCTGACGAACGGGATCGGGTTGACGTCGGAGCGGAACGGCGTGCCGGTGAGCGCCAGCCGACGCGTGGCCGGCTGGAACGCCTCACGGACCGCCTCGCCCCAGGACAGGGCGTCGCCCGCGTGGTGCACCTCGTCGAGGATGACCAGCGTCTTGAAGCGCTCGGTGCGGATCCGCATCGCGAGCGGGTTGACCGCCACGCCGGCGTACGTCACCGCGATGCCGACGTAGTCGTCGGAGGTGCGGCCCTTGCCGGCGCTGTACGCCGGGTCGATGGGCAGTCCCGCACGCGCGGCGGCCTCGGCCCACTGGGTCTTGAGGTGCTCGGTCGGGGCGACCACGATCACCCGGTCGACCTGCCGGCGTCCGAGCAGCTCGGCCGCCACGGTCAGCGCGAAGGTCGTCTTGCCCGCTCCAGGCGTCGCGACCGCGAGGAAGTCGCGGCGCACCTGACCCGACTCGGACGGGGCGAAGTAGTGCGCCATCGCCGCCTGCTGCCACGCGCGCAGCGGGGAGACCGTGCCCCAGGCCGCACGCTCGGGCCAGGCGACCGGAAGGGCAGGCTCAGGAGCTGGGTCGAGCGCGCTGTCCGAGAGGTCGAGCTGAGGAGCGGCGGCGTCGTCGTGCCGTCGGGTCATGCGTCCCCGGAGCCCCCGCCTGAGATACCGCCAGAGTTGCCGCCTGGGTTGCTGCCTGGGTTGCCGCCCGGGTTGATCGACTCCCAGATCTCCTTGCAGTCGGGACAGACCGGGAACTTCTCCGGCGCCCGGCTCGGCACCCACACCTTGCCGCAGAGGGCGACGACGGGCGTGCCCATCACCATCGCCTCGGTGAGCTTGTCCTTCTGCACGTAGTGGGAGAACCGCTCGTGGTCACCCTCGTCGGTGGGGACGGTCCGCCGCTCCTCGATGGTCGTCGCGCTGGGCGCGAAACCGACCTTCGGCTCGGTGGTGGTCTGGGTCACGCGACCAGCCTAACCCGGCGACGGGGCCCCTTCCGACCCGGCGCGCTCGCGCTGGGGAGAGGTCCGCGCGGCGACCAGCACGCCCACGAGTCCGGACGCCACGGCGACGCCGAAGGCCGCCAGGAAGGGGTCGCCGCCGAGCCGGTCGGCGGTCGTGAACGCCACGCCCGAGACGGACAGCGCGAGGGCGGCACCGAGCGCGTCGGCGATCGAGAGAGCCGCCGCGTTGAAGCCGCGGTCGTCCGCGGACGACGCCGCCAGCATGGCCACGCCCGTGCGCGGGTAGCCCAGCCCCATCCCCGCGCCGCAGACCGCGTAGGCGACCACGGCGAGCGGAGCCCACAGGTGCAGCCACACCACCAGCCACAGCGACGTCGTCCCGACCAGCACGGTCGCGGTCGACACCCGCATCAAGGTCACGTGCCCGACCAGCGACCCGAGCCGCGCCTGCACCTGGCTGGCGCCGGCCCACACGAGTCCGACCACGGTCAGGGCGATGCCGGCCCGGCCGGGCGAGAGGTCCCAGTCCTCCTGCAGCACGTAGGCGATGTAGGCCTCGGCGCAGAAGAAGGACGCGGCGAGGATGCCGCGCGTGCCGATCACGGCCGGAAGGCCACGGGCCGCCACCAAGGTGCCGCGCGGGAGCAGCGGCCGCACCGCCACGCCCAGGACGACCAGGGCGCAGCCGGCCAGGAGCGGACCAGCACCCTCGTCGGAGCCGAGCAGCTCGACCGCGAGCACGGCCACCGCCGCGAGCACCGCCCACGCGAGCGGCGTACCGGGCCCGCGCGACCGACCCCCGACCGGCTCGCGCGTGGGCAGCCCGCGCAACGCCGGCGCGATCAGCAAGGTCGCGAAGGCCGCCAGGACGACGACCGAGAGGAACACCCAACGCCAGCCCCAGGCGTGCGCCACGGCAGCCGCCACACCAGGACCGAAGAGCGACGGCAGCACCCACGCCGCAGCGAAGCTGGCGAACACCGAGGGCTGCTGGTCCTCGTCGTAGACCAGCCCGACGATGACGTAGAGCCCCACCGTCAGCGCGCCCCCGCCGAGCCCCTGGAGCACGCGGCCGGCCACCAGCAGCTCCATGGTCGGAGCTGTCCCGCAGACGACCAGGCCGAGGCAGAAGAGGACGAGCGAGGCCACCAGCGGCAGGGTCGGGCCGCGGCGGTCGCTCCAGCCGCCGGCCGCGACCATCCCGATGACGCCGCTGGCCAGCGGGGCCGCGAAGGACAGGGCGTAGAGCGGCACGCCGTCGAGATCGCGGGCGATCGACGGCATGACGGTCACCACGGCCATCGCCTCGAAGGCGACGATCGCGATCAGCGCGAACATGCCGATCGTGGTGGCGGCGTACGCCGGCGCCAGGATGCCGGTGCTCACCGGCACGGTGCCGGGCAGCGGGGCCCTGGTGTCGTCCTGCTCTGTCATCGTCACGATCGACGAGGCTAGGAGCTCAACTGGACTTGAGATCAAGCCCAGCTGAACCGGCGCCCGGTCGGCTCAGTTCAGCTCGGGGTCCAGGGGCCGCGTCGACGTCCACGCCAGCTCGCCGGGCTGGCGACGCAGCACGTCGCGCCACAGACCGGCCGGGTCGTGCCGGAAGACGTCGGGCACCTCGGCGGGGACGACGTACCAGCTGCCCTCGTCGATCTCGACCTCGAGCTGGCCGGCCGCCCAGCCGGCGTACCCCGCGAAGATGCGCATGCCCTCGAGCGCGGGGTCCAGCTCCTCCACGGGGGCGTCGAGATCGATCAGGCCGAGACGGCCCACGATCGGCCGGAACCCCGCGGGCTCCTCGCTGCCGGGACGCAGCAGCCCCACGGCCAGCGCCCCCTCCGGGCTGACCGGCCCGCCGACGAACAGCGTCTCGGGCTCGTCGACCACCTCGCCCCAGCCGTCGAGGACCTGCGAGACCGGCACCCCGGACGGGCGGTTGATCACCACGCCGAGGGCGCCGTCGCCGTCGGCGTCCAGGAGGAGCACCACGGAGTCCGCGAAGTTCGGGTCGAGCAGCACAGGCGTCGCCACGAGGAGCATCCCCGCGCTGACCTGGGTACCCGTCACCGCTCCATCTTGACCGAGGCCTGGGCATGCGCAACACCACCCAGAGGCATCGATCCGATAACTGCGCCCTCGGGATGAGCCCGACCCGAGGAGCGGGCTACTTGGTCCAGGTGACGTCGCCGTCGGCGGCGGGCACGAGCTCGATCCACACGCGACCGGCGGGCACGGTGAGGTCGCCCTTCTTGGTCGACAGCTTGATCGGGCTGGTGAGGTTGTTCTTCGACCACGTGCCGCGCACCGCCCGACCCGCGTGGAAGAGCACCGCCGCGCCCTGGCCGACGAGCTTCGTCTCGGGGACGGGGTAGCCGGCCGGGTCGCGGTAGCCCGCGTCGCCGACCTGCACCCGCAGCACCAGCACCGTGTCGGCGGGGAACTGGTCGTCCTCGGGCGCGTAGGAGTTGGTGTTGTGGTAGCGCCCGTCGGCGTACTGCCAGGTGGTGGTGTGGTTGCCGAAGTCGGCGTCGATCGACGCGGCCTTGGGGCCCTTGGGCAGGTCGTCGGCAGTACCCCACGGGAGGTAGTCCTCCGGTCGCGACATCTTCTGCTTGATCGTCGAAGCCACCTCCTTGAGGTCGGCCATCAGGTTGTACGGCGCCGAGCGGCTCGACTCGCGGAAGAAACCCTTGTAGCCCTCGCCGTAGTGGGTGATGCCGGCGCCGTTGATGCGGCTGAGCGTGATGTTGGCCGCGCCGCTGGTGACGATCGAGGCCCGGACCGGCGTGACGATGCCGATGTCGGAGGCGCGCATGGAGCGCACCGGTCCGACGGTCCCGGGGATGTCGGAGTAGAAGAACGCCGCCAGGCGGGTGATCCCGCCCTCGACCAGCTCCTCGACGACGAGGTCGGCGTGGGAGAGACCCATCTGCGGGCTGCTGGAAGGGGTGTTGTCCATCTTGGTCACGATGACGGGGTGGCGCGTCTCGGCGCTGCCGTCGTCGGGGACCTCCAGCCCGGTGAGCGGCCAGGTCTGCGGCTCCTCGGGGACCTCGACCTCTTCCACGGTGCCGTCGAGGTGCGTCGTCTCCACGGTCTCGGGCTCCGCGGACGCATCGTCGTCACCGCTGCAGCCGGCGAGCGCGAGGCTCGCCACGACGAGGAGGGCGGTGACGGCAGAGCGGGGGGACTGCAGGGACTTGCGCACAGCAACTTCTCCGTTTCGCGAGGACAACCAGATCAAGCGAAGCCAACTCAAGACCGGCGGGGACCAGTGTGGGCGGCTGACGGCCCGAGATCCGGCAACCGCGCCGGTGAGTCGCAGTTTAAGTCGACTCGACGTGTGTACTTATCCCCCGTGCGGCAGCACCCTCTCATGAGAGGAAGCTGGTCACGAAACGAGCTTGGCGCCGCCGTCGACCACGAGGGTCTGGCCGGTGATGTAGCCCGCCTCGTCGCTGCACAGGAACGCTGCGGTGGCCGCGATGTCCTCGGGGAAGCCGACCCGGCGCACAGGGTTGCGCTCCGCCGCGGCCGCGCGGAAGTCCTCGACGCTGAGCCCGACCCGGGCCGCCGTCGCGTCGGTCATCTCCGAGGCGATGAACCCCGGAGCGATCGCGTTGACGTTGACGCCGAAGGGCCCCAGCTCGATGGCGAGCGTACGGGTGAAGCCCTGGATCCCCATCTTGGCCGTGGCGTAGTTGGCCTGGCCGCGGTTGCCGAAGGCGGAGACGCTCGAGAGGTTGACGATCTTGCCCGCCTTCTGGGCGACGAAGTGCTGCTGCGCCTCACGCGACATCAGGAACGCGCCGCGCAGGTGCACGCCGATCACGAGGTCCCAGTCGTCGTCGGTCATCTTGAAGAGCAGGTTGTCGCGGGTGATGCCCGCGTTGTTGACGAGGATGTGCAGGCCGCCGAGCTCGCCGACCACCCGCGCGACCGCGGACTGCACCTGGTCGGTCTTGGACACGTCGCAGCCGATGCCGAGGTGGGCACCGCCCTGCTGGGACGAGGGGTCGCTGGTGACCCCGGAGTCGGGGAGACGGCTCGCCGCGTCGACGGCGTTCGCCTCGTCCAGGTCGAGCACGGCGACCCTGGCGCCCTCCTCGGCGAAGCGGGTCGCCACGGCGAACCCGATCCCGCGCGCGGCGCCCGTCACGACCGCGACCTTGCCCTCGAAACGACCCATCCGGCTCTCCTCCACTTGGTGATCAATCAATCGGTCACCTTAGACGGGCACCTGCGGCGACGGCGCCGCGGGTCCGGTCCCCGGTCAGCTGCGAGACGACGCACCCTCGGCCACGCCGATGAGCAGGACCGCCGCGACCACGCTGAGCACGAAGCCGAGGAAGTCGAGCTCCCAGATGCTGCCGGTGCCGATGAGCCAGGCGATCGTGCCGCCGATCAGGGAGCCCACGAGGCCGAGACCCAGGGTCATCCAGACCGAGAGGTTCTGCTTGCCGGGCTTGATGAGGCGGGCGAGGGCGCCGATGACGAGGCCTGCCACGAGGAATCCGATCATCCTTCGACGCTACCCGCCCGGGTGAAGGACCTCACCCGTCCACGGCAGCCAGCGCCTCGCGGAGCTTGGCAGCGCAGGCGGCCGCCTCGCCGTCGGCGTACTTCGTGCGCGGCCAGAAGAAGCCGCGGAGCCCGTCGCCCTTGGTGCGCGGCACGACGTGGCAGTGCAGGTGCGGGACCGACTGGCTGACGATGTTGTTCATCGCGACGAACGTGCCCTGGGCGCCCAGCGCGGTCGTCGCCGCCACTGCCAGCCGCTGCGTGGCCTCCAGGAAACCGTCTCGGAGCCCGGCAGGCAGGTCGGGCAGCGTGACCACGTGGACGCGCGGCACGAGCAGGACGTGCCCCTTGAACAGCGGCCGCACGTCGAGGAAGGCCACGAAGTGCTCCTCGTCGAGCACCACGTCGGCGGGCGCACCCGCGACGATCGCGCAGAACACGCAGTCAGCCACCCCGCGACGCTATCCCGGCGAACCGACACCGATGAGTCCCCGCCCACCGGGAAGTCGTTGCTCCCATGATCGACCTGACCCCGACCACCGACCGCGCGCGCCGGGTCGCCGCGGCGATCCGCGACGACCAGCTCGACCTCACGACCCCCATCCAGCAGTCGGTCTTCCAGGTGCTCAACCACCTGCTCGGCCTGTGCGTCGCCTTCCGCGACGCGGCTGCCAAGGAGGACGGACCGACCACCAACACTCCCCCGGCCCCCGTGACCGACCCGCTTCCCGACGGCTGGCGCGACCTGCTCGACGCCCGCCTGGTCGAGCTTGCCGAGGCGTGGCAGTCGCCCGACGCCTGGCAGGGCATGACGAAGGCCGGCGGCGTCGACCTGCCCGGCGACGTGTGCGGCCTGGTCGCCCTCGACGAGGTGCTGCTGCACGGCTGGGACCTGGCGCGCGCCACCGGCCAGGAGTACGACGTCACCGAGGCCGAGAGCGAGGCGGTGCTGCCCGTCGTCACCCCCGAGGACCACGACCCCGACGGATCCTCGCGCACCGGCCTCTTCGGCCCGGTCGTCCCCGCGGGCGACTCGGCCCGTCCCTTCGACCGGACGTTGGCACTCGCCGGACGGGACCCGGGCTGGACGGCCTGAGGCCCTGCCCGACTCATGAGCCATTGCTCATGTCATCACAAGTGATTGTCAAACTTCCGCACTAGTATCCCGGCGGCCTCGATCCCTACCGTTTGCGACACCCGTCACCGCCTTCGGAGGAGCATCGTCGATGAGCCACACCCTGCACCCCCTACGCCGGGCCCGGCTCCAGCGCAGCGAGCTGGCCGTCCCCGGCAGCAACCCAGACTTCATCCGGAAGGCCTTCACGAGCGCCGCCGACTACGTCTTCCTCGACCTGGAGGACGCGGTCGCGCCGCCCGAGAAGGAGCAGGCGCGCCGCAACGTCGTCGCCGCGCTCCACGACCTCGACTGGCGCGGTCACGGCAAGACGGTGTCGGTACGGATCAACGGCCTCGACACGGCGTACATGTACCGCGACGTCGTCGACGTGATGGAGCAGGCCGGTGACCGTGTCGACACCCTCTTGGTCCCGAAGGTGGGGGTGCCGGCCGACCTCTACGTCGTCGAGACGCTCATCTCCCAGATCGAGCAGGCCAAGGGCTACGCCACCCGGGTGGGGACGGAGGCGCTGATCGAGACCGCCCTGGGGATGGCCAACGTGGAGGCGATCGCTGCGAGCGGCGCCGCGAGCGGGAGCCGCCTGGAGGCGCTGCACTTCGGCGTCGCCGACTACGCCGCCAGCAACCGTGCACGCACGGTCAGCATCGGCGGCCTCAACCCCGACTACCCCGGCGACCAGTGGCACCACGCGCTGAGCCGGATGATCGTCGCCTGCCGCGCCTACGGCCTGCGCGCGGTCGACGGACCGTACGGCGACTTCGGCGACCCCGACGGCTTCCGGGCGGGAGCCCGCCGGGCGGCAGCGCTGGGTGCCGAGGGCAAGTGGGCGATCCACCCCAGCCAGGTCGGGCTCGCCAACGAGGTGTTCAGCCCGCCGGCCGCCGAGGTGGAGCGAGCCCGGCGCATCGTCGAGGCCCTGCGTGAGGCCGAGGCAGCGGGCCGCGGCGCCGCCGCGGTCGACGGCAAGATGGTCGACGCGGCGTCCGAGCGGATGGCCCGGACCGTCATCGAGCTGGCCGAGGCGATCGAGGTCTCGCGCCCGGCCATGGTCGGGGCGCACTGATGGACGTCCACGAGTACCAGGCCAAGGAGCTGCTCGCGAGGTACGGCGTCCCCGTGCCGCGCGGCGGGGTCGTCTACAGCCCCGAGCAGGCGACGTACCGGGCCAAGGAGCTCGGCGGCTCCGCCTGGGTGGTGAAGGCGCAGGTGCACGCCGGCGGGCGCGGCGAGGCCGGCGGCGTCCGGGTCTGCACGGGCCACCGCGAGGTCAGCGAGGTCGCCAACGCGCTCTTCGGGCGTCGGCTGGTCACCAAGCAGTCAGGCCCGCAGGGCAAGCTGGTCCACCGGCTGTACGTCGAGGAGGCGTCCTCGATCGCGCGGGAGCTCTACTTCGGGATCGTCGTCGACCGCAGCAGCGAGCGCTTGATGGTCATCGGGTCGCGTGAGGGCGGCGTGGAGATCGAGGAGCTCGCGGAGTCCCGGCCCGACGCGCTGATCCGGATCGTGGTCGAGCCGGCCGTCGGGTTCCTGGAGTTCCAGGCTCGAGAGCTGGCGTTCGCGCTCGGCATCGAGCCCGGCCTGGTGCCCCAGGCCGTGCACCTGTTCCGCGCGGCGTACCGCGCCTTCCGCGACCTCGACGCCGCCATGGTCGAGATCAACCCGCTCGCCATCACCACCGACGACGTCACCGGCCATCAGGGGCTCGTCGCGCTGGACGCCAAGATGTCCTTCGACGACAACGCACTCTTCCGCCACCTCGAGATCGCCGAGCTGCGCGACCGCAGCCAGGAGGACGCACGGGAGAGCCACGCCGCCGACAGGGGACTGGCGTACGTCGGCCTCGACGGTGACATCGGCTGCATGATCAACGGCGCCGGCCTGGCCATGGCCACGCTGGACATGATCAAGCTGGCGGGCGGGCAGCCGGCCAACTTCCTCGACATCGGCGGGGGCGCGTCTCCCGAGCGGGTGCTCAAGGCGTTCCGCGCCGTGCTGCACGACGACAACGTGCGCGCGATGCTGGTCAACATCTTCGCCGGCATCAACCGGTGCGACTGGGTCGCCCAGGGCATCGTCGACGCCTTCGCCGCGATCGACGTGCGCATCCCGGTCGTCGTCCGGCTGGCCGGCACCCACGTCGAGGAGGGCCGCGCGATCATCGCGGCTTCGGGGCTGCCGATCCAGACCGCCGAGACACTGGCGGAGGCCGCCGAGCTGGTCGTCGCGGCCGCCGCGATGGCCGACACCGCGCAGCACGACCTGGTGGGGAGCATCTGATGGCCATCCTGATCGACGGCACGACCAAGGTGCTCGTGCAGGGCATCACCGGTCGGATCGGCCGGTTCCACGCCGACGAGATGATCCGCTACGGCACGCAGGTCGTCGGCGGGGTCACGCCTGGTCGCGGCGGCGAGAGCCTGCTCGGCCGACCGGTCTTCAACACCATGAAGGAGGCCGTGGCCGCCACCGGCGCGACCGCGTCGATCGTGTTCGTCCCGCCACCCTTCGCGGCGGACGCGATCATGGAGGCCGCCGACGCCGGGATCGGCTACTGCGTCTGCATCACCGACGGCATCCCGACCCAGGACATGATGCGCGTGAAGCGCTACATGCGGCGCTACCGGGCGGAATCTCGGATGCGACTCACCGGACCCAACTGCGCGGGCACCATCACGCCCGGCGGCCCGGGTGGCCCAGGTGGCCCAGCGATGCTCGGCATCATGCCGGGGCACATCTACCTGCCCGGACGGGTCGGCATCATCGGCCGCTCGGGGACGCTCGGCTACGAGGCCGCTGCCCAGCTGAAGGAGCTCGACCTCGGCGTCTCGACCAGCGTCGGGATCGGGGGCGACCCGGTGAACGGCTCGTCGTTCCGCGACCTGCTCGAGCTCTTCGAGGCCGACGACGACACCGACGCCGTCGTGATGGTCGGGGAGATCGGGGGCAGTCAGGAGGCCGAGGGTGCGGCGTACGTGCGCGACCACATGACCAAGCCGGTCATCTCCTACATCGCCGGCCTCGCGGCCCCGAAGGGGCGACGCATGGGCCACGCCGGCGCGATCGTGTCGGCCGCCGGGGAGTCGGCCCACGAGAAGGTCGAGATCCTGCGGTCCTGCGGCATCACGGTCGCGCCCGACCCGTCCAGCATGGGCCGCACCGTCGCCGAGGTGCTCGCCGGCACGACGGCGCACGCCGGGATCATGCGATGACCCCGTCGCGGTGCGCCGACCGGCTCGCGGCCGGCGACCGGGTCCTGGTCCTGCACGCCGGGTCCGACCACGCTCCCGGCGACCCGGTCTGGCCGGACCTCGACGAGGACGCCTGGCACGACTGCTCCGACTGGGCGCACTGGTCGCGCTGGGCAGCCGGCCGCGACCTCGACGTCGTGGGGCTCGACGTGCGCGAGGAGGGCTGCCCGGTGGCGGCGCTGACCCACCTGCTCTGGTGGGACACGACGGTCCGGGCCGTGCTGGTGGCCGGCGACGCGCGGGCGGCAGGCACCTGCGTCGACGCGGTGCGGGACGCGATGGTGCTCACGGGCTCGACCGCGCTGCTCCTCGTGGACGCGATCGGCTCGACGGTTCGGTCACGTTAGATTGACCCCCACTTGACCCATCGCTTGAGAGGCCAGCGCTTGAAAGGCCAGCGCTCGAGAGGCCAGCGCTCGAGAGGCCGCCCGTGACCCCCGCCCGGCTGCAGTCGTTCCTCGCGATCGTGGACGCGGGCTCCGCCCGGGCGGCCGCGGCACAGCTGCACGTCACCGAGTCGGCCGTCTCGGCTTCGCTGGCCGCCCTCCAGCAGGAGGTGGGCGTCGCGCTCTTCGAGCGTCGCGGGCGCGGCCTGGGGCTGACCGAGGGCGGCGTCGTCTTCGCGACGTACGCCCGGCAGATCCTCGGGCTCCTCGACGAGAGCGTCGTCGCTGCGCGCAGCGGCGTCGCGCCCGAGGCCGGCCGGCTGCGCGTCGGGGCGACGACGACCGCCGGCGAGCACCTGTTGCCCTCGCTCCTGGCGACCTTCCGGGCGGCGTACCCCGACGTCGACATCACCCTCGACGTCGGCGTGCGCGACCACATCCTCAACCGGCTCGCCGACCACCACCTCGACGTCGTCGTGGCAGGGCGTCCCTTGCCGGGGCGCGGGCTGGTCGCCCGGGCGACGCGACCGAACTCGTTGGTGGTCGTGGGCGCCCCCGGGTACGACGTCGACCTCGACTCCGCCACCTGGCTGCTGCGTGAGGCGGGGTCGGGCACCCGCGCCAGCACGGTCGCGCTGTTCGAGGCGCTCGGCATCGACCCCCCGACCTTGTCCCTGGGCTCGCACGGAGCGGTGATCTCCGCGGCCGGGCTCGGCCTGGGCGTCACGCTGTGCTCCACCGACGCGGTCGCGTGGTACCTCGAGAACGGCGAGCTCGCCGTCCGTCACGCCGAGGGGACGCCGATGGTCCGGCCCTGGCACCTGCTCACCGGCGGCACGCCGACGCCTACCGCTCACCTCTTCGTCGACCACGTGGTCGACGGCGTGGACGGCGACCTGGCGTTCACCCGGACGCGGCGACCTCGACGGAAGGCCAGCAAGAAGTGAAGGGCCCACGATGAGAGGACGACGATGAGCGCGCGGCACCCGATCATGGCGGTGACCGGCTCGTCCGGCGCCGGGACGACGTCGGTCACCCGCACCATCGAGCAGATCTTCCGCCGCGAGCACGTGCGGGCGGCGATGGTCGAGGGCGACGCCTTCCATCGCTACGACCGCGACGGCATGCGGGCCGCCACCGCCGAGGCCGAGCGCGCGGGCAACCACCACTTCTGCCACTTCTCCCCCCAGGCCAACCTGCTCGGCGAGCTCGAGGAGCTCTTCGCGTCGTACGGGCGCGACGGCACCGGCAGGACGCGGGAGTACTTCCACGACGACCTCCCGACCCGCGACCCCGCCGGCGGCACCTTCGGTGAGTGGCGACCCCTCCCCGAGGGCACCGATCTCCTCTACTACGAAGGCCTGCACGGGGGGTACGCCGACGAGCGTCTGGACATCGCCCGGCACGCGGACCTCCTCGTCGGCGTGGTGCCGATCATCAACCTCGAGTGGATCCAGAAGCTGCACCGCGACCGTGCCGCGCGCGGCCACAGCGACGAGGAGGTCGTGGCCACGATCCTGCGGCGGATGCCGGACTACATCGAGCACATCTGCCCGCAGTTCTCGCGGACCGACGTCAACTTCCAGCGGGTGCCCAACGTCGACACCTCGAACCCCTTCGTGGCGCGCCACATCCCGACCCTCGACGAGAGCACCCTGGTCATCCGCTTCCGGGACCCGCACGGGATCGACTTCCCGTTCCTGCTCTCGATGCTGCACGACTCGTTCATGTCGCGCCCCAACACGATCGTCGTCCCCGGCGGCAAGATGGAGCTCGCGATGCAGCTCATCTTCACCCCGATGATCCTGCGCCTGATCGAGCGCCAGCGCGCGGCTGTCTGATCCTCTCCGTGGTCGAGGAGGTCGCGCAGCGTCCCCGGTGGTCAAGGAGGTCGCGCAGCGCCCCCGGTGGTCGAGCAGCGAGCCTGCGAGCGGATAGTCGAGACCACCCCCACGTGGCCGAGGAGACCGCCCAGCCACCCCGGTGGTCGAGCAGCGAGCCTGCGAGCGGATAGTCGAGACCACCCCCGGGTGGTCGAGGAGGTCTCGCAGACCGTCACGAGACCCGGCGACGACTCTCCGGGCAGCGCACGTCATCGGTGAGGTCAGCGTCACACCAACAACGTCGGAAACCCTGTGGATGATGACTTCTGCGGGTCCTCGGTTGTCGGTGGTCACCCCTAGCGTTGCCGGTGATGAGCTACTCCACACCCACCCCGCGCCACCCCCTGGTGGAGGCCGCCGACGACCTGGACAAGATCCTCGCCGGCGTCGCCGGTGTCGACCCCACCTACCTCGCGACCGAGGACAAGAAGGACCTGCTGCGCAGGTTCACCACCCTCTCCTCCCAGATCGAAGGACTCCGCCTCAAGGTGATCGCAGCCTCCGAGGACGTGGCCGCCGAGCACGCCGACAAGAGGGTCGCGGACTGGGTCGCCCGTCAGACCAGGTGCGACAAACGCGCCGCGCACGCCCAGCAGAGTCTCGCTGAAGCGTTGGACGCACGGTGGACCCGGATCGGCGGCGGGGTGACCTCCGGGCGGGTGCACCTGGACCAGGCCCGAGTGATCGTGAAGGCGCTCGACCAGCTCCCACCCCAGATCGGCCCCGAGGCCCGCCGTCTCGCCGAGGAACAGCTCCTCGAGTTCGCTGACGACTTCGGGCCGCGTGAGCTGGTCAAGCTGGGTGACCGGATCCTGGCCTATGTCGCACCCGAGGTCGCCGACGCCGAGGAGCTGAAGGCGTTGGAGGCCGCCGAACGCAGAGCCGAAGCCAGGACGCGGTTGACCTACAAGACCAGACCCGACGGGTCCCTGGAGTACTCCGGGGTCCTGCCCCCCGTCGAGGGCGCGATCCTCAAGACCGTCATCGACGCCAAGTCCTCACCCCGACGCCGCGACCAAGCCGGCGGATGGACCGACCCAGCCACCGGGCAACGGCTCACCGCCGACCAAGTCCGCGGCGAGGCGTTCCGCGACC
>NZ_BAAAQQ010000012.1:0-370096 GCF_039531755.1 Nocardioides bigeumensis
GCGGTCGGGGTGCTCGCCGACCCCGCCCACGCCGCCGCGCTGCTCGCCGCCGGCACCCAGACACCCGCCGCCCAGACACCCGGCACCCAGACACCCGGCGCCCAGACACCCTCCGAGGAGACGCCCGGGGCGGGGTCGGGGAGGGCCGCGAGGCGGTCACGGCGGGGTGTGCACCTCTTCGTCCATGTCACCGAGCAGTCCCTGCACGGTGCGCTCGGGGGTGAGGTCGCCCGGGTCGAGACCACCACCGGCGGCGCGGGCCGCCCGGTGCTGGCCCAACAGGTCGCCAACTGGTGCGGCCGGGCCGAGACGGAGGTGAGGGTCACCAAGGTCATCGACCTCAACCAGCCCGTGAGCGTCGACCGGTACGAAGTCGGCGCCCGGATGGCCCTGCGGGCCACCCTGCGAGAACCCACCTGCGTGTTCCCCTGGTGCTCCCGACCAGCCCGACAGTGCGACAAGGACCACTGCACGCCCTACGCCGAAGGCGGCGAGACCTGCGACCACAACCTCGCCCCACTGTGCCGGCGACATCACCGGCTCAAGACCCACACCGCCTGGACCTACGAACGCCTGCCCCTCGACATCGGCTGGCGCTGGACCGACCCCCACGGCATGCGATACCTCCGCGACCACCACGGCACCAGACCGTCATCAACAAGAGCCAGACCGCGCGCCGCTTAGCGGTGCACCAAACGGGCACGCCGGAGCGCTCGTCGCATGCTGCAGCGCCGGCAGGTCCGGGAGATCGTCGCGGTCGAAGCTTCGCAGCTGCAACGTCACGAGAGGGAAGCCTGCCGACGCGCGTCTCTGTCGCACGGCTATCGGCGCACGCGCAGGTCAGCCGTCCAGCTGCTCGGCCATGATCACGCGCAGGCTGGTGCCCGCGGCGACCTCGACGAAGGAGTGCGGCTGGAAGACGGTCAGGCCAGCACCGCGCAGTCGTTGGAGCACCGGCAGCACCTGGTCGGCCGCCTCGCTGTCGCTGCAGAAGACGTAGACCTTCTGCCCGTGGTTCAGGACGTCGACCAGCACGGGAGCGCCGGCCTGCACCGAGCCCCACTTGCGGTCTTCCTTCACCGGAGAGTCCGGGCCGATTCCGGCGACGGTCCTCGCGAGCACGACCATCGCGGCCCAAGTGTCCTCGTCAGAGGGCGCCCCCTCCAGCCCCTCCACCCGGAAAAGGGCGTCCTCGAGGTCCGCGTCGTCTGGATGGACACGCACAGCGGTCAACTCGAGTGCAGTAATCCCTAGATCATGGCACTCCACTCCTAGTCCACCTCTGGCGCTCTGCAGGCAGGTCCCGCAAGGGTGCGTTTCTAGGATCGTCCTCATGTGGACTCGTTCTCGGGAGGTCGCCGCACCGGCCGCCGTCGTCTGGACGCTGCTGACCGACGTACGCCGGTGGCCCGAGTGGGGGCCGACCGTCGCCGAGGCGCAGCTGGAGGCCGGCACCAGCATTCGCCAGGGCGCCACCGGGCGGGTGCGCACACCGGTCGGCGCCTGGCTGCCCTTCACCGTCACGTATTTACGCGCAGACGCTGCTGGAGGGTCGTGGTCCTGGAAGGTCGCGGGCGTGCCGGCCACCCGACACGAGGTCCTCGACCTGGGCGGCGAGGCGTCACGGGTGCGGTTCGCGACGCCGTGGTGGGCGCCGGCGTACGTGCCGGTCGTCGAGCTGGGGCTGCGACGGCTGGGTGCGCTCGCGGAGCGGGAGCAGTCTTCTGGGCAGACTTCTGGGCCGGCACCCACAGCAGGTGGGCGGTGAGCATGAAGGCGGCGACGGCGCCGTTGATGCCGTGCAAGAACCACACCGGCCCGAAGGGCAGGCTGGCGATGTAGACGGTGTAGACGAGGTTGCCGGCGTTGGCGAGCGCCAGGTTGCCGCGGCTGTAGGACGCGACGTCCCGGGTCGTGATCGCCCGCCAGACCATGGGCAGCGAGCTGCTCACGAAGAGGACGGTGCTGGCCGAACCGGCCAGGGTCGCGGGGCTCATCCGCGGCGCTTGCGCCGGCGACGGCGCCCGGTCTCCTCGAACCGGGAGCGGGCCTCGGCGCGACGGGCGAGCTCGTCGTTGCGCTGGCGGGCCTGGTGAACAGCGAGGGTGTAGTCGAGCAACATGGTGGTGTCTCCTTGTCGGCCGGCCCGCGTGTTCGGGCCGGTACGACGAAGGCTGCGCGCCACCGCTGCCACTCCGCTGTCGACGGACTGACGCGCAAGTGTCGGCGAGCAGACACTTCAGTCGCCCGCGCTGACACCCCCCTGACGCACGCCCGCGAGGTCGGCGACGACCCGCCGCGCGACGGTCTCGAGATCCAGGCCCTGGGCCCGGCGCCAGACCGCGTCGACCTGGTCGGTTCCCAGCACGGTGCGGGCCCGGTTCATCGCGCGCGTCATCCGCTCCGCCTCGATGCCGTACGACGGCCGGTCCGGCGTGTGCGCGGTCGTGGCGGCGACCACCTCCACCGCCGTCTCGAAGAGGTGCAGCCGGTCGAGCAGGGAGACCGCGTTGCGCAGGCAGGTGATGAAGAGGTTCTGGTTGCCCGAGCCCAGCCACAGCTCCACGGCCTCGATGGTCCGCGACAGCGTGGTGTCGTCGAGGCCGCCGACCCGCCCGCGCAACGCCGTCTCCGCAGCCATGGAGACGCCGACCACCAGCCGGTTGCCCGTCTCACGCGCGATCGCCCGCGCCCTCGCGAAGAGCTCCAGCGCCTGCTCGGGCTCGTCGGCCGCCACCGCCTCGGCCTCGGCGTAGAGCGCCATCGCACGCACCGACGGGTTCACTACCAGGCCCTCGTGCTCGCGGAGGAGGGCGAGCTCGGCCGCGGTCGGCCCCTCGGCGTACGTGCGGGCCAGCAGCATCCCCGCGACGGCCTGCACGGCGTCGCTGTGCCGCTCGGCCCTCAGGGCGTGCTGGGCCGCGCGCTCGTACACGGCGTACGCACGGTCGAGGTCGCCGGTCGCCAGCGCGACGTCGCCCGCGGTCTCGAGCGCGAGGTACGCCGACGGGTCGTCCTCACCCCCGGCCGCTTCGATCGCCTGCCGGGACAGCGCGGTGGCGCGGACCTGGTCGTCGGCCATCCACCAGTACGCCGTGGCGGTGGCCAGCACCCGGGTCGTCGCGACGCCGGGGTGGCCGGACTCGAGCAGCATCGTGGCCCAACCGAGGACGTCGGCGCGGACTCGCCAGTAGCCCCACTCGTAGAGGTCGGGCACGATCTCGACGGCCTCGTCGGCGTGGCCGCTCTCGACGGCCCAGAGCACCGCCAGCGCGAGCTCGGGCAGCAACCGCTCGACCTGCCCGCCCCACCAGCCGGCGTAGCGCCCCGCGAGTCCCACGCGGGCCAGGGCGGCCTGGTCCCGCGCCCACCGCGCGTGGGCCAGGCTCGCCGCCTCGGCCTCGGCACCCTCGAGCCGGTCGCGGGCGAACGCACGGACCGTCTCGAGCAGGCGGTAGTCCAGGTCGTCCGACCGCGCGGGCCGCACCACCAAGGAGCGCTCGACGAGTCCCAGGACCTGCTCGGCCGAGTCCGGGCCGAGCACCGCCTCCGCGGCGTCGAGGTCGAAGGGGCCGGCGAAGACCGACAGCCACCGCAGCGCCCGTCGCTGGTCCTCGTCGAGGAGGTCGTAGGACCAGTCGATCGTGTCGGCCAGCGTCTGGTGCCGGGCCGGACCCCGCCGGTGGTGCGAACGGAGCAGGTCGAGCCGGTGGTCGAGCCGGTCGCGGAGCGTGCGCAGCGGCACCACACCCACCCGGCTGGCTGCGAGCTCGATGGCGAGGGGGAGCCCGTCCAGGCGACGGACCAGCTCGTTCACCTCGCCCAGCACGTCAGGCGTGACCTCGAGCTCGGGCGCCGCCGCCCGGGCGCGGTCGAGGAACAGCGCGACCGCGGGCACGTCAGGGTCGGCGCTGTCGTCGGTCGGCAGCCGCAGGGGGGCGAGGGGGCAGACCTGCTCGACGGGTACACCGAGCCGTTCGCGACTGGTCGCCAGGACGCGGATGCCGCCGCCTACCGCCGTTGCCCACGCGACCAGGTCCGCGGCCGCGCCGAGCACGTGCTCGCAGTTGTCGAGCACCAGCAGCCCGGACGCGGCCGCGAGCCTGCCCTCCAGCGCGGCCTCCAGGCTGCCGCCGACGAAGACCTCCACGTCGAGCGCAGCAGCCACCTGGGCGCGCACGCCCGCCTCCGTGGTGACGCTGGTCAGGTCGACCCACCAGGCGGGGGTCGTGGACGCCATCACCTCGCGGGCGAGCGAGGTCTTGCCGACGCCGCCCGGACCGAGCACGGTCACGCAGCGGTGCAGGGTCAGCAGACGGCGTACCTGCTCCAGGTCGGCCTCGCGGCCGACGAGTGCCGAGGCTCGCACCACCACCGGAGCAGCGACGGCGGGCGTGGGCGCCGGCGTGCGCTCGAGCACCTCCCGCTGCGCCTCCTCGAGCTCGGGGGAGGGATCCAGCCCGAGCTCCTCGGCCAGCGCCGCGCGGTGGGCAGCGAAGACGGCGAGGGCGTCCGCCGAGCTGCCCAGCCGGTGCAGCGCGCGGATCAGCAGCAGCGCCGGCCTGTCACGCAACGGCTCGCCGGAGACCAGCGGGCGCAGCTCGTCGGCTGCCTCCTGGGCCCTCCCCAGCGCGAGCAGCGTCTCGGCGTGCTCCTCCCGCGCCGCCAGCAGCGACTCCTCCAGGCGCAGCGCCTCGCCCTGGGCGACGTCGTCGGCGAACCCCGCCCAGGCCGGTCCTTGCCAGAGCCTCAGCGCCGCGTCGTACGCCGCCAGCGCACCGACCGGGTCGCCGGCGACCAGCCCACGGGCGCGGGCGAGCGTGGCGACGAACTCGTCCGCGTCGACGGACACGTCGGCGAGGTCGAAGCGGTAGCCCGCCGCCACCCGCTCGAGCCGGGCCGCTGCTGTTCCGAGCGCCCGACGGGCGCGACCGACATTCGTGTGGAGTGCCGCCCGGGCGTCGGCGGGCAGGTCCTCGCCCCACACCTCGTCGACGAGCCGGTCGTCGGTGACCACGCGTCCGCGGGCGACGAGGAGCGCGGCGACCAGCCGGCCGGGCCGCCCCGGCGGCAGCGGCTGCGCCCGGCCATCGAGCTCGAGGAGGGGGCTGCCGAGCACCCGCAGCACGACGCCGACCTCGAAGTCTCCCGGGCCGGTCCCGTCCATGCCCGCAGGATGCCGTACTCGGTCGCGCACTGTCAGCGTCGTGTGCGCCCAGTGTCAGCGGCCGGGCCGACGCTCCGGTCATGACGACCCTCACTCCGGACCCCACCGTGACGACCGATCTCGCCGACCGGCTCTTCGACTCGATGCTGGGCACGCTCGACGTGCTGACCATCCACGTCGGCGACCAGCTCGGTCTCTACGACCTCCTGCACCGCCGCGGCCCCCTCACCGCCGCCGAAGTGGCGGCCGGCGCCGGCATCGACGCCCGCTACGCCCGTGAGTGGCTCGAGCAGCAGACCGTCGCCGGCCTCGTCTCCACCGAGGACGCGAGCGCAGCCGCCGACGTACGCCGCTATCACCTCACCGACGAGCACGCCTCGGTGCTCTGCGACCGCGACAGCCTGACCTACCTCACTCCTTTCGCGCGGATGCTGGCCGCCGCGGCGATGCGACTGCCCGAGCTGCTCGACGCCTACCGGACCGGTGGCGGGGTCGGCTGGAGCGACTTCGGCCCCCTGATGCGCACCGCGCAGGCGGACGCCAACCGGCCGCTCTTCCTCCAGGTCCTCGGCTCGGACTGGCTGCCGTCGGTGCCCGGTCTCGACGCCTTGCTGCGCGACGGCGGCAAGGTCGCCGACATCGGCTGCGGCGACGGCTGGTCGTCCCTCGCCATCGCACGGGCGTACCCGCAGGTGACCGTCGACGGGTACGACGTCGACGCCGACTCGATCGACGCGGGTCGGGCGCAGGCGGAGGCCGAGGGGCTGGCCGACCGGGTCCGTTTCGTCCTCGCGGACGCCGGCACCGTCCCCGCGGCCGGTGACTACGACCTGGTCTCCATGTTCGAGTGCGTGCACGACATGCCCGACCCCGTCGGGGTGCTGCGCTCGGCGCGCCAGATGGCGAGCCCGGACGGCTGCGTCCTCGTGATGGACGAGAAGGTGCCCGACGAGTTCACCGGACCCGGCGACCCCGTCGAGCAGCTGATGTACGGCATCTCGATGCTTGTCTGCCTGCCCGACGGCATGTCGCACCGCGACTCGGTCGGCACCGGAACGGTGATGCGCCACGACACGCTGCGCGGCTACGCCCGCGCGGCGGGCTTCGCCGACGCCGAGGTGCTCCCGGTCGAGCACGACATGTTCCGGTTCTACCGGTTGGTCTAGCGAACCTCGCACTCGACGGGAGTGCTGCAGTCCTTCAGCGGGTGCACCTCCAGCATCGCGCCGTCGGGACCGTAGGTCACCACCCGCGCGAGCTCGCCCGGCACGTTCGCCCAGAACATCGAGTCACCGGGGGACACGGTGTCGTAGGCGACCTGGCCCGGCACGACACCACCGTCGGTGAGGAGGAAGTCGACCCGGGCCACCTCGCCGTCGACGCCGGCGATCCAGAACTTCGTCGGTCGACTCGTCGTGAAGTCGTCCCGACCGCCGAAGATCTCCATGCCCGACCCTTCCTCGAGGAAGTCGTCGGTACCCATGCCCCAATCGACGTACAAGTCGTCGCCGGTGCGGTGCATGAGCGTCGGTGTGCAGGGGTCGTGCTCGCCGCTCGGCCCGGCCCCGTCGCCGGGGGCGACGCAGCCCAGCCACGCGGTGCCCTCGGACACGTGGATGCCCGCGGCGAAGGTGCCGACGGACCAGCCTTCCTCGGGGTCCGCCCCGCCACGCTCGATGCGCTGGACGCCGTCGTGCAGCCACTCGGGGAAGGTCCCCTCGGGAAAGCTCGTCACTCCTGCATAGCTGGTCGCAGGGAGCGCGATCGGCTCTCCCACGAGGACCTCCGGATCGATCGGCAGCTCAGGCTCCGACACGACGTCGGGGTCCGGGAGCACCACCTGGTACGCCGACACCTTGCGGGCACCGGGGATCTCGCGGAGGGCTCGCTCGGCCAGCGGGGACAGCTTCGTCGGCACCGGCCGGTCGGCGCTCCGGTCACGACCGATCGCAGCGCCGTCGCCCAGGCCGGTGACCGCCCAGCCGAGACCGGCCACCAACGCCAGCGTGGCGACGCCGGCCCCGGCGGAGGCGAGGCGGCGCCGCCGGCGGTAGCGCCGGCCGGCGAGGTGGATCGCGTCGAGGCGGTCCGGGCCAGGCAGCGCCGAGTGGTCGTCACCGTCACCGCGGAGCTCACGCTCCAGCTCGAGAAGCGTTCGGGTCATCGGGCACCTCCTGTGCCGGTCGACTGGGCCCTCTCCACGCTCAGCGCATCGACGCGGAGCTTGGCGAGAGCGCGGGAGAGCGTGCTCTTCACGGTGCCGGCGGCCACGCCCAGCTCGCGGGCGACGTCGGCCTCGGAGAGATCGAAGTAGTGGCGGAGCACGACCACGCGACGCTCGCGCTCGGTCAGGGCCGCGAGCAACCGGACCACCTCGTCGCGGTCCTCGGTCCGTGCCGACGTACGCGCCGGGTCGGCGCGGTCAGGCAGCGCGTCGCGCACCTCGACCGGTCGCTTTCGGCGCATGCGGTCGATGTTGAGGTTGACCAGGACGGTGCGGGCGTAGGCCATCGCGTCGTCGCGGCGCACGTGCCGCCAACGGGCGTAGGTCCGCGCCAGCGCCGTCTGCACGAGGTCCTCGGCGAGGTGGTGGTCGCCGCAGAGCAGGTACGCCGAGCGCAGCAGCCGCGGCCACGCGGCGACCGCGAACTCGTCGAACCCGTCGGGCTGCCTGCTCACGCCGGGACTCATCCTGGACTCATCCCTGGACTCACCTCCACAGTCTCAAGTACGCAGGGGCGGCTGGTTAGGTTGAGAGCGTGCGCCTGCCCTCGATCCCCGCCGTCTCCCACGTCCCCGGCGTCGCCGAGCTGACCGGTCTGGTCGAGCAGGTGCTCGCGGCCGGACCCAGGCTGGCCGCGCTGCTCGCGCAGGCCGACCGGCTGGTGCGGGAGATCGACCGGCTGGTCGGTGAGGCCGACGGGCTGGTGCAGCGGATCGAGACCACCCGCGCGGAGGCGCAGCGCGTGGTCCGGCTCACCGACAACACCCGTCTGCGCGCCGACAAGCTGGTCGCCGCGTTCGAGCCGCACCTCGGCCCGCTCGAGCGTCTGCAGCCGACGCTGGAACGACTGGCCGACACCACCGATCCAGCCGAGGTCGACGCCCTCGTCGCGCTGATCGACACGCTCCCGGTGCTCGCCGGCCAGGTCGAGGGCGACGTGCTCCCGGTGATGCGCTCGCTCTCCAGCGTCGCCCCCGACGTGCACGACCTCCTCGACCTGACTCGTGAGCTCAACGCGATGCTCGGCAAGGTCCCCGGCCTGGGCCGCATGAAGCGCAAGGTCGACGAGCAGCAGTCCGACGAGTGAGTCCCGAGTCCGGCGACGATCGGCGCCGGTGACTTCGCAGAACTTTCTGCTGACCCGGGAACACCCGCTGGAAGACTTGCGTTAGAGCCCATGAACGAAGTTGAGTTGAGTTGGCTCAACTTGTTTGCCAGACTCGCCGTGCCCGGCGCAGGATGGCGCTCGCAACTCCCACAGTCCCAGTTCTGGAGGAACCACTCATGGCACGAGCCGTCGGCATCGACCTCGGCACGACGAACAGCGTCGTGTCCGTCCTGGAGGGCGGCGAGCCCACCGTCATCGCCAACGCCGAAGGCGCCCGCACCACCCCGTCGGTGGTCGCGTTCGCCAAGTCCGGCGAGGTGCTGGTCGGTGAGGTCGCCAAGCGCCAGGCCGTCACCAACGTCGAGCGGACCATCCGCTCCGTCAAGCGCCACATGGGCACGGACTGGTCCGTCGAGATCGATGACAAGAAGTTCACCCCTCAGCAGATCAGCGCCTTCGTGCTGCAGAAGCTCAAGCGCGACGCCGAGGCCTACCTCGGCGAGACCGTCACCGACGCGGTGATCACCGTGCCGGCGTACTTCTCCGACGCCCAGCGCCAGGCGACCAAGGAGGCCGGCGAGATCGCGGGCCTCAACGTCCAGCGCATCGTCAACGAGCCGACCGCCGCCGCGCTCGCCTACGGCCTCGACAAGGGCGACGACCAGACGATCCTCGTCTTCGACCTCGGTGGCGGCACCTTCGACGTGTCCCTGCTCGAGATCGGCGAGGGCGTGGTCGAGGTGAAGGCCACCTCGGGTGACAACCACCTCGGTGGCGACGATTGGGACAACCGCGTCGTCGACTGGATGGTCAAGAAGTTCAAGGACGGCAACGGCGTCGATCTGGCGGCCGACAAGATCGCCAAGCAGCGCCTCCAGGAGGCCGCCGAGAAGGCCAAGATCGAGCTGTCGTCCTCGAGCGAGACCACCGTCCACCTGCCCTACATCACGCACGGCGAGTCCGGCCCCCTCCACTTCGAGGAGAAGCTCACCCGCGCCGAGTTCCAGAAGCTGACCGCCGACCTGCTCGACCGCACCCGCGAGCCGTTCAAGTCCGTGCTCAAGGACGCCGGGGTCAACGTCAGCGCGATCGACCACGTCGTCCTCGTCGGCGGCTCCACCCGCATGCCCGCCGTGACCGAGGTCGTCAAGGAGCTGCTCGGCGGCAAGGAGCCCAACAAGGGCGTCAACCCCGACGAGGTCGTCGCCGTCGGCGCCGCGCTGCAGGCCGGCGTGCTCAAGGGTGAGGTCAAGGACGTGCTGCTCCTCGACGTGACCCCGCTCTCCCTCGGCATCGAGACCAAGGGCGGCGTGATGACCAACCTCATCGAGCGCAACACCACGATCCCGACCAAGCGGTCCGAGATCTTCACGACCGCCGACGACAACCAGCCGTCGGTCGAGATCAAGGTCGCCCAGGGCGAGCGCGCGATCTGGTCGGAGAACCAGCCCCTCGGCAACTTCGAGCTGACCGGCCTCCCGCCGGCGCCGCGCGGGGTGCCGAAGATCGAGGTCACCTTCGACATCGACGCCAACGGCATCGTCAGCGTCTCCGCCAAGGACCACGCGTCCGGCCGCGAGCAGTCGATGACGATCACCGGCGGCAGCGCGCTCAACAAGGACGAGATCGACCGGATGGTCCGCGAGGCCGAGCAGTACGCCGAGGAGGACGCCAAGCGCCGCGAGGCCGTCGAGTCGCGCAACCAGGCCGACGGGCTGGTCTACACCACCGAGAAGTTCCTGACCGACAACACCGACAAGATCCCGTCGGAGGTCAAGGACGAGGTGCAGGCCGACCTCGACGCCCTGAAGGCGGTCCTCGCCAAGGACGACGCGACGCCTGAGGAGATCCAGGCTGCGACGACCAAGCTCGGCGAGACCAGCCAGAAGATGGGCGCCGCGATGTACGCCGCCGCCGAGGCCGACCAGGCCGCCGCCGGTGGGTCCACGGGCGCGACGGGGGAGGCCGACGACGACGTCGTCGACGCCGAGATCGTCGACGAGCCCGCCGCCGGTGACGCCGCTGACAACGCGGGTGACGACCAGAAGAGCGAGGGCTCGGACAAGTGACCAAGCGCGACGGATCCTTCGGGGACGCCGCCGCCGAGATGGCCAACGAGACCGAGGTCGAAGGGGTCGAAGAGGTCGAAGAGGTCGTGGAGGACTCGGCGCTCGAGGGCGTCGAGCCTCCCGACACGGCCCAGCTCGAGCAGGCTCTGGCGGAGCGGACGACCGACCTTCAGAGGCTGCAGGCGGAGTACCTCAACTACAAGCGCCGCGTCGACCGCGACCGTGACCTGATCCGCGAGAACGCGACGTACGCCGTGCTCACGCCGATCGTCGACGTGCTCGACAACATCGACCGGGCACGGGAGCACGGGCCGCTCGACGAGGGCTTCAAGGCCGTCGCCGAGCAGCTCGAGCGGATCGTCGGCGGGCTCGGGCTCACCAAGTTCGGGGAGCCCGGTGATCCGTTCGACCCGACGCTGCACGACGCGCTCTCGCACATCGGTGAGGACCCCGAGGTGAGCGTGCCGACGGCGAAGGTGGTGGCCAAGGCCGGCTACAAGATCGGCGACCGCGTCGTGCGGGCCGCACAGGTCCTGGTGGTCGACCCCCCGCAGGAGTGAGCACCACGCAACGACAGGACGAGGGGAGGTGAACGCGCATGGCTGACGGTGGTTCCGACGGGTCGGGATTCCGCAACGACTGGCTGACCAAGGACTTCTACAAGGTTCTCGGTGTCGGCAAGGAGGCGAGCGCGGAGGAGATCAAGAAGTCCTACCGCAAGCTGGCGCGCGCCAACCACCCCGACTCCAACCCCGGTGACACCGCCAAGCACGAGAAGTTCAAGGCCGTGGCCGAGGCCTACGACGTCGTCGGCGACCCCGACAAGCGCGAGAAGTACGACGAGATGCGTGCGCTGGGTCCGGCCATGAGCGGCGGGTTCGGCGGTTATCGCGGCGGCGGCGGGAACGCCGGTCCGGGGTTCGACATCAACGACCTGTTGCGCGACCGGTCCGGCGGGTTCGGCGACATGTTCGGCGACCTCTTCGGCGGGGGGCGCTCGCGGCCCCAGGCGGCTCGTCCCACGAGGGGCGGCGACGTCGAGACCAGCGCCACCCTTTCCTTCACCGACGCGATGAACGGCGTCACCATCAGCCTCCGGCTCAGCTCGGACGCGCCCTGCGAGACGTGCAAGGGCACCGGCGGCAAGCCCGGCACCAAGCCGCACATCTGCCCGACCTGCGAGGGCGCCGGGTTCGTCGTGGCCTCGATGGGCGGCGCGTTCCAGGTCAACGAGACCTGCCCCGGCTGCGGTGGCCGCCAACTGGTGTACGACGAGCCCTGCCCGACCTGCCACGGGTCCGGGCGCGGGCTGTCGTCGCGGACCATCCAGGCCCGCATCCCGGCCGGCGTGAAGGACGGGCAGCGGATCCGGTTGCGCGGCAAGGGCGCGGCGGGGGAGAACGGCGGTCCGCCCGGCGACCTCTACGTGTCGGTGAAGGTGACGCCGCACCGCCTCTTCGGACGCAAGGGCGACAACCTCACCCTCGACGTGCCGATCAGCTTCGACGAGGCAGCCCTCGGCGCCGAGGTGCGCATCCCGACGCTCGGGGGCGCGCCGGTGACCTTGAAGGTGCCCGCCGGCACCCCCAACGGCCGCACCTTCCGGGTGCGGGGCAAGGGCGCCCAGAAGTCCGACGGCACCAAGGGCGACCTGCTCGCCACCGTCGAGGTGCAGGTGCCCGCACAGCTCGACACGACCGCCCGCCAAGCAGTCGAGGCCTACCGTGCCGCGACGTCTGCCAAGCCGCTGCGGGCCAACCTCTTCTCGGCCAGCAGCGGCGAGGCGTCGTGATGTCCGGCTTCGGGTCGCCGCCAGACCCCGAGTCGGCCGTCTATGTCATCTCCGTCGCCGCCGAGCTCACCGGCCTGCACCCACAGACCCTCCGGGCCTACGAGCGGATGGGCCTGATCACCCCCGGCCGCACCGGCGGTGGGGGCCGTCGCTACTCCTTGCGCGACCTCGAGCTGCTCCGGCTGATCGCCGACCTCACCTCGGCCGGCATCGGCCTCGAGGGCGTTCGCCGCATCCTCGACCTCGAGAACCAGGTCGCGGCCCTCCAGCGGCGCAACGGCGAGCTGGTCGCCGAGCTCGACGCCACCCGTGAGGCGCTGCGCCAGGCGCTCTCCGGCAGCGGGCCGGTGCTGCCCGCCAGCCGGCTGCCGATGCTGCGCGACCCCTCGCCGGGCCAGTCGGTCGTCGTCTGGCGCCGCCAGCACTCCTAGGGCGACTACAGCTCGAGGGCGAGCAGCTCCTCGGGGTTGCCGTCCCGCAAGGCCGCGATCTCGGCGTACGCCGGGTCGTCGCTGTCGAGGTCCGCGAGCCGGCGGTGCAGGGTGACCATCACCGACAGGACCGCGCCCATCTCGGCGCGCAGCCAGGGCTCGTCGCGCTCACGCCAGGACACCCCGCCGTACGTCACCTGCGCGACCTGCTGGCCGGCGCCTCGGCAGTCGAAGGCGACGCAGCCCGGCCAGCCGGACTCCTCCAGCCGGTGATGGATCCGGCAGCGGTCGGCCCCCTTGACGAGCTCGAGGTTGGCGCAAGGCTCTCCGCCAACCTTGTCGGCGCCGAACCCGTCCTGCGTCCGGAACGGCAGCAGCACGCAGCACAGGCCGAAGCAGCTGTCGCAGTCGGGCGTCAGGTCGACGGGGTCCATGACCCCATTGTGATCGCGAAGCGGGGTCGGTCGGTTGTCTGTACCAGCCACGATTTGTCTCTACACGGCCCCGGGGATCAGAACGTCCAGCTGGCCAGGAAGACCAAGCTCGCGACGTTCGTGCTCGACGGCGGGCTCTACCGCGACGCCGACAGCGACCCGCTCGGCTACACCTGGCGCTCGTCGACCGGGGCCGTGGTCGGGACCACCAGTCAGGTCTCCTTGCAGCGTGCGGCCGGGAAGTACGTGTTCACCCTCACGGTCACCGACGGGCGTGGCGGCTCGGCCAGCGACACCGTCGTCGTGACGGTGCGCCGCTGATCCCGAATTCCCAGAGTTGAGGGGAATCGACTCAACTTCTGGCGTGTTCTCCTCTCAGACACAACAGTGGTCTCGACTTCGCTCGACCACCGTGAACCAGGGAGGATCTTGAGTTGAGCCAGTTCGGAGCCGAGAAGTTCACCACCCGCAGCCGCGAGGTGATCGAGGCCGCCCAGCTGTCCGCCACGACCGGCGGCAACACCAACACCGAGCCGATCCACCTGCTCGTCGCGCTGCTGAAGCAGGTCGAGGGCACCGCCCGCGCGCTCGTCGCCAAGGCCGGCGTCGACGCCGACGCGCTCACCGCGAAGGCGCAGACCGCGCTCGACGCGTTGCCGAGCGCCACCGGCCAGACCGTCCAGCAGCCCGCCGCCTCCGCCGCCCTCACCCGGGTGCTGGCCGCCGCTCTCGACCTGGCCAGCTCGATGAAGGACGACTACGTCGCCACCGAGCACCTGCTCATCGCGCTCGCGACCGTCGAGTCGACGGCGCGCAAGGTGCTGACCGACGCGGGGCTCACCGCCGACGGGTTGCGTGACGGGCTGAGCGCCCTGCGCGGCAACCGCCGGGTGACCAGCCCGGAGGCGGAGTCGACGTACGAGGCCCTCGACAAGTACTCCGTCGACCTCACGAAGGCCGCCGAGGACGGCCGCCTCGACCCGGTCATCGGCCGCGACGCCGAGATCCGCCGCGTCATCCAGGTGCTCTCGCGGCGTACCAAGAACAACCCCGTGCTCATCGGCGAGCCCGGCGTCGGCAAGACCGCCGTCGTCGAGGGCCTCGCCCAGCGGGTGGTCGCCGGCGACGTGCCCGACTCCCTCAAGGGCCGCCGGGTGCTGAGCCTCGACCTGGCCGCGATGGTCGCGGGCGCGAAGTACCGCGGTGAGTTCGAGGAACGGCTCAAGGCCGTCCTCGAGGAGATCAAGGACGCCGGCGGCCAGGTCATCACGTTCATCGACGAGCTGCACACCGTGGTCGGAGCGGGTGCCGGCGGCGACTCCGCCATGGACGCGGGCAACATGCTCAAGCCGATGCTGGCCCGCGGCGAGCTGCACATGATCGGCGCGACCACGCTCGACGAGTACCGCGAGCGCATCGAGAAGGACCCCGCCCTCGAGCGCCGCTTCCAGCAGATCTTCGTCGGCGAGCCCAGCGTCGAGGACACCATCCAGATCCTGCGCGGCATCCAGGAGAAGTACGAGGCACACCACGGTGTCCGCATCACCGACGCCGCCCTGGTGGCCGCCGCGACCCTGAGCGACCGCTACATCACCGGCCGGCAGCTGCCCGACAAGGCCATCGACCTCATCGACGAGGCGGCGTCCCGGCTGCGCATGGAGATCGAGTCGTCGCCGGAGGAGATCGATCAGCTCCGACGGTCGATCAACCGACTCAAGATGGAGGAGTTCGCGCTCCTCAAGGAGACCGACGACGCGTCGGTCGAGCGGCTCGCCAAGCTGCGCTCCGACCTGGCCGACGCCGAGGAGGAGCTGCGCGCCCTCGACGCCCGCTGGGAGCAGGAGAAGACCTCGCTCGAGGGCGAGGGAGAGCTGCGCCGCCAGCTCGACCAGCTGCGCATGGAGGCCGACCGCAAGCTCCGCGAAGGCGATCTCGCCGGCGCCAGCGAGATCAGCTATGGCCGCATCCCCGAGCTCGAGAAGAAGATCTCCGAGGTCGAGAAGGCCGACGTCGGGGCCGAGACGCTCGAGAAGCTCGTCGGCGAGGAGGTCGGCCCCGAGCAGATCGCCGACGTCGTCGAGGCCTGGACCGGCATCCCCACCGGCCGGATGCTGCAGGGCGAGACCGCCAAGCTGCTCGAGATGGAGTCGGTCATCGGCAAGCGGCTGATCGGCCAGTCCGCCGCGGTCAACGCGGTGAGCGACGCCGTACGCCGCTCGCGCGCAGGCATCAACGACCCCAACCGGCCGACCGGCTCGTTCCTCTTCCTCGGTCCGACCGGCACGGGCAAGACCGAGCTGGCCAAGGCCCTGGCCGACTTCCTCTTCGACGACGAGCGGGCGATCGTCCGCATCGACATGAGCGAGTACTCCGAGAAGCACGCCGTCGCGCGGCTGGTCGGGGCGCCTCCCGGCTACGTCGGCTACGACGAGGGCGGCCAGCTCACCGAGGCCGTCCGGCGCCGGCCGTACTCCGTGGTGCTCCTCGACGAGGTCGAGAAGGCCCACCCCGAGGTCTTCGACATCCTGCTCCAGGTCCTCGACGACGGCCGCCTGACCGACGGACAGGGCCGCACCGTCGACTTCCGCAACACCCTGCTGATCCTGACCAGCAACCTCGGCTCGGCGTATCTCGTCGACCCGACCCTGGACCCGGAGAAGAAGAAGGAGTCGGTGCTGGCGCTGGTGCGGGCGAGCTTCAAGCCCGAGTTCCTCAACCGTCTCGACGAGGTCGTGCTCTTCGACGCCCTCACCAGGGACGAGCTGGCCAAGATCGTCGACCTGCAGCTCGCGCTGCTGGAGAAGCGGCTGGCCGTCCGCCGGATCGTCATCACCGTCACCGACGCCGCGCGGGCCTGGCTCGCCGACACCGGCTACGACCCGGCGTACGGCGCTCGGCCGCTGCGCCGCCTCATCCAGACCGCGATCGGTGACCCGCTGGCCAAGCTGCTGATCGGCGGCAAGGTCGGCGACGGCGGGAGCGTCACCGTCGATCGCTCCCAGGAGCCCGGGGCCGGCGACGGTCTCACGCTCACCACCTAAATGATGCAATGACCATGTGAGGACCCCGTGACTGAAGCCGTTCCCGAGCGCCCGCGCCAGGTGACCCTGGCCGCGTGGACGATCATGGGCGGCTCCTTCATCGTCCTGCTGCTCACCGTCGAGCTGATCAGCAACCTGCACTCCCTGCAGACACGGGAGTCGGTGCAGACCTTCCTCGACGAGCCCCCCGGTGACGGCCTGGGCATCTCGGTCGAGAGCGCGCTGACCGTGATGAGGACCTTCGCGATGGTGGCGGCGGGGTGCGCGACGGCGGCCGGGATCCTCGGCTACCACGTGCTCCGGCGGCACAAGCCGGCCCGGATCGCGCTGACCGTGCTCGCCGTCCCGCTGCTGGTCACGGGGATGGTCACCGGCGGCTTCTTCTCGTCGCTGGTGGCGGCCTCGGCCTTCCTGCTCTGGCTGCCGCCCGCGCGCGACTGGTTCGAGGGGCGCGAGCCGCCGAAGCGGGTCAAGCCGGTGCATCCGGCGTTGGCGCCGCCCGGCGGGTCGGCAGGTGAGCAGCAGTCGTCCGCGATCGCCCCGCAGACCGGCGAGCCGCGCCCCATGAGCGGGTTCGGCGCGCAGGCCGGCGGCTCTCCGGCGTCCTCCACCACGCCGTTCTGGGCGCCGTCGAGCACCCGCCCGCAGTCGGTCGTGTGGGCGTGCTCCTTGACCTGGCTCTTCTCCGGCCTGGGCATCGTGCTGATGGCGATCGGGCTGGTCTACTTCGTCGCCAACAGCGACCCGATGCTCGCCGAGATCCGCGCCCAGAATCCCGAGGTCGGCGAAGCCGGCCTCACCGACGACATGATCGTGGCGGCGACCCTGCTGATCGGCTTCGCGGCGATCGTGTGGGCGATGGCCGCGATGGTGCTCGCCTTCCTCTTCTACCGCGGCGTCTCGTGGTCCCGGCTGGTGCTGCTGATCTCGACCGGGGGCGCGGTCGGCCTGCTGGCCTTCGGTGCGCTGACCCAGTGGGCGCTGATCGTGCCGTTCGTCGCGGCCGCGTTGACCTTCTCGATGCTGCTCCGCCCCGAGTCGGCCGCCTGGGTCAACCGCCCGCCCGTCAACCGCCCGCCCGTCGATCGCCCGCCGGTCAACCGCTGAGGTTGCTCCACACCTCGTCCGCGTCGGGCAGCACGTCGATCTCGTCACGTACCCGCTGGGCGGCAGCGAACCATTCCGGTCCCGAGGTCACCGTCTCGACGGCCGCGCGCACCGCCTCCACGGTGTAGTTCTCGGGAGGGACGACTACCCCGGCTCCAGTCCTCGCCATCAGTGCGGCGTTCTCCGGTTGGTCCGTCCCGCGGGGGACGGCGACCTGAGCGAGGCCGTGGCGAAAGGCGCCGAGCATGGTGCCGGACCCCGAGTGCGACACGACGAGGTCGGCGTGGGGCAGCACGGAACCCTGGGGCACGAAGGCGGCGAGCGTGACGTTGGCTGGCAGGGGGCCCAGCTCGTCGGGGTCCACCGGCCGCCCGGTGGTCGCGAGCACGTGGCCGTCGTACTCCGCCAGTCCCGCGAGCCCGGTGGCCAGGTCGGCGGCGTCCTCGTTCTTCACCGTGCCGAGGGTGAAGTAGGCCAGCGACCTCTCACGGCGCAACAGCTCGGCGACGTCGGGAGAGACCGGCCCGCGCTCGCCCGAGCTCGGTCGCAGGGGCAGGCTCGCCGTCCACGCGGGTGGGCCGTCGGGCCGGAGTGCGGGCGGGCAGATGTCGAGATAGGTCTCCTGGGAGAGGGTCGCCCACAGGTCGTCGTCACCGGCGGCGGCCCCGGCCGGTCCGGCGAGATGGGCGTAGAACGGGAACATCGGCCCGAAGCCGTGCACCACGCTGCGCACGCCGAGGCGCCCGGCGAGGATCGAGCCGCCCAGCTCGAGGACCTCGTGGACCACCAGGTCAGGTCGCCAGTCACGGGCCATCGCCGTCAGGTCGTCGAGCCGTCGTCCCGCAGGCGACCCGAAGAGCGCGATGACCCCGTCGAGCATCTTGTCGCCCGGGTGGCCCGGGTCGGCCCAGATGCGGTTGTGCTCGGCCCAGCTCTCGGTCCACGGCGGCCCGGCCGGCCGTGCGTCGAGCCCGCGGTCGCGCAGCGGGTCGACCAGATCGGGACCCGTGGCGACCCGCACGTCTGCGCCCGCTGCCATCGCGGCGCGGATCAGGGGCAGCATCGGGAGTGCGTGCCCGTACGCGGGGCACGAGGTGAAGAGCACCTTCACGCCGGTCATCGTGCCATCTACTTCCGCAGGTCCGCCTCCTGCAGACGGCGTACGCCGTCCTCGATCACCGCGGAGTCCTTGCAGAAGGCCCAACGGACCAGGTGCCGTCCGGCGCCGGGCGCGTCCGGGTCGTCGTAGAAGACCTGCGCCGGCACCGCCACCACCCCGGCCCGATCAGGCAGCGCCAGGCAGAACTCCAGGCCGTCGTCCCAGCCGAGAGGGGCCACGTCCGTGGCGGCGAAGTAGGTGCCTTCCGGGATCCGGGGCGTCAGGCCGGCCTTCCCGAGGCCGGCGCAGAGCAGGTCGCGCCGCCCTTGGAGGTCTCGTGCGAGCTCGCGCGGGAAGTCCGGCTCGTGGTCGAGCGCGTGCGCGATCGCCGGCTGGAGGGGCGAGCCCGACGTGAAGGTGAGCCATTGCTTCGCGGCCAGCAGCGCGCCGACCAGCGCGGCCGGGCCGGTCGCCCAACCGACCTTCCAGCCGGTGAAGCTGTAGGACTTGCCGGCGCTCGACAGCGTCAGCGTCCGCTCGCGCATGCCCGGCAGCGTCGCGATCGGCACGTGCTCGTGGACGTCGAAGACCAGGTGCTCGTAGACCTCGTCGGTGATCACGACCAGGTCGTGCTCGACCGCGATCGCCGCGACGGCCTCCAGCTCGGCGCGCGTCAGCACGGTGCCGGTCGGGTTGTGCGGGCTGTTGAGGAGCACGAAGCGGGTGCGTGGCGTCACCGCCGCACGGAGCTCGTCGGCGTCGAGGCGGAAGTCCGGTGCGCGCAGGGTCACCGGGCGGCGTACGGCGCCCGCCATCTGCATCATCGCGACGTAGGAGTCGTAGTAGGGCTCAAGGACGACCACCTCGTCGCCGGGGTCCACCAGTCCGAGCAGCGCGGCCGCGACGCCCTCGGTCGCGCCGGTGGTGACGACGACCTCGGTGTCGGGGTCGAGCTCGATGCCGTAGTGGCGCTGCTGGTGCCGGGCGACCGCGTGCCGGAGCTCGGGCACGCCGAGGCCGGGGGCGTACTGGTTGCGGCCCTCGTGCAGGGCGGCCACGGCGGCGGCGATCACGTCCGGTGGGCCGTCGACGTCGGGGAACCCCTGGCCGAGGTTCACCGATCCCGTCGAGATCGCGAGGGCCGACATCCGCGAGAAGATCGTGGGCGCGATGCCCTCGAGTCGCTTGGCGAGCACGGCTGCGAGACTACGCGCGTGATCCCGGACCCCAACCTCGCCTCCGACATCGACGCGATCTGCCGGCTGACCGGCGAGTTCACGCTCCGGTCTGGCCAGGTGTCGTCGGAGTACTTCGACAAGTACCTCTTCGAGTCCCAGCCGGCACTGCTCGTCCGGGTGGCCGAGCAGATGGAGTCGCTGCTGCCGGCGGACACCGAGCTGCTGGGCGGTCTCGAGCTGGGCGGCATCCCGATCGCCACCATGGTCAGCGCCCGCACCGGCCTGCCGGCGCTCTTCGTCCGCAAGAAGGCCAAGGAGTACGGCACCTGCAAGCTGGCCGAAGGCCCTGACGTCGCCGGGCGCCGGGTGACGCTCGTGGAGGACGTCATCACGACCGGCGGCGCCGTCCGTGACGCGACGCGGGCGCTGCGGGAGGCGGGTGCGGTCGTCGAGGTCGTCGTCTGCGCCATCGACCGCAGCCCGGCCGGGGAGAACCCCCTCGCCGACGTGGGCCTCGAGGTGCGGCCGGTGCTCACCAAGGCCGACCTCGACGCGGCGCGCGCGCGGTAGCCGCGCGGCGCGACGGCGCTCAGCTGCGGGGGCGGGCCTTCTGGACGCGTTCGAGCTCGGTGTGACGCATCATGCCGGCGAGCACGATGGCGGCGAAGGAGTAGAAGAAGAACATGATGCTGCCGAGCTGCGCGCTGACGGCGAGGCACAGGATCGTGATGAACAAGAAGATGTTCGCGATGGTCACGTTCGTCATTGGCTCGGCCCCCCGGCTCGCTCGGACCCTACTTAAGTTAGGGCCGCCCTGCGCCTGGGGATAGAGGCACAAGGTCAAATCTCTAGTCGGCGTCGATCCCCATGACGTCGCGGTCGGGACGGCCGTCGAGGTCGTTGTCCTCAGCAGCCTGAGACGAGGTACGCCGGTGCCGCCACCACTCGTACGCGATCGGGATCACCGAGAAGGCCAGGATCACGATGATCGCCTTGTCGATGTTCTCGCCCAGGGACGGGAAGGCGCTGCCGAGGAAGTAGCCGAGCAGCAGGATGCTGAACACCCAGAGCACCGCACCGACGAAGCTCCAGAAGAAGAAGCGGCGCCGCGGCATCCGCGTCACGCCGGCGACGACCGTGATGAACGTCCGGACGAAGGGCACGAACCGGCCGATCACCAGCGCCTTGTTGCCGTGCTTGTCGAAGAAGACCCGGGTCTGGTCGAAGTACTTCCGCTTGAGGATGCGGCCGTCCCGCTCGTACATCGGTGGCCCGATCTTGCGGCCGATCTCGTAGCCCACGACGTTGCCGAGGAAGGCCGAGCCGGTCAGCAGCACCGCGGCGATGGCGATCTCCGCGTGCGGACCGCCCGGGAAGAGGTTGACCTTCTCGGCCGAGATGAAGAGCCCGAGCGCGAAGAGCAGGGTGTCGCCCGGCAGGAACGGGAAGAACAGCCCGCACTCGATGAAGATGATCAGCAGGCTGATCCAGAAGAACTGGCTGTCGAACCGGTCGAGCAGCCAGTTGGGGTCCATCCAGTCCATGCCCAGCAGCAGGGGCTGGACGGGCACTAGCTGCAGCGGCCCCGTCACGACGCCACCCTAGCCGCCGGACATGAGGGCGAGCCTGGTGGCGTGCAGGGCTAGCCTGCCGGGCATGAGCCTCCCGATCGCCGAGCCGTTCCTGGCGCCCGCCTCGATCTCGGCGTTCTGAGTCGATGGCCAGCGCCGACGACGAGCGGGCGCCGTACGACCCGATGCCGCACGGTCCCGCCGAAGTGGGCGTCGGGCCGTGGGAGGGTCCGTGGCCGGAGGGGGAGGAGTACGACGCCCAGCTGCTCGAGCACGGCGACCGGCGCAACGTCGTGGACCGTTATCGCTACTGGTCGCTCGAGGCGATCGTGGCCGACCTCGACACCCGTCGGCACGACTTCCACGTCGCGATCGAGAACTGGCAGCACGACTTCAACATCGGCACGATCGTGCGGACCGCCAACGCGTTCCTTGCCGCAGAGGTGCACATCGTCGGCAACCGGAGGTGGAACCGCCGGGGTGCGATGGTGACGGACCGCTACCAACACGTCCGGCACCACGCGACGCCGGCCGACCTGGCGGCGTACCTGCACCAGCTCGCCCCGCAGGTCCGGCTGCTCGGCATCGACAACCTGCCGGGCAGCGAGCACCTCGAGACCACCACGCTCCCGCGCCACGTGTGCCTGCTCTTCGGTCAGGAGGGCCCGGGCCTCTCCGGCGCCGCTCGCGAGGCCTGCGACGGCACGTTGTCGATCGCGCAGTTCGGGTCGACCCGCTCGATCAACGCCTCGGCGGCCGGGGCGATCGCCATGCACACCTGGATCCGTGCGCACGCCGACCTCCGCGGCGAAGCCGCCTGGCGAGGCTGAGAGCAGCCCCCACCCGACGCCTCCGTCAAGATGCTCCTCCGGGTGTGGCGAGCAGGTCCTGGAGCCGGGCGACCCCGCGCGAGGTGTGGCTCTTGACCGTCCCGGTGGCGACCCCGAGCTCGGAGGCGGTCTCCTCGACGGAGAGGCCAAGCCAATGCCGCAGGACCACGCACTTGCGCTGCATCTCGGGCAGCTCCTGCAGGGCGTCGATCAGCGCGTCGCGTTCCTCGGGTGCGAGGCCTTCCCTGGTCGGCCGCTCCTCTGCAGGGAGGCCCGGCCGTTCGCGGCGCCAGGGCCGGCGGGACTCGTCGATCGTGGTCCGCACGATGATGCGGCGCACGTAGGCCTCCTCGCCGCCGCGGTTGTGGATGCGCGGCCAGGCGACGTACGCCTTGAGCAATGCGGTCTGGAGGATGTCGTCGGCCTTGTGCCAGTCGCCGCACACGGCGTACGCCACCCGGCGCAGGTGGGTGCGCCGAGCGGTGACGAAGGTCGAGAACTGCTCGTCGCGGGTGCTCACGGGAATTGCCTGAGCTCGAGACGTTCTCTGACGTAGGTCAGGAACTCGTCGATGGTGTCGGCGTCGATCTGGTTCGCGCGGACCGGAAAGTAGTGAGTCTCCTCAGTCTGCTCCGATGTCCGCACGAGGACGAAGTACCGCTCGCCGCTGGCGTCGTCCGCGACGGCGACGTGCGCCAGCCACCCCTCCGGCGTGAACTCGTCGTCGATGTAGAGGTCACCGCGCTGCTCGACGATCGTGGCGCCCTCGCGGGGCACGAGCACCCTCCCGCCGGGGCCAGGCTTCGACACCACCAGCCAGTCGGCGTCGCCGTAGATGAGCTGCTGGACCTCGACCCAGCCGTCGAAGGTCCGCTGCTCCACTTCGCGAGGCGAGACGTGGACACCGAAGCTCGTGTCGTTGTCACCGTCCCAGGTCGCGAGCTCCCAACGCTCCTGGCCCTGGACGTCGAGTCGAAGGGCGACGGAGGCGTCAGGGAGCGCGTAGCCCAGCGGGTTGTCGACCTGGTCGAGCACCTCCACGCCCTCGTCGAGGGCGAGCGTCCCGGCGTCGTACCTCGCGTAGGGCGGCCCAGGCGCCCCCGGCGTCGACACCGACTCGGAGGGTGACGGCGTCGGGTCGGTGGCGATCGAGCGACTGGCGTCGGGCTCGGGGGACAGTGTGGCGGCGGCGCCCACACCGACGAGGAGCACCAGCGCGGCCGCGACCGCCCCGAGGCGAAGTCGCCGGCGGCGCAGCGCCCCGTGTGCGTTGTCGAGGAGCCCGCCGAGGTCGCGGTGCGGCGGCTCGTCGGGGGCTGCCGACAGCGCCCGCTCCAGTTCGGCGGTGACGTCCACGTGATCCCTCCTCGAGCCGGCAGTGGTGCCTCTTGTCCACTGAGACGGGACGGGCGGCGCATCGGTTGTCAGCGACTAGGGTCGTTGCCGAGTCACCCCAGACCTCATCCTGTTCTTCCCTGAGGAGTTCCCGCCATGCCCATCGCCACCCCCGAGATCTACGCGCAGATGCTCGACACGGCCAAGGAGAAGGGCTTCGCCTTCCCGGCCATCAACGTGTCGTCGTCGCAGACCCTCAACGCCGCCCTGAAGGGCTTCGCCGATGCCGGCTCCGACGGGATCATCCAGGTGTCGACCGGCGGCGCCGAGTACCTCTCCGGACCCACGGTGAAGAACATGGTGAGCGGCTCGGTCGCGTTCGCGGCGTACGCCGCCGAGGTGGCCAAGAACTACCCCGTCCACGTCGCGCTGCACACCGACCACTGCCCAGAGGACAAGCTCGACGGCTTCGTCCGGCCGCTGCTCGACATCTCCGCCGAGCGGGTCGCGCGCGGCGAGGCCCCGCTCTTCCAGTCACACATGTGGGACGGGTCGGCCGTCCCCCTCGAGGAGAACCTCCAGATCGCCGAGGAGCTGCTGACCAAGGCGGCCGCCGCGCACATCGTGCTCGAGATCGAGGTCGGGGTCGTCGGGGGCGAGGAGGACGGCGTCGCCAACGAGATCAACGACCAGCTCTACACGACGCCCGAGGACGCCATCGCCACGATCAGGGCCCTCGGCTCAGGGGAGCGCGGCCGCTACCTCACCGCGCTGACCTTCGGCAACGTGCACGGCGTCTACAAGCCCGGCAACGTCAAGCTGCGCCCCGAGATCCTCCGCGAGGCCCAGGCCGCCGCCGCGTCCGAGCTCGGTCTCGGCGCCGACGCGCGTCCCTTCGACCTCGTCTTCCACGGCGGGTCCGGCTCCACCGCCGACGAGATCGGCGCGGCCGTCGACTACGGCGTGGTCAAGATGAACGTCGACACCGACACCCAGTACGCCTTCACGCGCCCGGTCGCCGGACACATGTTCAGCAACTACGACGGCGTGCTCAAGGTCGACGGCGAGGTCGGCAACAAGAAGGCCTACGACCCCCGCGCCTGGGGCAAGGCCGCCGAGGCCGGCATGGCCGCCCGCATCGTCGAGGCCTGCGAGAACCTCCGCTCCACCGGGCACTCCCTCGCTGGCTGAGGTCGCCGGGGTTCTTGGGTAACGCGCGGCGGGTGGTCCTTCTGCCCCGATATATGGGGGCAGAAGGATCAGAATCCCCGCGTTACCCCTAGATGCCCACGCCTAGGCGGCGCGGCGCAGGATGTACGGCGCCAGATCGGCGATCGAGGTGCCGAAGCGTGCGACCGTGTCGTCGTACTCACGAGTGAGCCGCCGCTTCGCGACGTCGCGCTGCGAGAACAGGTCGGCGTAGGTGATCCGTGACATGCCCAACTTGAACCCGGTCACCAAGTCCTGGCGCTTCTTCTCCTCCCAGAGTGCCCGGGTGGGATCTGGCGCGTATCCCCCCAGCGCTACGGGGGTGAGCTTGACCTTGCCGTCGGCCTCGAACACGTGCCGGCCGACACGCATGTCGCAGTACACCGAGCGGTTCCCGTCGGACAGTCCGAACTGGGTCTCGGGAATCCCGATGCCGAGCTCCAGGACGAGCGCACGTGCGGCCGACTCGAACGGATTCTCGGCCTGCGCATCCGCCAACAGCACCGCCTCGCGCACGGACACGGAGAATGGCCAACCCCACATCATCGCTGCCGCGTGCTCGAGCTCGTCGCGCGTCACGCCAGCTCGCAGCGCCTGATCGCAGGCGCCCAGCCCGACAGCGAAGCCGTGCTCTCTGACCACATCGAGCGCGGTCCTCGCGAGGGACAACACTGGGAGCCCGTCCAGGTCTGCCATCTCGGTCTCGTGGACCTTGGCGCCATGTTGGGTGAGGCCCTCACGCACCTGCCGACCGCGCCGGTCGGGACGAGTCAGGTGCACCCGCTCGTGCTTGCGTGCGATGAGCGACAGTCCATGGAGCGCAATGGCGGAGTCGTGGCTGAGCCAATGCTGGATGCGGACGACCATGTGCGTGGCCCTCGCTCTCAGCGCTGGTTGACCGATCCACGGGTCGAGACTCGCCCACAGGTCTGCTTCTGCGTAGACACCTGGCCTCACCCTCACCCACCGCCCCTGCTTGAGCAGCGCGTTGATCTGCGCAGGACGCAGTCCGGAGTCCACGGCTTGGGCGAAGGTGATGAGCCCGTGCTGGCTCCGCATCCGAGCGGCGGCATGTCCGATCATCCGGCCACCCTCGGCCGCCGTGGTCCGCCGCGTCCTCTCCGCCGAGGAGACCTGTGGACAGCTCTTCGGAGTGCCGGAGTGTGGACGTTTGGTGGGCCAGGTCAGATGTTGTGGCTAACGCGGGGCTGCTCCCGCTCCTGCCCCGATATACGGGGGCAGGAGCGCCAGAAGGTCCGCGTTACCCAAAAAGTGGCCGCACCAAGGTCAGGCCAGCAGGGCGTCGTACGCCGCGGGGCTGCTGTCGCGGAGGAAGGCCGCGCAGCGCTCCCACTCCTCGGTCTCGCCGATCGCGCGGGCGGCCAGGGCGAGTGAGGCGAGGCAGCGCAGGAAGCCGCGGTTGGGCTCGTGCTCCCACGGGACGGGCCCGTGGCCCTTCCAGCCGTTGCGGCGCAGCAGGTCGAGGGAGCGGTGGTAACCGACCCGAGAGTAGGCGTAGACGGTCACGTCGTCGGCGCCCTCGGCCCGGGCGGCGTCGGCGAGGGCGGCCCAGGCGGTGGGGGACGACGGGAACGCCCGGACGACCGCGCCGGGCGGCTGCGTGGCGAGGGCGTCCGTCGCCGGGTCCTCGGGCAGCAGCGTGGGCGGGGGTCCGGCCATCAGGTCGACGTGGGAGCTCATGAGCCCCACCCTCTCACCGCACGGTCGGCCCGGGCGCGGACGCCTCGGCGCACGCCGCAGGGACGGCGCCCGTCACGGTGTGAGCAGCGACCGCACCTTGTCCGCGCCGAGCGCCATCACCAGCGTGGGCAGCCGCGGCCCGCGCTCGGCGTCGACGAGAAGGTGGTAGAGCAGCCCGAAGAACTGCTTCTGGTCCGCCTTCACCTGGTCGGTCGGCTTGTCCTCGAGCGACATTCCGAGGGCGAGCTTGGGGACGCCGTACACCAGGGCGGTCACGTCGTCGAGGTCTCTCGCGTCGCCGAGGCGGTCGAGGAAGAGGGTCAGCCACGCCGACTCCTGCTCGGTGAGCGCCGCCAGCCGCTCCGCGTCGGGGGCGGACCGGACCGTCGTGCGGTCCTCGGGGGCGACGTACTCGCTGGTCCACGCGATCGCCTTGCCCAGCCGGGGCTCGAGCTGGTCGACGCGCTCGTGCGGGTAGCCGACGTCGCCGATGATCCGGCTGATCTGCTCGGCCGAGCCCGCGGTGACGTCGGCGACCGACGACAGCGTCCGGAAGGGGACGACGACCTCGGCGGTCGGGAGCGGCCCGGCGGCCGTCGCCGACGCCCGCTCGTAGGCCAGTACCTGCAGGTCGCGCTTGGCCGGGTCGCCCGCCTTGCGCGCCAGGGCGTCCCACTCGTCGTAGAGCCGCACGACCTCCGGCCCGAAGTCGATGTCGAAGGCCTGCTTGTAGCTGCGACGGACGTAGAGCCAGCGCAGGATCGAGGGCTCGAGGATCCGCAGCGCGTCCTTCGCGGTGGGGGCGCCGCCGGCCGACGACGACATCTTCTGCACGCCCGCGAAGCCGACGAAGGCGTAGCCGAACCACGCCGGCCGCGGCATCCCGAAGATCTTCTCGACCAGCTCGTGCCCGACCGTGAAGGACGAGCCGGGCGTGGCGTGGTCCATGCCCGCGGGCTCGAAGTCGACGTGCTCCTTGGCCCACCGCATCGGCCAGTCGACCTTCCACACCAGCTTGCCCTCGTCCTGCGTGGCGAGGTTGGTCGTGTGGGTGTCGCCGCACTCGCAGGTGTAGGTGAGGTCGGTCGTCTCGTCGTCGTACGCCGTCACCGTCACCGTGTCGCGTCCGCAGCCCCGGCAGTAGGGCCTGAAGGGGAACCGGGCGAGGTCGCCGCCGCCGGTCGCCTGCTCGTCGGCGTCGGCCACCGAGTCGGCGAGCGCCGCGGCCTCCTGGTCGGACGCTGGGGCCACCGGCTTCTTGGTGCGGTAGCGGGCCAGCACCTCCTCGATCTCGTGGCGGTGCCGAACGGCGTGCAGCACGTCCTCGCGGTAGAAGCCGCTGCGGTAGCGCTCGGTCTGGGACACCTCCTCCATGTCGATGCCCATCGCGTGGAGGGCGTCGCGCAGGGGCACCTTGTAGTGCTCGGCCCACGAGGGGTGGCAGCCCTCGGGGTCGGGGACGGCGCTCAACGGCTTGCCGACGTGCTCGGCGTACGACGGGTCGGTGCCGACCGGGACCTTGCGGAAGCGGTCGTAGTCGTCCCACACGTGGAGGTGCCGCACCGGCACGCCACGACGGCGCAGCTCGTCGGCCACGAAGTGCACCGTGATGAACTCGCGCATGTTGCCCAGGTGCACCCGGCCCGACGGGGAGACGCCCGAGGAGCACGTCACGACCTGCGCATCGGGGCCGGCGTGCCGGATCGCGTCGTCGGCGGCCTTGGAGACCCAGTCGACCAGCGGCTTCTCGCCGTGCTTGTCCTCGCCACCCTTGCCACGTGCCACCGCTCTCGCCTCCTCGCCGCTGTTGTGTTGTCCGGAGCGGCAAGGCTAGCGACAAAGGACGAGGGCTTCGGAATCGTCCCCTGTGGCGATTCCGAAGCCCTCGATGTGGCCCGGCTTCGGGCTCGTCCAGTGTCCCATGTCAACTCCCTGCCACCTGGCCCTCCGATGCCGGTGGCACTAACCTGCCAGGATGCCCCCCCGTTCCCCGGCGAGCGCGCTCGCCACCCCGCTGTCCTCGCTCGGGCTGTCCGGCGCCGAGGAGCGGCTGTACGCCCGCCTGCTCCCCCTGTCCGGCGGGTCGGTGGCCTCGGTGGCCGCCGCCCTCAACCTGCCCACCGGCGAGCTCGCCGCCGAGATCGAGCCGCTGTCCCGGCTCGGCATCTGCCGGATCGACGACGGCCACCTCGTGGTGCTCGCGCTCGCCGACGCCCTGTCCCTGCTGATCCGGCGCGAGGCCGCGCGGGCCGCCTCGGCCGAGGCGCGGCTGACCCGGCTGGCCGAGGCCGTCCCGCTCCTCGCCGCGTCCGTCAGCCGGCCGGGCACCGGTGACGTCGACGACGTGGTGCCCATCGAGGGGGAGGTCAGCTCTGGTGGCAACGCGCTGCAGCTGCTCTCCAACCTGATCAGCGAGAGCCGCGGCGACCTGCTGTGGCTGCGTCCCGACGCGTGGCGGATGCCGCGCGAGGGCGCCATGGTCGAGGTCATCACGGCGGCGATCGCGAAGGGACGCCGCTCGCGGGCCATCTACCCCGTGGTCGCACTGAGCGAGGCCCCCGACGTGCTGCGCGCACGGGCCAGGGCCGGCGAGCAGATCCGGCTGCTGCCGGACCTGCCGACCCGGCTGATGGTGATCGGCACGACGCACGCGGTGGTGCCGGAGCCGCTGGGGTACGCCGACGAGCCGCGGCTGCTGGTGCGCCAGGGGGCGCTGGTGGAGTCGCTGATCCTGCTCTTCGAGGAGCTCTGGGCGCGCGCGTCGCCCGTGCCCGAGATGGACAACCTCGCCGGCGGAGAGGCGCGTCCCGACCTGCGCCGCTTCCTGCTGCAGCTCCTCGCGGCCGGTCAGAAGGACGAGCAGATCGCGCGCACGCTCGGCATGAGCCTGCGGACGGTACGCCGCCGGATCGCCGACGTGATGTCCGAGCTCGGTGCCGACTCGCGGTTCCAGGCCGGCGTCGAGGCGATCAGGCGCGGGTGGATCTAGGGCAGCACCATCGAGTACGCCGCCGGCTCCATCCGCCACGAACGCTGACGCTCGGGCCCGCTGATCTCGCCGTCGGCCGCGCAGTAGAACTCGTCGCCGGAGATGGAGACGCGGGTCCCGCGGACCTGGAGGACGTCGTCGCGCTCGAGGTGGGTGCGGCGCAGCACCTGGGCGGCGTACCCCAGCTTGGCGAGCGGCCCGATGGAGCGGCTGACCATGATGTCGATGCGCCCGTCCTCCGCGTCGGCCTCCGGCGTGAGCTCGGCGCCGCCGCCGACGCTGGTGCCGTTGCCGAGGGCCACCATCAGCACGGGTTGGTCGAGGTCGTTGACGACCGAGCCGTCCACCTCGACGCGCAGGTGCAGCGACGGCGGCTTGAAGGCCGCCTGGACCGCACCGATCGGGTAGCCGATGCGTCCGAGGTTGACGTTGCCGACCCCGATCGAGCCGAGGCGTTCCTTCCAGCGGGCGCCCCGGCGAGATGCCTGCGCGCCGGCGCCCACGTGCACGTTGTTGACCACGACCTGGCCGGTGTCGTCGAGGATCAGGTCCACGCGCCGGACCTCGCCCTCGAGGACCAGCCTGGCGGCGTCCTCGATCTCGAGCGGGACGTCCATGGCGCGCGCGAAGTCGTTGCCGGTGCCCATGGGCAGCAGCGCGAGCACCGCGTCGGCCAGGTCGTGCCGGCGGTGCAGGGCCGCCACGACGGCGTGCAGGCTCCCGTCGCCCCCCGCCACCACGATGCGGCGCGAGCCGGCACGGTGCAGGACACCGTCGAGCTCGCCGGGGTTGGAGGTCTGCGCCAGCTCGACCGAGGTGTGCTCCCGCAGGATCGCGAGGCCGCGCTCGAGCGCTTCCTCCTCGGCGGTGCCGGCGTCGGCATTCATGATCACCAGCAGCGGGTCCACGCGGGGAGCCTATGTCACGGGGTGCGATAGCCTCGGCCCCGCTCGGGGCCGCCGCAGGACAGCGCAGACATAGAGGGAGACTCGATGCCCGCCATCGTCATCCTCGGCGCCCAGTGGGGCGACGAGGGCAAGGGCAAGGCGACCGATCTGCTGGCGCAGACCGGCGAGGCCGGCGAGATCGGCTACGTCGTGCGCACCAGCGGCGGTCACAACGCCGGCCACACGATCGTCATCGACGGGGAGAAGTTCGCCACCCACCTGTTGCCCAGCGGCGTGCTGACGCCCGGCGTCACCAGCGTGATCGGCAACGGCGTCGTCGTCTCGCCGGAGGCGCTCTTCCGTGAGGTGGACGCGCTCGCCGCACGCGGTCGCGACGTCTCCGCCAGCCTGGTGGTGTCCGCCAACGCGCACGTCATCGCGTCGTACCACTCGACGATCGACAAGGTCGCCGAGCGGTTCCTCGGCAAGAACAAGATCGGCACGACCGGTCGCGGCATCGGGCCGGCGTACGCCGACAAGGTCAACCGCCTCGGCATCCGCGTCGCCGACCTCTTCGACGACAAGATCCTGCGGCAGAAGGTCGAGGGCGCGCTCGAGGTGCGCAACCAGCTGCTGGCGAAGGTCTACAACCGGCGCGCCGTCGAAGTCGACGCGGTGGTCGAGGAGCTGCTGTCGTACGCCGACCGGCTGCGCCCGATGGTCCAGGACACCTCGCTCCTGATCAACGGCGCGCTCGACCGTGGCGAGACCGTGCTCTTCGAGGGTGCCCAGGCCACGATGCTCGACGTCGACCACGGCACCTACCCGTTCGTGACGTCGTCGAGCGCCATCGCGGGCGGCGTGTGCACGGGCGCGGGCATCGGCCCGACCCGGATCGACCGGGTCATCGGGGTCATCAAGGCCTACACGACGCGTGTCGGGTCGGGACCGTTCCCGACCGAGCTGTTCGACGAGGACGGCGAGAAGCTCTGGAAGATCGGCGGCGAGGTCGGGGTCTCGACCGGCCGCGACCGTCGTTGTGGGTGGTACGACGCCGTGATCGCCCGCTACGCCACCCGCGTCAACGGCCTGACCGACCTGTTCCTCACCAAGCTCGACGTGCTGTCGAGCTGGGAGCGGGTGCCGGTGTGCGTGGCCTACGACGTCGACGGTGTGCGCCACGACGAGATGCCGATGACGCAGACGGACTTCCACCACGCGAAGCCGATCTACGAGTACCTGCCCGGGTGGTGGGAGGACCTGTCGGCCTGCCGGACCTTCGCCGACCTGCCGGTCAACGCGCAGAACTACGTGAAGACGCTCGAGGACATGTCGGGCACCCGCATCTGGGGCGTCGGGGTCGGACCTGGCCGCGAGGAGACGGTCCTCGTCCACGACGACTGAGACGGCCTGGTCTCCGGGCGTGCTCGACCCCCAGGTCGCCGATGCCGCGCTGACCTTCCTCCGCAAGCAGGCCCGTGACCCTCGCGAGGGTGCCGCTCTCTAGATTGGCCGACGTGAAGACCCTCGTCATTGGCACCGGTGGTCGTGAGCACGCGCTCGTCGAGTCGCTGGCCCGCGACCCCGGCGTGACCGAGGTCCATGCCGCTCCCGGCAACCCGGGCATGGCCGCCCACGCCACGCTCCACCAGGTCGACCCGCTCTCCGGCGAGGCGGTCGCCGACCTCGCCGAACGGCTCGGCGTCGACCTCGTCGTCGTCGGCCCCGAGGCCCCGCTGGTCGCCGGCGTCGCCGACGCTGTCGCCGCGCGGGGCATCGCCGTCTTCGGACCGAGCGCGGAGGCCGCGCAGCTCGAGGGGTCCAAGGCCTTCGCCAAGGACGTGATGAACGCCGCCGGCGTCCCGACCGCCCGGGCCTTCGTCTGCACGACCGCCGAGGAGGCGGCCGCCGCGCTCGACGAGCTCGGCGCGCCGTACGTCGTCAAGGACGACGGCCTCGCCGCCGGCAAGGGGGTCGTGGTGACCGACGACCGCGACGAGGCGCTCGCCCACGCCGTCGCCTGCGAGCGCGTCGTGATCGAGGAGTTCCTCGACGGCCCCGAGGTCTCGCTCTTCGCGCTGTGTGGATGGAGTGAGGCCGACGGCGCGACCGTCTACCCCCTCCAGCCGGCCCAGGACTTCAAGCGCATCCACGACGGCGAGCAGGGCCCCAACACCGGTGGCATGGGCGCCTACACCCCGCTGCCGTGGGCACCCGCCGGCTTGGTCGAGGAGGTGCTGCGCGACGTGTTGCAGCCGACGGTCGACGAGCTGGCGCGGCGCGGGACGCCCTTCGTCGGCCTGTTGTACGCCGGGCTCGCACTCACCTCGCGTGGCGTCCGCGTGATCGAGTTCAACGCCCGCTTCGGCGATCCCGAGACGCAGCCGCTCCTGATGCTCCTCGACTCGCCGCTCTCGCCGCTGCTGATGGGCGCCGCGACAGGGACGCTCGCGTCCGTGCCGCCTCCGGCCTGGAAGTCCGGAGCCGCCGTCGCGGTCGTGATGGCGTCGGCCGGCTATCCCGCGTCGTCCTCGTCCGGCGACGTCATCGTCGGCACCGAGACCCTCGACCGCGAGAGCGACGTCGCCGTCCTCCACGCCGGGACCGCGCGCGACGCGGCCGGCCGCCTGGTCACTGCTGGAGGGCGGGTCCTCGCCGTCACCGCCGTCGGCACCGACGTCGCCGACGCCCGCGCCAAGGCCTACGAGGGCGTCGCCACCATCTCGTTCCCCGGGGCCCAGTGGCGCCGGGACATCGCCGCGCCCGCCGCCGGGCTGCCGTGACCTCGGAGCACGACGACACGAAGGTGTCAGAGAGCGGCGGGACGATGGTCCGGCTCGACGGTCCGACCCGATCCGCCGCCCCCGACCTGGCGGCGCTCGAGCCGATGCGGCTCCCGGTGGACGAGCCGACCGTCCCGGTGGGTGCGGCGGCGTACCTGTCCCCAGGCGACGTGGTCACCTGGCGCTACGGCCTGTTCGTGCAGCTGCTGCGGGTGGTCAGCGACGACGAGCGCGGCTTGGTCGCGTGGCTGCCGGCCGGCTCGGAGACCGAGGTGGCGACCCCGCGCGACGGGCTGGGACTGCGCGACCGGCCGCTGGCTGATCGGGTGCGGCTGTCGATCCAGCGCGACTACGACATGGTGGTGAAGCCCTGGCAGGGGCCGGGCATCCTCCGGGTCGCGCCCGCGGGGAAGCCGTGGTCGATCTGGTACTTCTACGACGAAGGGGGCACGTTCGAGGGCCACTACGTCAACCTCGAGCTGCCGCACCTGCGCGCCGCCGACGGAGGTCCGCGCACGTTCACGCGCGACCTGACCCTCGACATCTGGGTGGATGCCGACGGCGACGTATGGCTCAAGGACGAGGACGAGCTGGACGCGGCCGTCACCGGCGGCGCGAAGACGCGTGAGCAGGCAGGGATCATCCGCGAGGTCGCCGAGCAGGCCAGGCACGAGCTGATCGCGCCGCGCGCTTGGCCGCTCGACCAGGGCTGGGAGACCTGGCGTCCGCCGCCGGGCTGGGACGATCCGCTCACGTTCCCGCGTGGGACGATGGAGATGTGAGCGTCCCCAACGTCCTGGCCACGAGGTACGCCGGCGCCGACCTCGCCGCGATCTGGTCCCCGGAACACAAGATCGTGCTCGAGCGCCGGCTGTGGATCGCGGTTCTCCGCGCCCAGCGCGACCTCGGTGTGGCTGTGCCGGACGGTGTCGTCGAGGACTACGAGGCGGTCGTCGAGAAGGTCGACCTCGACTCGATCGCCTCCCGTGAGCGGGTCACCCGCCACGACGTGAAGGCGCGCATCGAGGAGTTCAGCGCACTGGCCGGCCACGAGCACATCCACAAGGGCATGACCTCGCGCGACCTGACGGAGAACGTCGAGCAGCTGCAGGTGCGGGCCTCGCTCGCGATGCTGCGCGACCGCGCGGTGGCGACGCTGGCGCGGCTGGCTCGGCTCGCGAGCGAGCACGAGACCACCGTGCTGGCCGGGCGATCGCACAACGTGGCCGCCCAGGCGACCACGCTCGGCAAGCGGTTCGCGACGGTCGCCGAGGAGCTACTGATCGGTGTCGAGCGGGTCGAGGACCTGCTGACCCGCTACCCCTTGCGCGGCGTCAAGGGCCCGATGGGCACTTCCCAAGACATGCTCGACCTGCTCGACGGCGACGCCTCGCACCTGGCCGAGCTCGAGTCGCGGGTCGCCGCGCACCTCGGCTTCGAGCGGGTGCTGACGAGCGTCGGCCAGGTCTATCCGCGCTCGCTCGACTTCGACGTCCTGTCGTCGCTCGTGCAGCTGGTCGCGGCGCCGTCCAACCTGGCGACCACGATCCGCCTGATGGCGGGACACGAGCTGGTCACCGAGGGGTTCGCAGAGGGCCAGGTCGGCTCGTCGGCGATGCCCCACAAGATGAACACGCGTTCCTGCGAGCGCGTGAACGGCCTGGCCGTCGTGCTCCGCGGCTATCTGTCGATGGTGGGCGAGCTCGCCGGCGACCAGTGGAACGAAGGCGACGTCTCCTGCTCCGTCGTACGCCGGGTCGCGCTGCCCGACGCGTTCTTCGCCGCCGACGGGCTGTTCCGGACCTTCCTCACCGTGCTCGACGAGTTCGGCGCGTTCCCCGCCGTGATCCAGCGCGAGCTGGACCGCTACCTGCCCTTCCTCGGCACGACCAAGGTGCTGATGTCGGCGGTGCGGGCGGGTGTCGGGCGCGAGGCCGCGCACGAGGCGATCAGGGAGGCGGCCGTGGGCGTCGCCCTCGACATGCGCCGGGGCCAGGCCGACAACGACCTGCTCGACCGACTCGCCGCCGACTCCCGTCTCGGGTTGTCGCGCGCGGACCTCGGCGGGCTGCTCGACGAGCCGATCACCTTCACCGGCGCGGCGGTCGCGCAGACCCAGGAGGTCGTGCGCCGGGTCGAGGCCGTGGTCGCGGCGCATCCCGACGCGGCGGCGTACTCGCCGGGCGGCATCCTCTGAGGCCTGGTCCCTAGATCGGTCATGGCTGCCGTCGACGTCCGGCCGGTCGCTACCTGACCACGAAAGGCACGATTCTGGTCGAGGCAACACGTGCCTTTCGTGGTCACATGTCCGGAGACGAGGCCGCGCTGCGTTTCAAGGTGGGACGGTCGGAGAGGATGGGGGCATGACGTCTCGGTACGCCGCCGCACTGGCCGCCTCGCTGCTCCTCGCCCTCGCCGGGTGCAGCGGGGACGACGAGCCGACGGCCGACCCGACCCCGAGCGACAGCTCGACGGAAGCGCTGCGGGGCGAGGAGCTCCCGGCCGGCTTCCCGACCGAGGAGGTGCCGCTGGTCGGCGGCGAGGTGACCAAGGTGCTCGAGAACGAGGGCCTGGGCAGCTATCTGATCGAGGTGAAGCCGGACACCAGCTTCCAGGTCGCCTTCTCCGACGCCACCGCCCAGCTCACCGGCGCGGGGTTCGAGATGGGCAAGGACGTGATCAGCGCCGGACCGGACAGCTCGACGGCCGACTTCACCTCCGATGACTGGTTCGTGGTCGTCACGGGCAGCGTCCCGGCGCCGCTGATGCAGTACACGGTCTATCCCAGTGACGCCCAGTAGGACCCAGTAGGACCCAGTAGGACCCAGTAGGACCCTGGCCCGGAGGGCTCAGACGAGGGCCCGGCCGTCGTGGGTGGCGAGCCGCCTCGCGACCTCGCGGTAGTCGGCCTCCCACACGTCGACCGGGACCGGCGGGAGCATCTCGTCCCACTCGACCGCCATCGAGCCGAGGATCTGCGGGAGTCGCGCGGTCCGCGCGATGAACCACCAGTGCAGGTGCGAGCCGCCGTCGCCCCAGCGGCACACGTGCACCCGCCCGATGTTCGGCAGGTGCGACATGATCCGGGCGAGCCTGGTCGAGATCACCCCCTGCTCGGCGGCCATGGCGTCCGAGAGGTCGGTGAGGTCGACGTGCTCGACGGGGTGCAGCCAGAGCAGAAGGGGCAGGCCGGTCGGCTTCTCGCCCCGGGTGACGTACCACCGCTCGTTCGCCCAGATCCTCAGGTGCTCGTGATCGGCCGAGCACGCCCCGCAGGGCTTGTCGGGTGCCTCGCCCCAGCGCACCGGCTCGTCACCGGGCGCCTGGAGCACCTTGGGCTTCAGCTCCCCGTCCACCATCTCCCACGGGAAGATGTCCCACTCCCCGACGGGCGGCATCGGCAGCCGCCCGTCCTCCCCGACGGCCGCGACGACCCTGGCGTAGACCTCTTCGGCAGACTCCGGCATGGCCACATCCCAACATCCGCCCCGGCGCGCAGCGCCGCCGGGTCGACGCCGCGGCGCGGGCGGATAGTGTTCCCGCATGGCCGGACAGCAGCCCGCGACGCTCCCGGAGGCCCCGCCGATCGAGGGTGCGACCCACGTCCACTCGGGCAAGGTGCGCGACCTCTATCGCATCGAGTCGGGCGAGCACGCCGGCCGGTTGCTGATGGTCGCGAGCGACCGGATCTCGGCGTTCGACCACGTCCTCGACAGCACCATCCCCGACAAGGGCGAGCTCCTGACCCGGATGTCGCTGTGGTGGTTCGACCAGCTGGCCGACCTGGTGCCGAACCACGTCGTCTCGACCGACGTGCCCGACGGCGTACGCGGCCGCGCGGTGATCTGCGAGGCGCTCGAGATGTATCCCGTCGAGTGCGTCGCCCGCGGCTACCTCACCGGTACCGGGCTGATCGACTACCGCGCCACTGGAGAGGTCTGCGGCAACGCGCTGCCCGCCGGCCTCGTCGACGGTGACCGCCTCCCCACGCCGATCTTCACGCCGGCCGCCAAGGCCGACTTCGGCGAGCACGACGAGAACGTCGACTTCGCGACCGTCGTCGCGACCGTGGGCGCGGAGGCCGCCGAGACGCTGCGTGGCCTGACGCTCGCGGTGTACGGCCGGGCCCACGAGATCGCCCGCGAGCGCGGCATCATCCTGGCCGACACCAAGCTCGAGCTCGGCACCCGGCCCGACGGCACGGTCGTGCTCGGCGACGAGGTGCTCACTCCCGACTCGTCCCGCTTCTGGCCGGCCTCCGAGTGGGAGCCGGGTCGCGCGCAGCCGTCGTACGACAAGCAGATCGTGCGCGACTGGCTGCTCTCCCCGGCGTCCGGCTGGGACCGGGCCGCCGGCGGTCCGCCCCCCGCCCTGCCCGAGGAGGTCGTCGAGCGCACGAGAGCGAGGTACGTCGAGGCCTACGAGCTGCTGACGGGCGACTCGTTCCGATGACGCGCTACCCCTTCACGGTCAGCGTCGACCTGCCGCACCCGCCCGAGGCGCTCTTCACCTATCTCGTCGAGCCACGCAACCGCCCGGAGTGGCAGGCCTCCCTCCTGTCGGTGCGCCTCGACGACCGCGACGCCGAGCCGGCGGTCGGTCTGACGTGGCACGACACCACGGTCGTCGGAGTGAAGCCGGCGATGGAGATCACCGAGCTGGAGCCGTACCGGATCTTCGCCGAGCGCGGTCGCTGGGGCGGCGTGGAGGGGTTCCTGCGGATGCGGTTCGTCGGCATTCCCAAGGGCACCCGCCTCACGTGCGAGGGACACGTCGAGGCCTCCGGCCCCTTCAAGTACGCCGCCCGCGCCGCGGCCCTGCTCGCCGGGCGATCGATCAGGTCCGACCTCGAACGGGCGTCCCGAGTGCTGGCCGACCGGGGACCACGCGCCTAGGTTGGCTGCATGCTCAATCTCTCCGTCCTCCTCGAGGACAGCGCCCGCCGATATCCCGACCGTGTCGCCCTGGTCCTGGGCGAGACGAGGCTGACCTACGGCCAGGTCGACGCGGCGGCGAACCAGGTGGCCAACCTGCTGACGTCGAGGGGGATCGGTCGCGGTGACAAGGTGGCGCTCACCTGCCCGAACCTGCCGTACTTCCCGATCGTCTACTACGGCATCCTCAAGGCGGGCGCGGTCGTCGTCCCGCTCAACGTGCTCAACAAGGGCCGTGAGAACGCCTACTTCCTCGAGGACTCCGGCGCCAAGGCCTACTTCTGCTTCCAGGGCACTCCCGAGCTCGCGATGGGCGCCGAGGGCAAGGCCGGGTACGACGCCACCGAGAGCTGCGAGCACTTCTTCCTGATCATGGCCGACCCGTCGGCGCCGGCCTCGATCGAGGGCGAGACGACCTTCGCGGAGGCCGTGAAGGACCAGCCGGCGACGTACGACAGCGCCGTCACCGACGAGACCGACACCGCCGTCATCCTCTACACCAGCGGCACGACCGGCCGGTCGAAGGGTGCCGAGCTCTCACACAGCAACCTGGTCATGAACGCGCTGACCTGCAACCGGCTCTTCGGCAACGAGCCGGCGTCCGACACGCACCTGGTGACGCTGCCGCTCTTCCACTCGTTCGGTTCGACGGTGCAGATGAACGCCGGGTTCTCGACGGCGGCCACGCTGGTGCTGCTGCCGCGTTTCGACGCGCAGCAGGCCGTCGCGCTGATGCAGAAGGAGGACATCACCTTCTTCGCCGGCGTCCCCACGATGTGGTGGGGGCTGCTGCACGCGATCGACGACAGCGTCGACGTGAAGAAGATCGCGGGCAACCTGCGCGTCGGCGCGTCCGGTGGCTCGAGCCTGCCGGTCGAGATCATCAAGGACGTGCAGGACAAGCTGGGCGTGCAGATCCTCGAGGGCTACGGCCTCTCGGAGACCTCGCCGGTCGCGACCTTCTCCGACCCGGACCGGCCACCGGTCCCCGGCTCGATCGGCATCCCGATCTGGGGCGTCGAGGTCAAGCTGATCGCCGCCGAGGGCCCGGGCGACACCGAGTGGAAGACCGTCGAGGGCGCGGACGAGATCGGCGAGATCGCCATCAAGGGCCACAACATCATGAAGGGCTACCTCAACCGGCCCGACGCCAACGCGGAGGTGCTGCGCGACGGCTGGTTCCGGTCCGGTGACCTGGCCCGCCGCGACGAGGACGGCAACTACTACATCGTCGACCGGTCGAAGGACCTGATCATCCGCGGCGGCTTCAACGTGTACCCCCGCGAGGTCGAGGAGGTGCTGATGACCCACGAGGCGGTGTCGCTGGCCGCCGTCATCGGCGTCCCGCACGAGAGCCACGGCGAGGAGGTCAAGGCCGTCGTCATCCTCGTCGAGGGCGCCTCGATGACCGAGGACGAGCTGGTCGCCTGGGGCAAGGAGCAGATGGCGGGCCACAAGTACCCGCGCATCGTGGAGTTCGTCGACGCCCTGCCGATGACCGCCACCGGCAAGATCCTCAAGCGCGAGCTGAAGTGAGGCGTCGTTGAACGCGGGCCGCTCGATCGCCGTCGTCGTCGGGCTGGTGCTCGTGCTGGCCGGCGGGCTGTTCACCCTGCAAGGCCTCGGGTATGTCGGCGGGTCCGTGATGACCGACGAGACCTTCTGGGCCATCGTCGGCCCGATCATCGCCGGCTTCGGCGTCGCGCTGGTCTTCGTCGGCGTGCGCGGCGGCGGTCCCGACTGATCGCTCGCTACATCGGTGGTCGAGGAGGTCGCGCAGCGACCGCCACGAGACCGGGCGACTCAGGCGAACGGGTCGGGCAGGGCGCCCGGCAGCGTGGCGAGCAGCTCGCGGGCCTGCGCCGCGGACTTGTGCTCGACCAGCACCTCGTACTTGGTGGCCACCACCTGGGTGACCGACGAGAAGTCGCGCTGGCCGCGGGTGAACGCGTAGCCGATCAGCGCCCACACCACGCCGAAGACCGCACCCAGCGCAGCGGTCGACCCGATCACCGCGAGCACCCCCTCCTCGGTGAAGATGCTGAAGATCAGGCCGACGAAGAGACCCAGCCACACGCCCGACACCAGCCCGCCGAGCGCGACCTTGCCGGTGGTGAGCCGGCCGGTGATGCGTTCGACGCGCTTGAGGTCGGTGCCGACGATCATCAGCTGCTCGACGGGGAACTTCGCGTCGGCGAGGAAGTCGACGGCCTTCTGGGCGGCCGCGTAGTCGTCGTACACCGCCAGCGACTGGGGGAACTGGAGCTTGAGAGGGTTGGTGCCCGGCAGGGGAGTCGCGCTCATGGGACGAGTCTGCCCGACCCTAGGATGGTGCCGTGCCCCGCTTCGTCGTCGACGTGATGCCCAAGCCCGAGATCCTCGACCCCCAGGGCAAGGCGGTGCTCGGCGCACTGCCCCGGCTCGGCTTCGAGGGGGTCACCGAGGTGCGCCAGGGCAAGCGCTTCGAGCTCGAGGTCGAGGGCGAGTCGAGCGAGGCCCTGCTCGAGCAGGTGCGGGCGATGGCCGAGACGCTGCTGTCCAACCCGGTCATCGAGGACTTCGAGGTGCACGCGCAATCCGACGAGGCCGCGGAGTGAAGGTCGGGGTCGTCACCTTCCCCGGCTCGCTCGACGACGTCGACGCGGCTCGTGCCGCTCGGCTCGCCGGCCACGACGCCGTCTCGTTGTGGCACGGTGACCACGACCTCAAGGGCGTCGACGCCGTCGTGCTGCCGGGCGGGTTCTCGTACGGCGACTACCTCCGCTGCGGCGCCATCTCCCGCTTCGCGCCGGTGATGAGCGAGGTGCTCACCGCCGCCCAGGGCGGGATGCCGGTGCTGGGGATCTGCAACGGTTTCCAGATCCTCTGCGAGTCCCACCTGCTGCCCGGTGCGCTGATCCGCAACGACCACCGCAAGTTCGGCTGCCTCGACCAGCGCGTGCGCGTCGAGAACACGTCGACGCCGTGGACGTCGTCGTACGCGCAGGGCCAGGAGCTCACCATCGTCCTCAAGAACGGCGAGGGCGCCTACGTCGCCGACGAGGTCACGCTCGACCGCCTCGAGGGGGAGGGCCGCGTGGTGGTGAGGTACGTCGGCAACCCCAACGGCTCCCTGCGCGACATCGCCGGCGTCACCAACGAGCGCGGCAACGTCGTGGGTCTGATGCCCCACCCCGAGCACGCCGTCGAGGACCTCACGGGTCCCGGCACCGACGGCATCGGCTTCTTCACCAGCCTGCTCGAGTCCGCCGCCACCGCTTGACGCCCGCCCGAAGGGGGCGAGTCGGCGCGAGTCCCCGGTCCCGGGGGGTGCGAGGCCGTTTCAGATTGACTCGCGCCGACTCGTGGGGGGAGGGGGAGCAAGCTGTCCTATCGCCCCCCGGTCTGCAGCTGTTTCCAGCTGCGAGGGGCGATGACTCCCGTCGCCGGGAGTCCTGCCTGCTGCTGCCAGGCTCGCACAGCAGCCTCGGTCGACGCGTCGAACACGCCGGTGATCTTCAGGCGTGAACCGGCGGCGTTCAAGGCTCTCTGCAGCCTGAAGACGCCCTCACCCGCCGATCCGACCTTCTGCACCGGCCGGGCTCCCTGCGAGAGCAGGGCGATCCAGTGCTGGCGCTGCCAGGTCGTCGTCGCGGCGAAGCCGTGAGCCGTCTGCCAGCTCTGGACCGCGGGCGGGAGGGACCCGCGGCTCGCCTTCGTCCACCGTCCGACCGGGTAGCCCTGCTCCTTCAGCAGGCACTTCAGCGCCTCCATGCGTCGCCCGGACGACTCGGCCGTGAGTCGCCCGTAGCTCCGGAAGTCCACGCGGACGCCTCCGCAGTGGGTCTCCGGCGTCGCGACCGAACCCTGGCCGAGCTCCAGGTAGTTGCGGTCGATGTTGATGGTCACCCCGCCCCATGTCTCGTTATGACCACCTTGGTACTGCTTCATCCGCCCGCCGGGACGCCACCCGTCCTCGCGGATGTACGACGACGACGTGTTCGCGATCCCGTCCCAGCGGGCCAGCCAGATCCGGTCGGGCAGCGTGAACGTGCCCGGCCGGAGCACCCGCGCGTCGTCGAGCATCTTGATGCCGCTGCCGACCGAGGAGTACACGCCGGACACGTAGCCCAGCTCGTGCAACCGCACCGTCCAGCCGTCGAGGAAGCGCAGCGCGGACTCGCGGCAGTGGGTGTTGCCGAGGGCGAAGCCCTCGAGGTCGTACCAGAGCGTGCTGCCGGGCACGATGCCGAGCGCCTGCGCGTCCGTGACGGTCGTGCCCGCCTCGGCGTACCCCTGCGCCCGGGCGATCGCGTAGGTCTTGTCGGCGCCCGGCGTGGGGTCGATCTTCACGTCGTCGGAGTAGCGGGGAAAGCGCGGCTGGCAGCTGGCCTGGGGGCCCAGCGTGATCGGCAGCAGCCGCCAGCCCTTGGCCAGCTGGGTGCTGACCCACTCGGGCGTGAGGTTGGGCTGCGAGCGGCAGGCGCGCGACTTGCCGGAGATGTAGATGCCGACGGCCAGGAACGGCGAGTGCTTCATCCACTTGTTCATCGACCTCTGCGTCGGTGCCAGGCACTGGTCGAAGCCGTAGCCGGTCAGGTCGCCGGGAGTGACCGGGTTGCCCTCGCGTTGAGCGGCCACGACGGGTGCCGCCGCGGGCGAGGACGTGGGCGCGGCCAGCGTGGTCGCCAGGGCGATCGCGAGGGTCGCGGCGAATCGGCGTACCGGTCGTGGCATCGGGAAGGGCTCCAGGGTCAGGGAAGAACTCGAGCGAGCGTCACTTTAGAACCATGAATCACACAAGTAACAGGTCATTCGTGTAATCACAGGTGTGTAATTAGCTGTGGACAACCAAGTCGAGTGCTGAAGTGCTCGCTCCGGCGACCACCTGCGCACTCGACCTGACCTGCGCCGATAGGTTGTTGCCGTGCCTGATCTCGACACCGTCGCCGCGGCCGCCGCCGACCCGGGCCGCGAGCAGCCCTGGGCCGAGCTCGGGCTGAAGGCCGACGAGTACGCCCGCATCCGCGAGATCCTCGGCCGCCGCCCGAGCAGCAGCGAGCTGGCGATGTACTCCGTGATGTGGAGCGAGCACTGCTCCTACAAGTCGTCCAAGGTGCACCTCAAGCAGTTCGGCGAGCTGTCCCAGGAGACGCCGGTCGGCAAGACGCTCGCCGGGATCGGCGAGAACGCCGGCGTCATCGACATCGGCCAGGGCTACGCCGTCACCTTCAAGATCGAGAGCCACAACCACCCGTCGTACGTCGAGCCCTACCAAGGCGCGGCGACCGGCGTGGGCGGCATCGTGCGCGACATCCTCGCGATGGGTGCGCGCCCCGTGGCGGTGATGGACCCGCTGCGCTTCGGGCCGCTGGACGCCGACGACACCCACCGGGTGCTGCCGGGGATCGTGGCGGGGGTCGGCGGCTACGGCAACTGCCTCGGCCTGCCCAACATCGGCGGCGAGGCGGTCTTCGACGAGACCTACGTCGGCAACCCGCTGGTCAACGCGCTCTGCGTGGGGGTCCTGCGCCACGAGGACCTGCACCTCGCGAAGGCGTCGGGCGTCGGCAACAAGGTCGTGCTCTACGGCGCCCGCACCGGCGGCGACGGCATCGGCGGGGTCAGCGTCCTCGCGAGCGAGACGTTCGCGGCCGACGGGCCGGCCAAGCGGCCGAGCGTCCAGGTGGGCGACCCCTTCATGGAGAAGCTGCTCATCGAGTGCACCCTCGAGCTGTTCGCCGCCGGGCTGGTCGCCGGCATCCAGGACCTCGGCGGCGCCGGCCTCTCCTGCGCGACGTCCGAGCTGGCCAGCGCGGGTGACGGCGGCATGCACGTCGACCTCGACCGGGTGCCGCTCCGCGACTCCACGCTCGCGCCCGAGGAGATCCTCATGAGCGAGTCGCAGGAGCGGATGATGGCGGTCGTCGAGCCCGCCGACGTGGAGGCGTTCCTCGCGATCTGCGCGAAGTGGGAGGTCGACGCGACGGTCGTCGGCGAGGTGACCGACACCGGCCGCCTGCAGATCGACTGGCACGGCGACCGGGTCGTCGACGTACCCCCGCGCACCGTGGCCCACGACGGCCCCGTCTACGAACGGCCCTTCGCCCGGCCGGAGTGGCAGGACGCGCTGCAGGCGGACGGCGCCGAGGCCCTGCCCCGGCCGCACGGAGGCGACGAGCTGCGGGCGACGTTGCTGCGGCTCGCGGCGAGCCCCAACCTCTGCGACAAGTCGTGGATCACCGACCAGTACGACCGCTACGTGCGCGGCGACACCGTGCTGGCGCAGCCCAGCGACAGCGGGATGATCCGCGTCGACGAGGAGAGCGGCCTCGGGGTGGCGGTCTCGACCGACTGCAACGGCCGCTTCGCCAAGCTCGACCCGTACGCCGGCGCGCAGCTGGCCCTCGCGGAGGCCTACCGCAACGTCGCGACCTCCGGGGCGACCCCGATCGCGGTCTCCGACTGCCTCAACTTCGGCTCCCCCGAGGACCCCGACGTCATGTGGCAGCTCGCCGAGGCCTGCCGGGGCCTGAAGGACGCGTGCGCGACGCTCGGCATCCCGGTCACCGGCGGCAACGTCAGCCTCTACAACCAGACCGGCGAGACCGCGATCCTGCCCACCCCCGTGGTCGCCGTGCTGGGCGTGATCGACGACGTCACCAAGCGCACCCCGACCGGCTTCGTGGCGGCCGGCGAGCGGGTGCTGCACCTCGGGCAGACCCGTGAGGAGCTCTCCGGCTCGGAGTGGGCCCACGTCGTGCACGGCCACCTCGGAGGTACGCCGCCGCGCGTCGACCTCCCCGACGAGCGCAACCTCGCCCGCCTCCTGATCGACGCCGGCCGGGCCGGTCTGATCACCTCGGCGCACGACCTATCCGACGGCGGCCTGGCCCAGGCGCTGGTGGAGTCGTGCCTGCGCCGCGACATCGGGGTCTCGGTGCGGCTCGAGGGCGACCCGTTCGTCGGGCTCTTCGCCGAGTCCGCGCCGCGCGCGATCGTGACGGTCCCCGACGGTGACGTCGAGCAGTTCCTGCTGATGGCGGGCAGCCTCGGCGTACCCGTCGGCGAGATCGGCCGCACCGGTGGCGACCAGCTGGTGGTCGAGGGGGAGTTCGGCATCCCGCTCGCCGAGCTGCGCGCCGCCTGGTCCTCGACGCTACCGGCCGCGCTGGGCTGACGGCGCGGCGCCATCGCGCCTCAGCTGGAGCGCTTCATCGACCGCAGCCCGATCGTCAGTCCGGCAGCCGCGACGACCGCTGCGGCGGCGACCCCGGCCAGGACCGTGCCCGCCGGGAAGCTGCCGGCGAAGAGCGCCCGCTCGGCCTCGATGACGTAGGTCAGCGGGTTGAGCTGCGACAGGAACCGCAGCCAGCCCGGGCCGTCGTTGACGGGGAGCAGCATGCCCGCCAGCAGGAGGGTCGGGAAGATGAAGATCTGCTGGACGGTCCAGAACAGCCAGTCCTGGTCCTTCGACGCGAGCGCGAGCGCGAAGGACAGCCCGCCGACGCCGATGCAGAAGACCGCCAGCACCGCGATGCCGACGAGCACGCCGACCGGGTGCAGGTCGAAGGAGAACGGCGTGACGATCGCGAGGATCACCAGGGTCTGCGCCATGGTCGGGACGATCTCGCGCAGCGCCCGGCCGACCAGCAGCGACGAACGCGACAGCGGCGAGACCAGCAGCCGCTCGTGCGAGCCGGACACCATCTCCTGCATCAAGGAGGCGCCGACCATCGAGCTGCCCATCAGGCAGGACATCGCCACGATGCCGGGCACGAACCACTGCAGCGCCGACATCCCCGGCCCCAGGTCGGGCAGCAGCGGCGCGAAGAGGGCAAGGAAGACCAGCGGCTGCATCAGCGAGATGACCATGCCGAACGGCTCCCGGAGGAGCGGCCTCAGCTCGCGGGTGAGCACGTTGGCGGTGTCGGACATGAAGCTGCCGGTGCGGGTGGTGGTGACGGTGCTCATGCTGCTGCCCCTTCCAGGACGGTGCTGCTCTCGGTGGCCTCGGCCTGCTCGGCGCCGCCGTCCTCGCGGAGGCTGCGGCCGGTGAGGTGGAGGAAGACGTCGTCGAGGGTCGGCCCGACGACCTGCATGCGGCTGACGGGAACGCCGGTCGCCGCCAGGTCGGTGACGATGCCCGCTGCCAGCTCGACCCCCCGGGCGACCCGTAGCGAGACGACGTCGCCGTCGCGGGTCACGGTCGCGTCCGGCGTACGCCGGCTCGCGCGCTCGGCGGCGACGGCGGCGTGGTCGGACGAGCCGAAGCCGAGGGTGACCAGGTCGCCCAGCTCGGACTTGAGCCGGCTCGCGGTGTCGTCGGCGATCACGAGTCCGTGGTCGATGACGATCACCCGCCGGGCGAGGGCGTCGGCCTCCTCGAGGTAGTGGGTGGTCAGCACGATCGTGGTGCCGCGCTCCTCGTGGAGGCGGCGGATCTGCTCCTGGAGGTTGGCGCGGTTCTGCGGGTCGAGACCGGTCGACGGCTCGTCGAGGAAGAGCACACCCGGTTCGTGCACCATCCCCAACGCGATGTCGAGCCGCCGCCGCTGACCGCCCGACAGCGTCGAGACCACGCGGTCGGCGACCTCGGTGAGGTCGAGGTCGCGCACCAGGAGGTCGGCCCGGTCGATGGCGTCGGCCTTGGAAAGCCCGTAGGCGCGCCCTTGGCTGACGAGCTCGTCGCGGCCGCGCTGCTGGAGGCCGGCGCCGTTGCCCTGCCCGACGAAGCCGATGCTGCGCCGGACCGCGCGCTGGTCGCGCACCACGTCGTGCCCCGCCACCTCGGCGGTGCCCGCCGTCGGTGCGATCAGCGTGGTGAGCATCCGGAGCGTGGTCGACTTGCCCGCGCCGTTGGGCCCGAGGAAGGCGACGAGCTCGCCCGCGCCGACTTCGAGGTCGAGGCCGCGGACTGCCTCGACGGTCTGCTTCTTGACCGTGAAGTGGCGGGTCAGCCCGCGGGTCACGATCGCTGGTGCTGCGTCTCTTGTGGTCGTCATGGATCGAGCCTCCCGAAGCATGCGGTCACTTTCTGTCCGCAATCGCATCTAGTCTGGAAAACATGGCGAACACCTCCTCGCGGATGCTCCGACTGCTCTCCTTGCTGCAGACGCACCGCTACTGGCCCGGCGCGGAGCTGTCCGACCGCCTCGAGGTGAGCGCGCGCACGCTGCGCCGCGACATCGACCGGCTCCGCGACCTGGGGTACGACGTCGACGCGGTGCGCGGGGTCTCCGGCGGCTACCAGCTGCGGGCCGGGTCGACGCTGCCGCCGTTGCTGCTGGAGGACGAGGAGGCGGTGGCGATCGCGGTCGGGTTGCGGACGGCGGCGGCCTCGGCGGTCGACGGCGCCGAGCAGTCGCTCCAGGCGCTCACCAAGGTCGTCGGGCTGATGCCGCCCCGGCTGCGGCGCCGGATGGACGCGTTGCAGAGCGCGACGGTCGCCGCGCCGTCGTACGGCCCGACGGTCGACGCGATGACGCTCACCACGATCGCGGCCGGCTGTCGCGACGACGAGACGCTGCGGTTCGGCTACACCGCGCGGGAGGGTGAGGCCACCCAGCGGCACGTCGAGCCGCACCGGCTCGTGTCGCTCAGCCGTCGGTGGTACCTCGTCGCCTACGACCGCGTTCGCCAGGACTGGCGTTCCTTCCGCGTCGACCGGATGTCCACCCCCGAGCTGACCGGGACCCGCTACCGCCCGCGCGAGCTGCCCGCCGCCGACGCGCTCGCCTTCGTGCAGGCCGGCATCAAGCAGATGCCGCAGGCGTACGACGTCCACATCAGGTTCGCCGCACCCGCCGACGTCGTCGAGCGCGCCGTCGGACGCTGGGCGACCGTCACGCCCGACCCGGACGACGCCGAGGCGTCGTACTTCCGCATGAGCACCGACTGGCTGGGCTGGCCGATCCTCGGGATCACGGCGGTCGAGGCCGACTTCACCGTGCTCTCGCCGCCCGAGCTGGCCGAGCAGGTCCGCTCGCTCGCCGCCCGGCTCAGCACGTCGCGCTAGTCCGGCAGCAGCGAGATCTTCTGCCAGATCTTGCGCGACATCGACGTCGTGAGGGTCTCGATGGTGGAGACCGTGTCGAGCACGACCGCGTCCTGCGACTCCTCCGCGCACAGGGCGGCGACCTTGCCGATGAGGCTGAGCAGCTCGGAGCAGTAGTCGAGGTAGCGCTCGAGGTCGTCGCGATCCAGGTGCGGATCCACCGAGTCGTGCGTCGACCGGAAGCCGGGGCGCAGCCGCTCGGGGTCCTTGGTCAGCTGGTGCATGTCGACGATGTGGGCGAGCGACCGCAGCCGGTGGAGCTGGGCGAGCAGCCGCTCGCGGGCCATCCGCCCGGGCAACGCGTAGAGGAAGAAGACCGCGATGGCCGCGAACACGAGGTCGTTGATGATGCTCTCGATCAGGGGCACCCACTCGAAGGACGCGAGCTCGTCGTGCTGCACCGCGTCCTTCAGCGCGACCAGCAGCACCACGATCGTGGCCACGACGATGAGCACGATCGACGCGCGCGCGACGGTCTGCACGAGACGCAGCCGCCGCTGGGTCTCGAGGGCGTTGTCGGCGACCTCGTCGGCCATCTGCACCAGGTCGCCTGCCACCTTGCGCAAGCCGCGCTCGGGAAAGCGGGTCGCGATGCGCGTCTCCAGCTGGCCGACCATCTCCCGCACGGGCGCGACGTCCAGGCGCTCGAAGGAGCCCGTCCCCGTCATGCGCCCCGTCATGCGACCGCAGCGTAGACCGGTCGTCGGGGCAGGCGGGGGATGATGGGCGGGTGCTGACCCGGCGGACCCTCCTCGGCGTGGGCGTCGCGGGCGGTGCCATGCTCGCGACCGGCTGCGCTGACGATGACCCGGTCGACGAGCCGGTCGACGAGCCGGTCGAGGGAGAGGTGGCGGACGTGCCGGGCAGCGAGACGATCACGTACGGCGACGACCCCTCTCAGCTCGTCCAGCTCACCCGCCCCGACAGCAACTCCCGTGGCGTCGTCGTGGTCGTCCACGGAGGCTTCTGGAAGGCGGCGTACGGCGCCGAGCTCGGTGCCCCGCTCGCCGCCGACCTCGCGGCACGCGGCTGGACCACGCTGAACGTCGAGTACCGCCGGGTCGGCAACGGCGGCGGCGTCCCCGAGACCCTCGACGACGTCGCCGCGGCCATCGACGTCCTGCGCTCCGCCGACGTGGACCTCACGCGCGTCGTCACGCTCGGTCACTCTGCGGGAGGGCACCTCGCGACGTGGGCCGCGGCCCGGACCCGCTTCGACCGCTGGTCCGGCGGCGTCCCGGTCACCGCGGTGATCAGCCAGGCCGGCGTGCTGGACCTGGAGGCGGCGTACGACGCGGGGCTGGGCTCGGGGGCTGTCGAGGCCTTCGTGGGCTCGCCTCCAGGGCCGGCGTACGACCAGGTGGACCCCGCCCGTCAGCTGCCGCTCGACGTGCCGGTCTGGTGCGTGCACGGCCGCGACGACGACGTCGTACCGCTGTCGCAGTCGGCCGACTACGTGTCGCGGGCGACGGCGGCGGGCGCGCAGGCCGAGCTGGTCGAGGTCGAGGGCGACCACTTCGTCGTCATCGACACCGGCTCCGACCCGTGGTCCCGCATCGTGACGATCCTCGACGGGCTGGGCTGATGCCCGCCCGGCTCCGGGTGGCCGATCCCGCGGCCGTGACCGCGGCGCTCGCCGGGGAGCGATCCACTGCCGACCTCAAGCTGCTGACCAAGCACTTCCTGGCCCTCCTCGCCGAGCGCGCGCCCGGCACGTCGGTGGAGGTGCGGGTGCCGCCGTTCGCCGCCGTGCAGGTCGTCCCCGGCGTCCGGCACACCCGGGGCACCCCTCCGGCCGTGGTGGAGCTCGACGCCGACACCTGGGTCGCCCTCGCGACCGGCGACCTCACCTGGTCGGCCGCGGAGTCCGCCGGACGGGTCCGCGCCTCCGGTCAGCGCGCCGACCTCTCGCCCTTCTTGCCGCTCACCGGCGGCGGTCTCGACTGATCGCTCGCTTCGCTCGCTGCTCGACCACCGTGGTCGAGCGAAGTCGAGACCTCAGCCGCGACAGATCTTCTCGAACGCCCCGACGAGCAGGTCGATGTCGTCCTCGGAGGCGACGATCGGGGGCGCGAGGCGGACGGTCTGGCCGTGCGCCTCCTTGGCGAGGACGCCGTCGGCGAGCAGCGCCTCGGTGACCTGGCGGCCGGTGCCCAGCGACGGGTCGATGTCGATGCCCGCCCAGAGCCCGCGGCTGCGGACGGCGTCGAAGCCGTGGCCGACCAGCGCCTCGAGCCCGGCCGTCAGCCGCTCACCCAGCACCGTCGCCCGCTCCTGGAACTCACCGGTCTGCAGCATCTGCACCACCTCGTGGCCGATCGCCGCCGCGAGCGGGTTGCCGCCGAAGGTCGAGCCGTGCGAGCCCGGCGTGATCACGCCGAGGACGCGAGTGTCGGCGGCGATCGCGGAGACGGGGTAGAGCCCGCCGCCGAGCGCCTTGCCGAGGATGTAGATGTCGGGCACGACGCCCTCGTGGTCGCACGCGAAGGTCTTGCCGGTCCGCGCGAGACCCGACTGGATCTCGTCGGCCACCATCAGGATGTCGCGCGCCGAGCACAGCTCACGCACCTGCCGCAGGAAGCCATCGGGCGGGATGACCACGCCGCCCTCGCCCTGGATCGGCTCGAGCAGCACGGCGACGGTGTGCTCGTTGATCGCCGACTCGAGCGCGTCGAGGTCGCCGTACTTCACCATCGTGAAGCCGGGCGTGTAGGGCGCGTAGCCCTGCGTGGCGTCGGGGTCGTTGGAGAAGGACACGATCGTGGTGGTGCGCCCGTGGAAGTTGCCCTCCATGACGACGATGTGGGCGCGGTTCTCGGGGACGCCCTTGACGGAGTAGCCCCAGCGACGCGACACCTTGATCGCGGTCTCGACGGCCTCGGCGCCGGAGTTCATCGGCAGGATCATGTCCTTGGCCGTGAGCTCGGCCAGCGCCTTCGCGAAGGGGCCGAGCTGGTCGTTGTAGAACGCCCGCGACGTCAGCGTCAGGTTGTCGAGCTGGGCGTGCGCCCGCGCGACCAGCCGCGGGTGCGAGTGCCCGAAGTTCAGCGCCGAGTAGCCGGCCAGGCAGTCGAGGTAGCGCCGGCCCTCCACGTCGGTCACCCAGGCGCCCTCGCCCTTGGCGAGCACCACGCGGAGCGGGTGGTAGTTGTGCGCGGCGTACGTCTCGGTCAGGCCGATGTGGGTCTCGGTCTCGGACTCGGCCTCGGGGATGCCCAGGTGGGTCAGGTCGGGGCCGGTCGTCTCGGTGTTGCTCATGCGCCGCATCGTCGCACCGCCCCCGGGGGAACTCCAATCCCTTCCGAACGCCTCAGCCGAGGCCTGCGTCGGCCAGGAGCGCGTCCAGGCTGCGGCGTACGGCGCCGGGTGCCTCGATCCACACGAAGTGCCCGACCCCATCGACGACGTCCACCTCTGCTCCGAGCACGGCTGCGGAGTCGGTCGACGCGGTGAGAGGCATCGGGCTCATCGCCCCGTGGACGAACCGGGTCGGGACTCGGCAGCCCGTCAGCCGCCCGGCCAGGTGGGGCAGCTCGGCGGCGATGGACATCATCGTGCCGGCGTACGCCTCGGCGCCGATGTGGATGTCCGGCGCCGGAGGTGCGGCCTCCCAAGCCGAGAAGTACGCCGGCCACATCAGCAGCAACGACTCGAGCGCCTCCTCGGCGCTGGCCTCGCCCACCATCGCGCGTTGGTCGATCTCGACGGCGCGGGCGCGGACGTCCTCGGGGAGGCGGCGTTCGAGCTCGGCCCCGAACTCCTCGCCACCGCCGTCACCGACGGCTCCCAACGGCTCGACGACCAGGGCCGCCCCGACCCGTCCGGGCTCGGCGGCCAGCACGTGCATCAACAGGTGGCCGCCCCAGGAGTGCCCGACGATCGCCGGGCTCTCCCAACCCAGCTCGTCGAGCACGGCGACGACGTCGGCGACCTGCACGGCGACGTCGAAGGGCTCCCGCGCGGTCGAGGGGGCGAGCCCACGTTGCTGGTAGCGCGCCACCCGGAGGCCGTCGAGCTCCGGCAGCAGACCGTCGAGGTAGTCGGGCAGTCCCGGCCCGCCGTGCAGCAGCAGCACCCGGGGCCCCTCGCCCTGCACCGTGCCCGCGAGGGCGCCACCCTCGACCAGGACCTCGAACCGCTCGACCGTCATCTCAAGACCCTAGGGACCGTCCTAGGGTGAGCGCCATGACCGACGACCTTCGCGCCAGAGTCCAGGATGTGCTCCCCGGTGTACGCCGCGACCTCGAGGACCTGGTCCGCATCCAGTCCGTCAGTGCGGATCCCGAGCGCCTGTCCGAGGTGCAGCGGAGCGCCGAGGCCGTTCGCGACCTGTTCGCGGCGGAGGGCTTCGAGGCCGACATCCTCGCGGCGGGTGGTGCGCCGGCGGTGGTCGCGTCGAAGCGCAGCAAGCACGCCGACGCCCCGACGGTGCTGCTCTACGCCCACCACGACGTGCAACCCGAGAACGACCACGCCGAGTGGGACTCCCCGCCCTTCGAGCCGACCGAGCGCGACGGACGCCTCTACGGCCGCGGCGCCGCCGACGACAAGGCCGGCATCGTCGCGCACCTCGGTGCGGCGCGGGTCTTCGGCGACGACCTGCCGGTCCACCTCAACGTCTTCGTCGAGGGCGAGGAGGAGGTCGGCTCGGAGTCCCTCGTCCCGTTCCTGGACGCCTACAAGGACCGGTTGCGTGCCGACGTCATCGTCATCGCCGACTCCGGCAACTGGGACATCGGGGTCCCCGCACTGACCACGTCGTTGCGCGGGCTGGTGCGGGTCAACGTCGAGGTGCGCACCCTCACCCACGCCGTGCACTCCGGCATGTGGGGCGGCTTGGTGCCCGACGCGCTCATCACCCTGAGCCGCCTGATCGCGAGCCTGCACGACGACCGCGGCAACGTCGCCGTGGCCGGGCTGCACAGCGGACCCGCCGCCGACGTGGACTACCCCGAGGCGCGGCTGCGGGCCGAGTCCGGAGCGACGGCCGGCGTCGAGTGGATCGGCGACGGCTCGGCCGTCGAGCGGCTCTGGACCAAGCCGTCGTTGTCGATCATCGGCCTCGACGCACCCAAGGTCGACGGTTCGTCCAACACCCTCGTTCCGTCCGCCCGGGCGCGGATCTCGCTGCGTCTCGCGCCCGGCGACACGACCGCCAACGCCCTCGACTGCCTCCGCGCCCACCTCGACCAGCACACGCCGTGGGGCGCGGAGGTCTCCATGACCGTCGTCGACACCGGCGAGGCCACCCAGATCGACGCCACCGGACCGGCGTACGACGCCGCGCGCGCCGCCTTCACCGAGGCCTGGGACGGCACCGCCCCCATCGACATGGGCGTGGGCGGGTCGATCCCCTTCATCGCGGAGTTCCTGGAGGCGTTCCCCTCGGCCAGTGTCCTGGTCACCGGCGTGGAGGACCCCGACACCCGCGCCCACGGCGCCAACGAGGGTCTGCACCTGGCGGAGTTCGAGCGGGTGGTGCTCGCCGAGGCGCTGCTGCTGCAGAAGCTGGGGTCCTGACCCGACCAGGTGCGCGTCGATGCGGCGTACGACGGACCGGTCCGTAGACTCGGCCACGTGTGCGGCGTCTTCGGCGTGTGGGCCCCTGGTGAGGACATCGCGAAGCTCACCTACTTCGGGTTGTACGCCCTTCAGCACCGCGGTCAGGAGTCGGCCGGCATCGCGGTGAGCAACGGCCGGCAGATCCTCGTCTACAAGGACATGGGCCTGGTCTCGCAGGCGTTCGACGAGTCGACGCTCGACGCCCTCAAGGGGCACGTCGCGATCGGCCATTGCCGCTACTCCACGACAGGCGCGTCGACCTGGCACAACGCGCAGCCGACCTTCCGTCCGACCGCCGCCGGCTCCATCGCGCTCGGCCACAACGGCAACCTCATCAACACCCACGAGCTGCTCGAGGCCGTCGCCGCGCTGCCCAGCGACCCCGGCGAGCTCGACCTGCACGCCCGCGAGCTCGAGGCCAGCTCCACCAACGACAGCGGCCTCCTCACCGCGTTGCTCGCCCACCACCCCGACACGACCCTCGAGCAGCGAGCCCTCGAGGTGCTCCCCACGTTGCGAGGCGCCTTCTCCCTGGTGTGGATGAACGAGGACGCGCTGTACGCCGCCCGCGACCCCCAGGGCATCCGTCCGCTCGTCCTGGGCCGCCTCGACCGCGGCTGGGTCGTGGCGAGCGAGAGCGCCGCGCTGGCCACGATCGGCGCGAGCGTCGTCCGCGAGGTCGAGCCCGGCGAGATGCTGGTCATCGACGACGGCGGGCTGCGGTCGCACCGCTTCGCCGAGCCGGAGCCGAAGGGCTGCGTCTTCGAGTACGTCTACCTCGCCCGCCCCGACGCCACCATCAGCGGCCGCAGCGTGCACGAGGCGCGCGTCGAGATGGGCCGCCGGCTGGCTCGCGAGTACCCCGTCGAGGCCGACCTCGTCATGCCCGTCCCCGAGTCGGGCACGCCGGCGGCGGCGGGCTACGCCGAGGAGAGCGGGATCCCCTTCGGCCAGGGCTTCGTCAAGAACGCGTACGTCGGCCGCACGTTCATCCAGCCCAGCCAGACCCTGCGCCAGCTCGGCATCCGCCTCAAGCTCAACGCGCTGGAGCACATGATCCGCGGCAAGAAGATCGTCGTCGTCGACGACTCCATCGTGCGCGGCAACACCCAGCGGGCGCAGATCCGGATGCTCCGTGAGGCCGGAGCCCTCGAGGTGCACGTGCGCATCTCCAGCCCGCCGGTGAAGTGGCCCTGCTTCTACGGCATCGACTTCGCGACCCGCGCCGAGCTGATCGCCAACGGCCTGGACGTCGACGAGGTCGCCGCCAGTGTCGGCGCCGACAGCCTCGGCTACATCTCGCTCGAGGGCATGGTCGAGGCGACCGGGCAGGCGGCCGACCGGCTCTGCACCGCCTGCTTCACCGGTGAGTACCCCGTCGAGCTCCCCGACGAGAGCCTCCTGGGCAAGCACCTGCTCGAGGTGTCGTTGCAGTCGCCGGCGTACGGCAAGGCCCTGCCCGTCCTGAACAACCCCTAGTTGTCTCAGCCCGCCCACCTGAGGAGTCACATGACGAACGCCTACGAGTCTGCGGGCGTGTCCATCGAGGCCGGCGAGAGAGCCGTCCAGCTGATGAGGACCTGGGTCGAGAAGGCCCGGCGCCCGGAGATGATCGGCGGCATCGGCGGGTTCGCGGGGCTCTTCGACGCGAGCGCGCTGAAGGAGTACAAGCAGCCGCTGCTCGCGACGTCCGCCGACGGCGTGGGCACCAAGGTCGCCATCGCGCAGGCGATGGACAAGCACGACACCATCGGGTTCGACCTGGTCGGGATGCTCGTCGACGACCTCGTGGTGTGCGGTGCCGAACCACTCTTCCTGACCGACTACATCGCGACCGGGCGGGTGGTGCCCGAGCGGATCGCGTCGATCGTCAAGGGCATCGCAGAGGCGTGCGTCGAGGCAGGTTGCGCGCTCATCGGCGGTGAGACCGCGGAGCACCCAGGGCTGCTGGAGCCGGACGAGTACGACGTCGCGGGGTCCACGACCGGTGTGGTCGAGGGTGCTCGGCTGCTCGGTCCGGGACGGGTGCGTCCCGGTGACCTGGTGGTCGCCATGCGGGCGTCCGGCCTGCACTCCAACGGCTACTCGCTCGTGCGGCACGTCCTGCTCCGCGACGCCGGCTGGTCCCTGGACCGCCACGTCGACGAGCTCGGCCGCACCCTCGGCGAGGAGCTGCTCGAGCCGACCCGGATCTACGCCAAGGCGTGCCTGGCCCTCGCGGCGACCGGTGCTGCCCACGCGATGGCCCACGTGACCGGCGGCGGGCTGGCGAACAACCTCGAGCGGGTCCTGCCCGTCGAGCTGACCGCGACCATCGCGCGGGCGACCTGGACGCCGCACCCTGTCTTCGACCTGGTCCGCCAGGTCGGCGAGGTGCCTCAGCAGGACCTCGAGCAGACCCTCAACTGCGGGGTCGGCATGGTCGCGATCCTGGACCCCGCCGGCGCGGACCGCGCGCTCGCGCTGCTGGCCGAGCACGGTGTCGACGCGTGGGCGTGCGGCGAGGTCAGCGCGGCTCCGAGCGGCGACGAGGGTCGTGTGCGCCTGGTCGGTCAGCACCCCGGCTGGTGAGCCCCTGGGTGAGCCGTGAGTGAGCCCTGGGTGACCCGTGAGTGAGCCCTGAGTGAGATTGGTCCCGATCCGGCCAGGTGGTGTGCGGGAACACCCACCCAACAGGTAGCGTTGCCCTCACGATATGTGACCGATCAGACCGGGCTCCGCGGCAGAGGCTGTTGCCACGCCGTGCCCCGGCCAAGTGCGAGGGGGTCGGACCCTATGGGGCGCGGCCGAGCGAAGGCTAAGCAGACGAAGGTCGCCCGCGACCTGAAGTACCGCACTCACGAGACGGACTTCGGGGCGCTGGCACGCGAGCTGCATGGCGACGAACGAGACGACACGCCACCGGACGCCCCTGCGCCCGATGACGACGACGACGAGTGGTCGGCGTACGCCGACAGCCGTCGAGACTGACCCCACGCCGAGGTCACGCCGGCCCTGACTTCCCGGGGTCGTTGGCGCGCTTCCGCGCGCCCTGAGGGCCTCCTCCGGTCGTGAGGAGCGACCGATCCCACTCCGGTGGTTGAGGAGCGAGCGCTAGCGAGCGTCTCGAAACCCGGCGAGGTGCTCTGGGGCGTCCCCGCTATCGCTTCCTGGCTCACCGGATTTCGATACGCCCTGTTCGCGCCTTCGTTCCTCAGGCGCGAGGGCTACTCAATCTGGCCGCGCCCACGCCGACAGCTCGTTCCTCGCTATCGGCTGCGCGTCTCATCAGGCAGCCACACCCCGCGCAGACGGCCGACGTCGCGCATCCGGCGCTCGGCCAGGCGGTCGGCTGCGATGGCGGGGGCGACCCCGTCGGCCGCGGCCAGGCGGAAGACCTCGCGCGTGGTGTCGAAGATCCCCGCGGCGCGCTGCTTGGCCCGCTCGAAGTTGAACCCCTCGAGCTCGTCGGCGACCTGGATCAGACCGCCGGAGTTCACGCAGTAGTCGGGCGCGTAGAGGATGCCGCGGTCCTCGAGCATCTTCTCGACGCCGGGGTGGGCGAGCTGGTTGTTGGCGGCGCCGCAGACGATCTTGGCCGAGAGCACCTCGACCACCCCGTCGGTGAGTGCACCGCCGAGCGCGCACGGCGCGTAGACGTCGAGCTCGGCGCCCACCAGCTGCTCGGTGCTGCCGACGACGCGCACATGTGCGGGGTTCTCGGCCACTGCACGGGCGATCGCGGCCGGCGACACGTCGGTCGCCACGACCGAGGCGCCGTCCTCGACGAGCAGCCGCACCAGGTGGTGGCCGACCTTGCCGACGCCCGCGACACCCACGGTCCGACCGGCCAGGGTCGGCTCGCCCCAGGCCACCTCGGCGGCCGCGCGCATGCCCTGGAACACGCCGTACGCCGTCAGCACCGACGAGTCGCCGGCTCCGCCGTGCGAGGCGGAGCGGCCGGTGACGTAGGAGCACTCGCGGGCGATGACGTCCATGTCGGGGGAGTAGGTGCCCACGTCGCAAGCGGTGTAGTAGCGCCCGCCGAGCGACTGGACGAACCGGCCGTAGGCCCGCAGCAGCGCCTCGTTCTTGTCCTTCGCAGGGTCGCCGATGATGACGGCCTTGCCGCCGCCGAGGTCGAGCCCGGCCAGCGCGGCCTTGTAGGACATCCCGCGCGAGAGGTTCAGCACGTCGGTCAGCGCCGCCGCCGTCGACGCGAAGGGATAGAAGCGGGTGCCGCCCAGCGCCGGTCCGAGTGCGGTCGAGTGGATCGCGACGATGGCGCGCAGCCCGGTGGCGGGGTCGTTGCAGAAGACGACCTGCTCGTGCTCCGAGGCCAGCTCGAAGACGTCGGTGGATGCGCTCCCGGCGAGGGGGTCGATGCTCACAGCGGTTCCTTCGGTTCGGTTCGTCACGCGGGTGGGCGACGAGGTCGGGCGGGCCGCCGAGGGTGTGGAGGCCACCCTCCCACCGTAACGCGTGCGGTCGGCGCTCAGAGCAGCAATCCCACGACGACGTACGCCGCCGCGAAAGTCACCGCCAGCACCAGCACGAACAGCGCGGCGACGCGGAGGGACGATCGGCCGCCAGGGGCCGGCTGTCCGCCCCAGCCATCCCCGCGCACGCTCGTCGGCCGCGGTGTCGGTGTGTGCTCCTCCGGCGTCGGGACGGCCTGGCGCAGCGCTGCCGCGAAGTCCCCGACCTCGGCGTACCGGTCGTCCGGGTCGGGCTGCAGCGCCCTCAGCAGCACGTCGTCGAGGGCGGCGGGCACGTCGGCGAGCTCCGAGGGAGCCGGCGGGAGCGTGGCGTCGGCAAGCGCGGCGAACGTGCCCTCGCGGACGGGCTTGCCGGTCAACAGCTGGTAGGCCACCGCGGCCAGGGCGTGGATGTCGGCGCGGGTGTCGACGCCGAGACCGCCCGCCTGCTCAGGGGCCATGTACGCCGGGGTCCCGACCACCTGGGTCAGACCGCTCGCGTGCAGCACCGCCTTGGCGACGCCGAGGTCGGCCACGAGCAGGCGGGTGCCGTCGTCACCCTTGCTGCGCAGCAACAGGTTGGGCGGCTTGATGTCGCGGTGGATCACCCCGTTGGCGTGCAGCACGGCCACGCCGTCGCAGGCCTGGCAGAGCAGGTCGACCACCCGCTCGGTGGGGACGGGCTCGCCGGGGGCGACCAGCTTGGCGAGCGAGCCCTGGTCGGCGTACGTCATGACGAAGTACGGCGTGCCGTCCTCCTCGCCGATGTCGTAGACGCGCACCACGTGGTCGGAGTCGGCGGCGCGCAGGATCCGTGCCTCCTCCAGGAAACGCTCCCGGATGTCGAGCCGTTGGGCCCAGTTCTCGGCCAGCGCCTTGACCGCCACGTCGGAGCGGAGGTCGTCGTCGTGGTAGAGCCAGACGGTGGCGAAGCCGCCCTCCCCGAGTCGGTCCACCCGGCGCAGACGGCCAAGGCGCTCCGGGAGGGACACCCTCGGTATTGTGCCGCAGGACCGCTGGAGCAACGCGGTCGCCCGACCCGGGCGGCCGGAGAGGACGTCGTGGCAGACCTGACGCCGGACCCATCGGGCGAGCCCGACCTGGAGTCTCTGGCCCAGCAGGCGGCGGCGGGCGACCGTGAGGCGCTGGAGCAGCTGCTGGCCGCCATCCAGCCGCGGGTGCAGCGCATCTGCGGGCGGATGCTCCTCTATCCCGAGGACGCCGAGGAGGCCGCGCAGGACGCGCTGATGCTGGTCGCGACCAAGATCGGCGGCTTCGCCGGCCGGTCGAAGTTCACCACCTGGCTGCACGCCGTGACCTCCAACAGCGCCCGCTCGACCTACCGCACGCTCAAGCGGCGCTCTGCCGAACGCACCACCGACGAGCTGCCCGTCAACGCCGACCCGCGCACCACCAGCGTCATCGCCGGCTCCCGGCTCGACCTGCTCGACGCCCTCGAGGTGGTCGGCAGCACCCACCCCGACCTCGTCGAGGCGCTCGTGCTGCGGGACGTCCAGGAGCTGGAGTACTCCGACATCGCCGAGCTGCTCGACATCCCGCTCGGCACGGTGAAGTCGCGCATCCACCAGGCACGCCAGGTCGTCCGGCCCCTCTTGCGGGTCACCGACTGATTCCCCGGCGGGGGGCTTTGCGTCTTCCGTCGGGTCGGGTGGTCTTCTGGGGTCCTCGTCGATGCGCTGTGCGCCGGGCCCCGGCCCACCAAGGCCCCGCGCGCACATCCGTTGGCGGCTGCCCGCCAGCCGCCGACGGGCGTCTCGCCGTGCCCGGCCTGGTGCGTGCTCCTCCCACGCGCGGACCCGCAAGTCGGCCGCCAGCGTTGGTCCTCGCTGCTGCGCGAAGCCGGGTTCTGTCGGGGCCTATCTCGACAGGGCCCGGCGCACAGCGCAAGAGCGAGGACCCCACAGACAACCGACCCGACGGGAAACGCAGAAGCCCCCCGCAGGGGTCAACGAGTGAGGAGAGCAAGAAGCGCGCCGGAGAGGACGCCAAGCAGCGCAGCTGCGATCAACCACGCGGCGAGCTCTCGGTCCACGTCGGATCAGACGCTTCGTCGAGCTGAGAGGTTCACGAGCCGCCCCGCATCACCACGACGTCGCCGTGGGTCCCGTAGCCCAGGACCTCGCCGCCGGCGCGCCGGCCGTTGAACGCGACCAGCCACCAGGTCCCGGGGCGGGCGGGGTCGCGGGCGAGGGCGGGCCACGGCAGGTTGGTGAGGTACGCCGCGTCGAGGGCGCCGAGCTGGCGCAGGTCGACGTCGAAGACGGGGTAGGCCCGGCGCTGGCCGCGGCGGCCGTCCCGGCCGTCGCTGGCCACGACCCGCCAGCCCATGTCGGTGCGCACCAGCGTGGTGCCCTCGGTGGCGCGCCGGTCGGGGTCGGCCGCCAGCAGGGTGAGGTCGTCGAGCGAGGGGCCGGCCGCGAGGGCGGGGTGGAAGCGGAACAGCTTGGGCGAGCTGACGAAGCCGACCAGCCAGCGCGGGCCGTCAGGCGTCGCGTCGCGGACCAGGTGCGGGTCCCAGGTCGCCACCGAGGCGAACCCGTCGGTGGGGAGCGGCAGCGGGTGCGCGTCGAGCACGTGCGGCCCTTGGGTGAGGTCGGCGGTCGACTCGGCGAGCACCACCGAGACCGTCGCCCGTCGCCGGCGCTGCGGCGTGGTGACGTCGAGGTCGCCCCAGGTCGAGGTGGCGACCAGCCAGCGCGAGCCGTCGCGGACCAGGTGCGTGGCGTGGTCGCCGTACACCCCACCTTCCACCTCGCCCGGGCGCCGGAAGAACAGGTCGGCCCGGTGCTGCCACTCGAGCGTCTGCGGGGCGAGGGACCATACGCCGGTGTGCGCGGCGTCGAAGAAGCCCGGACCGGCGTGGGTCGCGGTGAGCAGCCAGGCTCCGTCGTCGCACACGGGGTCGCCGTCGGCGGTCGTCACGAAGCGCAGGTCGCGCAGTCCCAGCTGGCCGAAGGGGCCGACGACGGCCCCGGCGACGCCGTCCGCCGACGCGGTCAGTGCTGCCACGAACCCGTCGGTGCGGGTCTCGAGGCGGTCTCGCAGGTCCACCCGGCTGCGCGCGAGCCAACGCTCGCCGTCATGCACGAAGGCGGTCAGGTGCAGTCCGGTCAGCGTCAGCGCCAGTCGCGCAGGAGGCTCCGGGCAGCGGCCGAACCGGCGGCTGCGGTGGAGGGTGCTGCTCGGGCCGTCGCCCACCTCGAGCCAGACCCGTCGTGACTCGGCGTCGTAGGCCGCCGTGAACCTCGTCGCTCCCGACGCGAGGGTGAGCCGGGCGTCGGTGCCGAGCAGGTCGGCGACGAGCGACACGTAAGGCGCGGGCTGGGGCGCCGGCGTCTCGTCGGCACCGACCGGGACGGCGGGCGCGGTGGGGGCGAGCAGCTCGAAGGGACGATGCCGGGCGACCTCGGTGAAGGTGACCTCGAGCCCGTGCACCCGCCCACTATGTCGCGCGGGCGGTGGGCGGGCGGAGGGTGGTGGACGGGCGGCGGGGTGTCAGCGCAGCCGGGCCAGGTACGCCGCGCCGCGGCGCAGCTCCTGGAGTCGTGCCTCCCAGGTCACGCCGACCACGAGGAGCAGCGAGCCGGCCACGCCGATGACCACCCACGGCGGAACGGCAGCGGCGTACGGACCCCACTCGCGCAGCACCAGCACCAGCCCGACGCCGGCGCCGACCAGCAACGGCGCACTCCAGCGCATGGCCGCGCCGGCCAGGGCCAGGGCCAGGCAGCCGAGCCCGAGCAGCAGGGAGCGCAGCGACACCGGTCCTCCTGTCGCTGCTGTCACCACCGTCACCAGCGACGGCACGGTGGCGAGGAGCAGACCTGCGGAGATGGTCGACCAGGTGTCGGCGGCCCGGTCCCGCGCCAGGCGGGTCGCGCCGACGGCGAGGAGCGCGAGGGCCGTGGGCATCGTGTAGGCCTCCGGCGTCGTGACGCCGGCGTCCCACAACCGCACCCAGGTGGCCGCGGCCAGCAGCGCACCACCCGCCCAGGCCAGGAAGCGGCGCTCGACGTTGACGATCGACGAGGCCACGAGCAGCGCCCCGCCCAGGGTCAGGTACGCCGCCAGCGCGTCCTCCGGGTGCACCGCGGACACGACGCTGAGCGCCGCCACCGTGGCCCCGGCGGCGATCGCGGTGATCTCCAGCTCGGGCATCGGGAAGCGGGTGATCACCAGCCCGAGCGCCAGCACCAGCGGCGCCGCGCGCCACGCGTCGGGGACCGGGGCCAGCTCGGTCCCCGCCCAGCCGGCGAGCGCGAAGAGCGGCGGTGCCACGAGGACAGCCAGCATCGCCACGTCGTCGCGGGCCGGGCGCAGCACGACACCCACCGCCACCAGGAGCAGCAGACCGGCCACGACGGCGGTCAGGCCGGCGCTGGCCAGGGCGCACAGCAGCGCCGTCGCCAGCGTCGCGGCGCCGACGGCGACGTCCGGGACAGAAGTCCGGTCCCCGCGGCGCACGCCCCACGCGACCAGCCCCACCCCGGCCGCCACCGCGAGGGCGAGGACGACCGCCAGCGGCACCTCGGACGCTGCCGCGACGGCGGCGACGACGAGCATTCCGCCGGCCGCCGCGCGGACGAGCAGGTTCGGCACCGCAGGGGACCTGCCGCGGAAGGCGAGCCGGCCGGCGAGCACCGCCACGGCGGCGGCGACGACCAGCGGAGCCAGCATCGCGGCGGGTGCACCCGTCGGCTCGATGCTCTCGACGGGCCCGAGGCGGACCGCCCACGGGTGCGTCCACGGGTCGGCGAAGAGGTCTGCCGCCGCCGTGGCCGCCTCGGCGACCAGCGCCGTCGCGAGCAACCCGGTGCCGGCGGTCACCGCCGACAGCGGGACGGCCGCCGCGAGCCGGTGGCCGGACCGCAGCCGGACCAGTGCGACGCTCCAGACGAGGGTGGCCGCGACCAGCACAAGGGCCAGGTCGGCTCCGTTGTTGTCGGCCGCGGCGATGACGGGCAGGAGGGTGGCCAGTGTCGCTGCCCCGCCGAAGCCGGCGCCGGCGACCGCGGTCGAGTCGCGCACGAGCCACGAGCCCGCCGCCAAGGTCGCGGCCGACACGACGAGCGGCCAGGCCTCGACCTGGCCCACGAGCTCGGCGAGCGTGGCGTGGTCCGCTGCCCGGACGAAGGCGCTCAAGGTCAGGGGCAGCCACCACAGGGTCGCCGAGGCGGTCGCGGCGACGACCAGCGGCGCCAGGCCGAGCCGACGGGCTGCCGCGGTGACGGCGAGGAGCAGCGCGGCGCCGATCGCGGCACCGGCGTACGGCTCCTCGGTGCGGAGCATCCAGCCCGCCACGACGAGGGAGAGCGCGACGGCCGAGGCCAGCTGTGGTGTCGAGAGCGGCGCACTGCCGCGCGTCGCGAGCGTCCAGGTCAGGGACGGCACGGCGACGGCCACTCCGAGCGCGACGAGGACGCCCGCAGCGCCCGGGTCCCCCAGCCACCCGGCGTTCTCGGCACCCAGCACGTCGAGGACGAGAAGGCCGAGGGCCACCAGGGACAGGGACTCCGCGGCCACGCGCAGCCGCCGTCGGCGCAACAGCTCGGAGGCGACGCCCGTGCCCGCGGTGAGCAGGACGAGGACGGCCGTCCGGCCGCCCACCCCGAGCCACGCCCACGCGAAGGCGAGGAAGGTCACGGCGGCGACGAGCAGGCAGACGGCACCGAGGCCGAGCAGGATCACCGGCACCGACGGGGCGCTGAGGCCACGGCGTCGCGGCTCGAGGGACGCGATCACGGGGTGGGGAGCGGGGACGGCGCCGGGCGTCGCGGCCATCGGAGCGGGGCTTGCAGAGGCGCGGACGTCGGCGAGCAGCCGGTCGGCCTTCTGGAGCGTCGCGAAGAGGTCCTCGACGACCGGGCCGGTCAACGGCAGGGCGCAGGTGGGGCAGGTGGGGGGCGACGGGGGGAGCGTCGTACGACAGTCGGGGCAGCGGGTCGGGTCGGCGTAGACGGCCATGCACCCAGGGTCGGCCTTCGGAGACCCTCGATGCCTGAGTACGCGTGCGCAAGACTGGCATCCGTGCCGAACGAATCAGGCCCGAACCACTCAGGGACAGCGTCCAGCGACCACCCCTACGCCGACCGCTTCCCCGTGAACCGCAGGCTGCCCGAGCAGGGCCGACCGCGCGCCGAGGTGCTCGCCGAGCTCGAGCAGATCGCCACCGAGGAGGACCGCGCCTGGGAGGGCGGCAAGGTCTCCGGGACGATGTACTGCGGCGACCACGACCACTACGCCTACCTCACCGAGGCGTTCGGCAGGTTCGCCCACGTGAACGCACTGCAGCGCGACATCTGCCCGTCGATGACTCGCTTCGAGGGCGAGATCATCGCCATGACGCTCGACCTGATGCACGGCGAGGCCGTGACGGGGACCGAGCCGGGCGGCCTCGTCACCACCGGTGGGTCGGGCAGCATCCTGCATGCCGTGCTCGCCTACAGGGAGCAGGCGTACGCCGCCGGCAACCGCAGCCCCAACCTCGTGAAGCCCGAGACCGCCCACGTCGCCTTCGACAAGGCCTGTCACCTGCTGGGGGTCGAGCTGCGCGTGGTGCCCGTCGACCCGGCCACGACGCTGGTGACCGCCGCCGCGATGGCCGACGCGATCGACGAGCACACCATCGCCCTGGTCGGCTCGGCCGGCAACTACCCCTACGGCACCATCGACCCGATCGCGTCGCTCGGGGAGCTCGCCCTCGAGCGGGGCATCGGGCTGCACGTCGACGGCTGCCTCGGAGGCTTCGTGCTGCCCTTCGGCGAGGAGCTGGGGTACGACGTCCCCGAGTTCGACTTCCGCGTCCCCGGAGTGACCACGATCTCGGCCGACACCCACAAGTACGGCTACGCGCTCAAGGGCACGTCGGTGCTGCTCTTCCGCGACCAGGCGCTCCGCGCCGGGCAGTACTTCCACCAGGTCTCGTGGAGCGGCGGCAAGTACATGTCGCCCTCGATCGAGGGGTCACGGTCCGGTGGCCTGCTGGCCGCGACGTGGGCGTCGATGGTGCACCTCGGTCGCGACGGCTACCGCCGGTACGCCGCCGACATCTTCAGCACGGCCGAGGCGATGATGAAGGTCGTGCGGGCCCAGGAAGACCTGCGGATCATGGGTTCGCCGACGTTCTGCTTCTCCTTCGCCAGCGACGAGCTCGACATCTACCACGTGGCCGACCACATGCGCCCGAAGGGCTGGCGCTTCAACGGGCAGCAGTACCCCGACGCGATCCACATGGCCGTCACGCGGCCGCAGACCCAGCCGGGTGTGGTCGAGGCGTTCGAGGCCGACCTCGTCGAGGCGATCGCCTACGCGCGCGAGCGGTCCGCGGCGGGGGTGGCCGCCGAGTCCGGCGCGATCTACGGCGGCGTGCCGGGTGGTCTGGCGGGCCTCACCGACGACGTCACCGACTTCATCGAACAGATCATGGACTCGATGCTGGACGCCCAGATGAGCCTGCCACCGCAGTGAGTCGCCGACTCGTCCTCACCGTCGACCTCGGGAGCGGCGGCCCCAAGATCGGCTACGTCACCACCCGGGGCGACCCCGTGTGGTGGTGGTACGAACGCGCCTACGCCCTCGAGTCGGTGGCCACCCAGGACGCCGAGGAGTGGTGGCGGACCGTTGTCTCGGCCGCGCTGCGCGGGCAGGCCGAAGGAGGGGTCTCGGGAGCGGACGTCGTCGCCGTCGCCGTCACCGGTCAGTGGGCGAGCACGGTGCCGGTCGACGCCTCGGGCCGCCCCGTCGCCGAGTGCCTGATGTGGAGCGACACCCGCGGGGCGGCGTACTCCAAGGAGGTCTTCGGGGGACCGGTGTCGGGCTACGCGCCCGGCCCGCTCGCCCTGTGGCTGCGGCGTACCGGCGGCATCCCCAGTCCACACGGCTGCGACCCGGTGGCGCACATGCTGCACCTCGCGCGGGACCGGCCCGAGGTGGCGGCCGTGGCGCGGTGGTACCTCGAGCCGGTCGACTACCTCACCATGCGCTTCACCGGCGTGGCCGCGGCGACGCACATGTCGATGACCGCCGCCTGGCTCACCGACAACCGGCACCTCGACCGGATGGCGTACGACGACCGCCTGGTCGCCACAGCCGGCGTCGACGCGTCCAAGCTGCCCCCGCTGGTGCCGGGCGGCTCGGTCGTCGGCACCGTCCTGCCGGAGGTCGCTGCAGAGCTGGGCATCCCGGCCTCGGCCGTCGTCGTGACCGGGACGCCGGACCTGCACAACGCCGCGGTGGGGTCCGGTTGCGTCGGCCTGGGCGAGGCCCACCTGACGCTCGGCACCACCGCGTGGATCAGCTGCCCGGTGCCGGCGAAGAAGTCCGACGTGGTGCGGCAGATGGCGTCGCTGCCGGGGCTGGGCCCCTCTCTGGGCCGCTCTCTGGGCCGTTCTCTGGGCCGTTCTCTGGGCCGCTCGTCAGGGGCCGGGCCCTACCTGCTCGGCAACAACCAGGACAACGCCGGCCGGGCGCTCGAGTGGTTCCGGGAGACGGTGCTGCCGGAGGCGTCGTACGACGACCTCGAGGCGCTGGCCTCGTCCGCGCCGCCGGGCGCCGGCGGTGTGCTCTTCACGCCCTGGCTGACCGGCGAGCGCAGCCCTGTCGACGACAAGCACGCCCGCGCGGGCTTCCACAACGTGTCGCTGTCGACCTCGCGGGGAGACCTCGCGCGTGCTGTCCTCGAAGGCGTCGCGCACAACCTGCGCTGGCTCCTGGAGGGCGCCGAGCACTTCACGAAGTCCCGCCTCGACCCGATCCGGGTCCTCGGGGGCGGCGCGCGCATGGACCTCTGGTGCCAGGTCGTCGCCGACGTGCTCGACCGCACCCTCGAGCGTGTCGAGCACCCTTTGGTGGGCGGGCTGCGCGGCGCCGGCCTCTACGCCGGTCTCGCGCTCGGCGACGTACGCGCCGACGAGCTGCGCGCCCTGGTGCCGGTGGACCGGGTCTTCACCCCCGACCCCGCCACCCGCGCGACGTACGACGCCCTCTCCGCCGAGCTGCCGCGCCTCTACCGCCGCCAGAAGCGGATGTTCGCGCGGCTGAACGGGTGATGGCTAACGCGCCCTGGGATGCGCTCCTGGCCCGTCACGACGGCCCAGAAGGGTCCCGGAGGGGGCGTTACCCACCACCGCCGCCCGGACCCACTGAGGGTGCGGGTGGGTTCTGGGTAACGCCCCTCTGAGGTCGCTCCCGCCCCGATATGGCGGGGCGGGAGCACCCCTCAAGGGGCGTTACCCGCAAACCTCAGCCGCCCAGCACACCAGCCAGCCACTCGCGGACGTGGGCGGTGACGTCGGGCAGGGCGGTGCGCAGCGAGTGGTCGCCGCGGACCAGGACGACCTCACGCAGCGGGGGAGCGGGCGCGGGCCTGCCGAAGGGGTCGCGCTCGCCCTGCACCACCAGCATCGGAGCTGACACCGCGTCGAGCTCGTGCTGCCGCGAGCTGCCGTACGACGGGTCGAGCGGGAAGGCGAGGCAGAGCACCCCGGCCGCGCCGGCCGCCGCCGACGTCCGACAGGCGATGCGGCCGCCGTACGAGCGACCGCCGCTGACCAGGACCAGGTCCGGGACGTGCTCGCGGAGGTGCGCGACCACGGCCAGCCACGCGGCGTCCGCCTCGGCCGGGCCGTGCGGGCGCTTGGACCCCGCGACCCGGTAGGGCATCTCCAGGAGCACGGTGGAGACGCCGGCGGCGGCCGCTCCGGTGCGCGCCGCCTGGAGGGCGCGGTCGTCGACGCCGCCGCCGGCACTGTGGCCCAGCAGCAGCACCGCGCGCGCGTCGTCGACGGGGGCGGGATGGATCCGCGCCGGCCCGGACGGCGTCGCGACCTCGATGCCCGGCACGCGCCCCAGTATGGCCGCTCGCCTATCTCGGGCCCGCTCGGCTACGTGGGCGCGCTCGTCTACGTAGGCTGGTGTCCGTGGCCTACACACCCCTCCACCTCGACTGGCCCGGCCTCGACAACGCCCGCGACCTGGGCGGTCTGCCCACCAGCGACGGTCGGCGCATCCGCGAGGGCGCGCTGATCCGCTCTGAGTCGTTGACGCGTCTCGACGAGGGCGGGGCCGACGTCCTCCGCTCGGCCGGCGTCAGCCGCGTGCTCGACCTGCGTCGGCCGGGGGAGTCACCCGACGAGCACCCCTTCGCCGACGACGACGCGACGTACGTCAACCTCCCCGTCGAGGACCCCGCCGACCCCAAGAACGTCAGCTCGACGATGCTCGACCTCTATCTCGAGATGCTCGACGTGCGACCCGACCTCTTCGCCGCGGCTGTCGCGGCGATCGCCGAGGCCCCGCCGGGCGCGGTCGTCGTGCACTGCGCGGCCGGCAAGGACCGCACCGGCCTGGTCGTGGGGCTGGCGCTCACCGTCGCCGGCGTCGAGCCGGACGAGGTGGCCGCCGACTACGCGCTGACCGAGGAGCGCTTCGCCGACCACTTCCGGCGCCACCTCGACGGCCTCGAGAGCGACGAGGAACGCGAGCGGGCGCGCGCCTACCAGGCGACGCCTCCGGAGAACCTGCGCGTCGTGCTGCGGCACCTCGACGAGCGGTACGGCGGCGCGGAGGCCTACCTGCGCCGCGGCGGCCTGACCGACGCCCAGCTCGACGCGCTGCGGGGGCGGCTAGTGGAGCCGGCATGACCACCGGTGCAGCCGACCAGCTGGAGCTCGACGAGATCGAGCAACGCATCCTCGGCAGCCTGCTGGAGAAGCAGCGCACGGTCCCGGCGTCGTACCCGCTGACCCTCAACTCCCTGCGGACGGCGTGCAACCAGAGCAACAGCCGCGAGCCAGTCTCCGACTACGACGAACCCACGCTCCACGCGGCCGTGAAGGGCCTCAAGGACCGCGGGCTGGTGCGCGTGGTGTGGGCCGACCGCGGACCGCGGACGTTGAAGTACCACCAGCTCCTGGACGAGCGGTTGTCCCTCCATCCGGACGAGCGCGCGGTGCTGACCGTGCTGCTGCTGCGCGGACCGCAGGCGGCCGGTGAGCTGAAGACCCGGACCGAGCGCCTGCACCCCTTCGCCGACCGTGGCGAGGTCGAGGCGGTCCTGCGCCGGCTCGCGGCACTCCCCACGCCACTGGTGCGCGAGCTCGAGCGCCGACCGGGACAGCACGACAACCGCTGGGTGCATCTCCTGGGGCCGGTGCCGGTCGAGGCGGGCCCCGCGGCAGCGGTGCCCCCGGGCGTCGACCGCGAGGCCGTGCTGGCAGGGGGTCGCGCCGCGCGGGACGCCAGGGTCGTGGCGACCTACGACACCGTGGCCGCGTCGTACGCCGAGTGGCTCGACGCCGAGCTGACCCGCAAGCCGTTCGACCGCTGGGTGTTGGAGCGGGTGGCAGCCGAAGCAGGCGCCGGTCCCGTCGTGGACGTCGGCACCGGACCGGGCCAGGTGGCGGCGTACCTCGCTTCTGCCGGCGCGACCGTGACCGGTGTCGACCTCTCGCCGGCCATGGTCGAGGAGGCCCGGCGTCGCTACCCGGAGCTGAGGTTCGCCGTGGGTGACCTGAACACCCTCTTGCGACCTCCGGACGCGGCGGGCTGGTCGGCGATCACCGCGTGGTACTCGCTGGTCCACTTGGCGGCCTCGGAGCTGGGTCCTGCCGTCGCGTCGCTGGCGCGGGTGCTGGTCCCCGGTGGCCGCCTCGCCCTGGCGCTGCACGCAGGGGCCGAGGTGCGCCATGTGGAGGAGTGGTGGGAGCAGCAGGTCGACGTCGACTTCGTGCTGCACGACCCGGCGGACGTGCTCGCTGCCGTGCGGGCCGCCGGCCTGGTCGACGTGGAGTGGTACCTCCGCGGTGCCTACGAGGACGTCGAGGTCGAGACCGAACGGTTGTACGTGCTGGCCCGGCGCGCCTCCTGATCCTGGCGCTGCCCTGAGACCTGCTCCGAGACCAGAAGTGTGGTGGCCAGGGGCGGGGTCGAACCGCCGACCTTCCGATTTTCAGTCGGACGCTCGTACCAACTGAGCTACCTGGCCGTGTTTCCTACGCGAGCGGACACCATACCGGTCACCGCGACGACGTCCGAAATCGGTGTCCGCGGGGAGTCGCCCTATGCTGATCCCTCTCAGGCCCCCATCGTCTAGCGGCCTAGGACGTCGCCCTTTCACGGCGGTAGCACGGGTTCGAATCCCGTTGGGGGTGCTCAGCCGGTTCCCGCCTGCGCGGCGTCCAGCGAGTCTGGCAGGGGTCTGACGCCGGGTCCCCGAGCCTCGATTGGGAGACGTCTCCCCGCGTGCGTTAGAGTTCCCACGCTTCACGCGGCACACTGAGTCGTGGAAGCACCTTTGGCCCCGTAGCGCAGTTGGTTAGCGCGCCGCCCTGTCACGGCGGAGGCCGCGGGTTCGAGTCCCGTCGGGGTCGCCACGACAACAGCCTCTGGACAGCGGAAACGCGATCCAGGGGCTGTTTGCTTTCTCGCCCCGTCCACCCATGGAGGTGCTCGCGACCCCAAGTGCGCCGCGCTGGCCGAGCCGCAGATCGAGATCGTGATCGGCGACCAGCGCTGGCTCTGACCGAGCGGTCGGGTTGGATGGGTCCGTGGACCTGGACCGCGAGGCCTTCGAGGCGCTGGTCGACCGTGCTCTCGACGAGATCCCCGACGAGATCGCGGCGCTGATCCGCAACGTCGTCGTGCTCGTCGAGGACGAGGCGCCGCCCGACGACCCCGACCTGCTCGGGTTGTACGACGGCGTCGCGCTCACCGAGCGCGAGTCCAACTTCGCCGCTCAGCTGCCGGACCGGATCTTCCTCTTCCGCGAGCCCCTGCTCGACTTCTGCGACACCCTCGAGCAGCTCGAGGACGAGGTGCGGATCACCGTCGTGCACGAGGTCGCGCACCACTTCGGCATCGACGACACCCGCCTCCACGACCTCGGCTACGCCTGACCAAGGGCCTGACCTAGCACGAACCCCAGGGCCGCCGCGGCCACGCCGAGGACGATTGACACGGCGGCGTACGCCGCCCCGCGGAGCCGACCCACGTCATGCACCTGCACCGCGAAGGCCGAGTAGGTCGTCAGGCCGCCGCAGAAACCTGTGCCGACCAGCGCCAGTGCGTTCCCGTCGAGGGAGCGAGCCGCGCAGAAGCCGAGCACCGCCGAACCCGCGAGGTTGACCAGCAGCGTCCCGCGCGGCCAGTGCCGCTCCGGGTGGGGTGCGCCGAGCCTGTCGAGATGGTGGGCGACGAGGAAGCGCAGCGGTGCCCCCACCGCCGCGCCCAGCGCCACCAGGAGCGCGGTCACGAGAGCACGTCCGGCTCGTTGCGCCGGCGCACCAGCGCGGTCGCCCCGTGGACGGCCAGCAGGCAGGCGAGCAGCGTCCCGACGGCGTACGCCGCCGCGAGCAGCACCGACCCGTCGGCGACGAGGGCGCGTGCCTGCTCGGCGTACAGGCTGAAGGTGGTGAAGCCGCCGAGCACGCCGGGACCCAGGACCAGGGCGAGGAGCGGGTGCCGGCGCTCCGCGATCGCCGGCAGGAGGGCGAGCAGGCCGGCGCCGAGCACGTTGATCGCGAACGTCGTCCAGGGGAAGCCGGCGCCGTCGGGAACAGCATCGGTCAGGCCCCAGCGCGCCACCGCTCCGACAGCGCCCCCGGCCGCCACGGCCGTCAGCTGCGTCGCGGTGACGGGCACCGCCGACGATCTGGCCACCGTCACCTCACGACACGTGCTGCGCGCCGGGCCGAGACGGTGGCCAGGCGGTGGGTGCCTCGCCGCGGGCCTGGCGGACGAACTCCCCGAAGTACCACTGCTGGAACTCCCGCTGGGCGGGCGTGCGGGCCAGCGCCAGCAGGCGCTTGGCCCGGCAGAACTCGTCGGCGAGGTCGAGCAGCTCGAGCATCTGCTCGATCACGAGGGCTGCCGCCGGGTCGAGGCTCGTCTCGAGGTCGAACGCCGGCAACCCCCGGTCGACGGCGTCGAGGTACTGCGTGCGCAGGCTCAGCGGGAAGGACGCCTCGAAGCGCTGGAAGACCTCCGTCAGGTCCGACGCGAGCGGGTAGTCGTCCTGGTGTGCGAGCGAGAGCAGCCGCAGCTCGCGGCGCAGCTCCTGGTAGTGCCTGCGGAAGTCCGTGAGATGGGAGATCGGCAGGCCGTGCATCACGATGCGCACCCGGCCGTCGTCCGCCACGTCGTCCGGCGGGTCCAGCTCCTCGTCGCTGGGGAGCAGCGCCTCGGGACCCATGTCGGCGTGCGGGACTTGGGCCGGCTCGAACCAGACGCACTTGCCCGACGTCTCGACGGTGACTCCCCAGGCCACCGCACACATCGCGACGATGTCGAGCCCGCGACCCACGGTCGCCATCAGCTCGTCCAGGTCGTCACCGTCCGCGCCGTGCCGGGTCAGCACAGGAATCTGGGCGGTGCCGTCGGACACCTCGACGCGGGGGTGCTCCCTCGTGCCGCGCAGCCGCACCGAGATCGGCGCGTCGGCGTGGAGCAGAGCGTTGGTCACCAGCTCTGAGATGCCGAGCTCGGCGCACTCCTGGAGGTCCTGGCGGCCGAGCCGACGGCACACCGACCCCACCCAGCGACGCGCCTCCTGCACGGAGCGCGGGTCGGGGTCGAGGGCCAGGGCGGGCTCGTTCAGCGGCACAAGTCCCCTGCGGAATCGGTGGGCGGGCAGACCTCTCTCGGTGGGTCTACCCCGTTCTTAGCGGGTCCAAACTGCGAAACGCGAAGTATTTCGAGACGTGTCGCGTGTCCGTCGCTTCGCTCCGTCCGCGCGTGTCCGCAACCCGATGCGCGGCCGTCCGCGTTCCCGCCCACGTGTCGGCCCTCACGCGCGGCAGGGGATGATGGCCCCGAGCGGAGGCGTTCATTCAATAGAACGCCCACGTGTCCCCGGGACCTTCAGGAGGAACCAGCCCATGGCCGCCCCGCGCCACCGCGTCGTCGTCGTCGGATCAGGCTTCGGAGGGCTGTTCGGCACCAAGGCGCTCAAGGGTGCTGATGTCGACGTGACCATGGTCGCCAAGACGACCCACCACCTCTTCCAGCCGCTGCTCTACCAGGTCGCGACCGGGATCCTCTCCGAGGGCGAGATCGCTCCGCCCACCCGCGAGATCCTCAGCAGCCAGCGCAACGCCCAGGTGCTGCTCGGCACCGTCACCGGCATCGACCTCGACGCGCGCACGGTCACCTCGCACGTGCTCGGCCGCGAGACGGTGACGGCGTACGACTCCCTGATCGTGGCCGCCGGGGCGAAGCAGTCGTACTTCGGCAACGACCAGTTCAGCGAGTACGCCCCCGGCATGAAGTCGATCGACGACGCCCTCGAGCTGCGCGGCCGGATCTTCGGCGCCTTCGAGATGGCCGAGCTGGGGGCCAATCGCGGTGAGGACGTCGACAGCCTGCTCACCTTCGTGGTGGTGGGCGCGGGCCCGACGGGCGTCGAGATGGCGGGCCAGATCGCCGAGCTCGCCCACCGCACGCTGCGCCGCGACTTCCGGTCCATCAACACCCGCAGCGCGCGCGTGATCCTGCTGGACGCCGCGCCGCAGGTGCTGCCGCCCTTCGGCGTCAAGCTCGGTGCGAAGGCACAGCAGGAGCTGGAGAAGCTCGGCGTCGAGGTCGTCCTCGGGGCGATGGTCACCGACGTCGACGAGGGCGCGATCACGGTCCAGCACAAGGACGGCCGCACTGAGCGCATCGTCTGCGCCACCAAGATCTGGGCGGCCGGCGTTCAGGCCTCCTCCCTGGGCCGCACGCTGTCGGAGCAGTCCGGGGCGCCGCTGGACCGGGCCGGGCGGATCGCGGTCAACCCCGATCTCACGCTGCCCGGCTACCCCGAGGTCTTCGTGGTCGGCGACATGATCGCCCTCGACAACCTGCCCGGGGTCGCGCAGGTGGCGATCCAGGGCGCCAAGTACGCCGCCAAGACGATCGACGGCCGCCTGAAGGGGCGCCAGCCGCTCGAGCCCTTCAAGTACTTCGACAAGGGCTCGATGGCGATCATCAGCCGCTTCCGGGCCGTGGCGCTCATCGGCAAGCTGCGGCTCACCGGGGTGATCGCCTGGCTGATGTGGCTCGCGCTGCACCTCATCTACATCACCGGCTTCAAGAGCCGCGTCACCGCGCTGCTGCACTGGTTCGTGTCGTTCCTGGGACGCGGCCGTTCCGAGCGCACCACGACCGAGCAGCAGGTCTACGCCCGCGCGGCCCTGGGTCGCCTGAAGGGCGGCGCGGCCGACCTGGTGTCGTCGCCCGGTGCGTACGACGCGGCGCAGGCGATGCTCGAGATCTCTCGGCGCCAGCAGGAGCTGGAGGACCGGGCGTCCGAGGAGGCGCGGCTCACCGACGCCGGAGAGCGCGGCGTCAAGACCGAAGAGCGCTGACCCCGGGACGGGTGGCCGCGGCGCTGCGTCAGAGGTCGGGGCGGTAGTAGCGCAGCACCCGCATGAAGGCCTTGGGCTCCACCATCGAGGAGTTGATCACGAACGGGTCGTGCTCGCGCTGCTCGATGATGACCTTCCACCCCGGCAGGCCGGGCCGGCCCTTCACCGTGACCGGCGTGTACTTGCTCGCCAGGTCGAAGTGCCTGATCCCACTGGTCTGCTGGACCGTGAGGTGCCCGCTGTTGATCTTGAGGTGCGTCGGCGCGCTGCTCGCGCGGCTCGCCCAGATCACCAGCACGAGGATGAAGAGCGTGATCAGGATGCCCAACGTCGCCGACGACTGCTCGTACCACGCGAGATAACCCGCGATCGCCGCAGCGATCAGGGCGGCCAGCAAGAGGATGCCGGCGATGACGCGGGTGCCCTGGCGGGGCTCGAACTCGGTCACGGCCGGCCAGTTGTCCGCCTTCGGCGGCTGGCTGGGCTTGGCCGTCGCCACGAACCCGGCGCGGGCGGCCGTGATGTGGGCCGGCTCCGGCTCCACGTCGACAGCGTCGAGCTCCTCGTCGTCGAGGCGGGACTGACCCGGGCGGCCGGTCTTCTTGGCAACGGCCGGCGTCGCTGTCCGGGCCGGCTCCTTCGCAGCCGCGAGCAACGCCTCGGTCAGCCCGGACGGCGGGGTCAGGTGAACCTCCGGTTCAGGCGCGGGCTCCGGCTCGACGACGGGCTCCGGCTCGAGCTCGACGACGGCCTCCGGCTCCGCGGCCACTGTCTCCGCGACCGGCTCGGGCTCCGGCTCCGGCTCGAAGGTCTCAGCGACCGGCTCGGGCTCCGGCTCGAAGGTCTCAGCGAGCGGCTCGGGCTCCGGCTCCGGCTCAGCGATCGGCTCGGGCTCGACAACGGGCTCCGGCTCCACAGCCGTCTCGGCGGCTGGCTCGGGCTCGGACTCGGACTGGGGCTCCGCCTCCACGAGGGGGTCGGCCTTGCGACGTCGCCGCTTGGCGGGCGCCTTCCTGGCGACCGGGGCCGCCTCGACAGGCTCCGGCTCCGGCTCGGGTTCAGGCTCCGGCCCCGGCTCCGGCTCCGGCTCGGGCTCCACCACAGCGGTGGGTTCGGGCTCCGCTTCGACGGCTGGCTCGACCGGTGTGTCGACGACTGCCTCGACCTCGGGCTCGGTCGCCGCGACGGGGAGCGGGTCGGCCGCCGGCACCTCAATGGTCGACGGGTTCGGCACCGAACGCTGGAGCCACGAGGTGAACTGCCCCTCCGGTTCCGGCTCGGGCTGGGCGGTCGGCCGCGTGGGAAGAGGCTCCGGCTCCACGGACCGGGCCACCGGGTCGGGCGCCGGCATCGGGCGAGGGACGGTGGGCTCGGGCGGTGCGACGCGGGCTGCGGGCGCGTTGATGGCGGCTCCGGCCGGGGTCGGCGCTTCCAGCGCGAGCGCTTCGTACGCCTCGTCGTAGGGGTCCCGACGGCCGAGCAGGCGCGACCTGAACGACCCCGGGGCCGCGGCTTCCTGACCGTTCGTGTCAGCCGCCGGTGCGGGGGCGCTCTCCTCGGCCGGCTCCTCCGGAGCCGGCGCAGGTCGACTCGCCATCCAGCGGTCGAAGAGGTCAGAAGCAGGCTCGCTGCTTCCCGAGCGATCACTCACACGTAAAATCTAGACCCGCGAGGGCCGCCTCGGGGCGAGTTCGTCAATATGGCTCCCCGCACGTCTGGACACGTGGGAGACGTCTCCGCGGGCGCGCCCGAGGCGAAATCCCGTGATCGGTAGGCCTCCAGGGGCTCGAACCCTGAACCAACGGATTAAAAGTCCGCTGCTCTGCCAATTGAGCTAGAGGCCCGCACGTCAGCCCTGGACAGTATCGCCGAGGCTTCGCCGGGCCTAGCGAAGGCACGGCCGGGCGGCCGAGGAGTGGACTACCGCAGAACAACTTCTCACCGATCCTTGGCGACGGGCCGGTTCTTGGTAATGTCTGGACCGCAGCAGGTGCAAGTTCCAGCAGGTCGACGCCCGCGGAGTTTGTGAGCCAACGGCGTTTCTTCTCGTGTGCAAGCCAGTACGCAAGTCGGAGCGACGTGTCACCGCATCTGGTGCGGGTCGCCGAAGTGGCGGCTCTCGTTCCGAAAACAGGAGTACAGAGCAACATGGCTCAAGGCACCGTGAAGTGGTTCAACGCTGAGAAGGGCTTCGGCTTCATCGCGCAGGAGGACGGCGGCGACGACGTTTTCGTGCACTACTCGGCCATCCAGACGCAGGGCTACAAGTCCCTCGACGAGAACCAGAAGGTCGAGTTCGACGTGACCCAGGGCCCCAAGGGCCCGCAGGCGGAGAACGTTCGCCCGGTCTGATCTCGCCACACCTACGAGGCCCCGTCCGACTGGATGGGGCCTCGTCCCATTTGTCCCCCGCGGCTCCGACGCGGCGCCCGGGACGGCACGCCGACAACCGGACCTCGGCCAAACCTCCCGAACGAAGGCAAATCTCCCTACCATCGTCAGTGAACCGGGGGGTTTGAGCAGTCGCTCAAGTGGGAAGATGGTGAACGGTGCTCTACCCAGAGCAGAGTCCGCCGCGAAGTGAGGGAGTCCGCGTGCACGACCAGTTCGACGTCACGCTCGAGGACAGCGACCTGTTGGGCGAGGTGGAGCTGACCACCAACCTCATCATCGCCGCGAGCGAGGCCGACGGGCGTCTCACCGACGAGGAGATCGACAAGATCCTCGGCATCGGCGTCGACTGACGGTATCCCCTGCACCCCCCCGCGGCCCGATCATCGTCCTCAGCACGTCGCGAACAGCACCGGACCGGCACCCAGGTCGGACACGACCGAGACGCCGTCGACCGGCTGGAGCGCGAGCACGACCACCCGCCCCTCGGCGGTCGCCGAGGACACCGAGAACCGATCGGTGAAGTCGCCTCCCTGACCGGGCGCAGGCCCGGCTGCGAGGATCGCGCGGGAGTCCGCGTTCGCGCGCGCCTGGTCCTCCGTCTCGAACGACATCACCACGCGCACGTCGCCGTCGGGCTGCGTGGAGAGCGCGAACCCGGTCAGCGGGTTCACCCCGCCGGCCGCGCGGACCAGCTCGGCCGCCTGGTCCTGGTCGCGGCCGTCGGCCTGCGCCATCGCCAGCCGCTCACAGGCGTACGCCGCGGCGTAGACCAGCGCCGAGACCGGCGCACCGGTCGCGTCGACCACGTCCTCGAGCCCCTGTACGCGCTCCCCCTCGCCGCGGGCCGCGGCGGCCGCCGCGGCGGCGTACTCCGGGGTGTCCGACGTGACGACGAGTCCGTCGTCCTCGAGCAGGACCCAGTGCTGGAGCTGTGGCGTCAGCGCCCCGATCGTGGCCACCACGTCGGCACCGCCCCGCCACACGCCGGTCTCGGAGTGCGGCCTGGTGAAGCCGAGCGACGCGAGCCGGTCGCCGAGGTCGTCGAAGGAATAGCCCTCCGGGAGCCGCAGCAGCAGCGCGGCACCCTCGGCCGACTGCGTGAACAGCTCCCAGTCCAGGTTCGCGGGGGACACCTCGAAGCGGTCGCGCAGCGTCTCTGCCGAGGTCACCAGGGCCGACGCGGCGTCCAGGTCGGAGTCGTACGCCGCCTCGAGCATCCGGTCGAGGTCGGCGGCAGACCCCGGCTCGTCGCCGTCCCGGACCGCCGCCCAGTCGGTCCAGCCGACCCGCTCGGTGCCGGCCGGAGCCAGGGCGACGGCCTCCGAGAAGTCGGTGCCGCGCTCGAGGGTCCGCCACGCGACGAGCGCCGCGGCAGCCAGGACGAGGGTGACCGTCACAAGAGCCACGACCAGCCGCGACCGGGACCTGACCGTCGGTCGGTCCAGGACCATCGGCGGACCGCCTCTCCCGTCTCGGGCTGCGTGATGTGACACTACGGATCATGCCCGAGCCGCCGAGCCCGCGGACACGCGACGTGATCGCCGCGGGAGCCGTGGTCCTGCGCAGAGGGCAGCAGGTCCTCCTCGTGCACCGACCACGCTACGACGACTGGTCCTTCCCCAAGGGCAAGCTCGACCCCGGCGAGCACATCACCGCCGCTGCCGTGCGCGAGGCCGCCGAGGAGACCGGGCTGCACGTCCGGCTCGGCGCGCCGCTGACCCCGCAGTCCTACCTCGTGGCGGGCGGGCGCACGAAGGTCGTGCACTACTGGGTCGGCCGGTGTGTCGGCGACGACGACGTGAGCGGCTACCTCGTGAACGCCGAGATCGACGACCTCGTCTGGATATCCGTGCGGGAGGCGGCCGAGAAGCTGACCTACTCGTTCGACCGCGACACCCTCGACGAGGCGGTGAAGCGACGCGAGAAGACGCAGGCACTGCTCGTGCTCCGGCACGGCGACGCCCGCGCCCGCAAGTCCTGGCGCAAGGACGACCGGCTGCGGCCGCTCCTCAAGACGGGGACGGTGCAGGCGGAGCGGCTCGTGCCACTGCTGGCGGCCTACGACGTCACGACGGTCGCCAGCTCGAGCAGCATCCGCTGCGTGCAGACCGTGGCGCCGTACGCCGCGCTCACCGGCTTCGACGTCGGCCTCCACGACGGGCTGTCCGAGGAGGACGCGACCAAGTCGAGCGTGGACGAGGTGGTGGAGGACCTGCTGGACGCCAGCGCCGGCGCAGTGCTGTGCACACACCGGCCGGTCCTGCCCCATGTCTTCGAGGCGCTGGGCCTGGAGAAGGTCAAGCTCGAGCCCGGCGGACTGATCGTCGTGCACCACCGCAAGGGTCGCGTCACGGCGGTCGAGCAGCACCGTCCCTGAGGCTCCCCGCGGGCGCGCCCCCGGTGCGGGTGTGACCTGAGATACGCGCCACCGCGCACTGCTTCATGTTTGTTCACTTTCCGTTCAGGGTCGACAGGTCTCGCGGCCATCGGGGCTCCCTAGCGTCACTGATGTCAACAGGACAGTTGGGCGCTCGTCTGCGGTGCGCCCTTACTCGAGAGGCACTTTCCCTGTGAAGCGAAAGACCCAGATCTTCCTCGCGCCGATCGCGATGGTCGCCGTGCTCGCCCTGGCCGCTTGCGGTGGCGCGGACGCCGGCGACGACGACGGCTCGAGTGGCGCCAGCGGCAACGTCGTCGTCGACGGCTCGTCGACCGTGTTCCCGATGAGCAGCGCCGCTCAAGAGCTCCTCAACGAGGAGAACCCCGACGTCAAGGTCGCCGTCTCCGAGGCCGGCACCGGCGGAGGCTTCGAGCGCTTCTGCAACGAGGAGACCGACATCTCCGACGCCTCTCGTCCCATCGAGGACGACGAGGTCGCGGCGTGCGAGGAGAAGGGCATCGAGTACACCGAGCTCCAGGTCGCGACCGACGCCCTGACCGTCGTCGTCCACCCCGACCTCGCCGTCGACTGCCTGACCACCGGTCAGCTGATCCAGCTGTGGGAGCCCGGCTCCGATGTCACGAACTGGAACCAGCTCGACCCGAGCTTCCCCGACCAGGAGGTCGCTCTCTTCGGCCCCGGCACCGACTCCGGCACCTACGACTACATGGCCAACGACGTGATCGGTTCCGAGGAGGAGGCGACCCGTGACGACTACGAGGCCTCTGAGGACGACAACGTCCTGGTCCAGGGCGTGGCCGGCACCGAGGGCGCCACCGGCTACTTCGGTTACACCTACTACGAGGAGAACGCCGACAGCCTCAAGGCTCTCGCGATCGACAACGGGAACGGCTGCATCGAGCCGTCCGCCGAGACCGCTCAGGCAGGCGAGTACACCCCACTGGCGCGGCCGTTGTTCATCTACGTGAACAACGCGAAGTACAACGACAACCCTGCGGTCGCCGCGTACGTCGACTTCTACATCGAGAACCTCGCCGAGATCGCCGAGGTCGGCCAGTTCATCCCGCTGAGCGACGACCTGTACGCCGAGACGCAGTCGAACCTCGAGGGCATCGCGTCCTGAAGCACCGCCGCACGTCGACAGAAGGACTCCTGACGCCGCCATGAGCAGCATCAGCACTGCCGCAGCGGGCTCGCCCTCCGGGACGGGCCCGTCTGCGGCGCCCAACCTCGGTGGCAGGTCGCGCCCGGGCGAACGGGTCATCGAGACGGTTCTGATGCTCTCGGCGATGCTGTCCGTGGTCATCACGATCGGGATCCTCATCGCGCTGATCGAGCCCGTGCTGCACTTCTTCGGTCAGGTTCCGTTCGGCGAGTTCTTCGCGACCGGGGGTCGGTTCGCCGTCCTCCCGCTCGTGGCCGGAACCCTGATGGTCACCGTCATCGCGCTGCTGGTGGCCATCCCGCTGGGCCTGGGTGCTGCGATGTACCTGTCCGAGTACGCGTCCCGGCGGGCCCGGAAGCTCCTGAAGCCCACCGTCGAGCTGCTGGCCGGTGTCCCGTCGGTCGTCTACGGCTTCTTCGCGCTGACCTTCGTGACGCCGACGCTGCTGCAAGGCATCCTCGACCTCGACGTCAACTTCACCAACGCGCTCTCCGCGGGTCTCGTGCTCGGCGTGATGATCATCCCGACGATCGCGTCGCTCGCCGAGGACGCCATGTCGGCCGTTCCGCAGGCGATGCGGCAGGGATCGTTCGCGATGGGTGCCAACCGGATGCAGACCACCCTGCGTGTCGTGTTTCCCGCTGCCCTGTCGGGGATCGCTGCCGCGATCGTCCTCGGGCTCTCGCGAGCAGTGGGGGAGACCATGATCGTCGCGCTCGCGTCGGGGGCACAGAAGAACCTCAGTGCCGACCCGCGTGAGGGGATGCAGCTGATGACCGGGTTCATCGCGCAGACCGCCGGAGGTGAGAACCCCGTCGGCTCGGTCGAGTACAACGCGCTGTTCGCCGTCGGGCTGCTGCTGTTCGTGATGACCCTGGTCATCAACATCGTGAGCATCGCGCTCGTCCGTCGCTACAGGCAGGTCTACTGATGAGTGTCGCCTCGACCACCGCCCGCGAGGTCACAGCGAGCGTGGTCGCCACGGGAAGGAGCCGGGACCGGACGCCTCGGTCCCTGATCTTCCTGGCGCTGCTGTGGTTCTCCCTCTTCTTCGGCGTCATGGTCCTGGTCGCGCTCATCGTCGACACCGCGATCCAGGGCGCCGGCCGGTTCGACGCCGCTCTCATCACCGACTACTCCTCCCGGGTGCGCCCCGAGACGACCGGCTTCCGAGCCGGCATCATCGGGTCGCTGTGGCTGATGGCGTTCACCGCCCTGATGGCGGTGCCGCTCGGCATCGCGGCAGCTCTGTACCTCGAGGAGTTCGCCGACAAGGACCGTTGGTACAACCGGCTCATCGAGCTGAACCTGCAGAACCTCGCCGCCGTGCCGTCGATCATCTACGGACTCCTCGCGGTTGCCGTGATGGCGCTCATCGGCTTCCAGCAGACCGGAATCGTGCTCGGGGGCGCGATCGCGTTGGCCCTGCTGATCCTCCCGGTCATCATCATCACCACGCGGGAGGCCGTCCGCTCGGTCCCTCAGGACATCCGGCAGGGATCGCTCGCTCTGGGGGCGACCGTCTGGCAGACGACCTGGCGGCAGACCCTTCCATCAGCTGTCCCGGGCATCGCCACCGGCACGATCCTCGGCCTGTCGCGCGCCATCGGTGAGGCCGCACCCCTGATCGTCGTCGGCCTCGCGGGTTCGCTTCTCTTCAGCCCGACGGGTGTCCTGAGCCCGATCACGGCCCTGCCGATGCAGATCTACTCGCTCACGTCGCAGTCCCAAGCCGAGCTCCGAGAGGCGGCGTCCGCGGCGATCATCGTGCTGCTCGTCATGATCCTCGGCCTCAACGCCCTGGCCATCTTCATCCGCAACAAGTTCCAGAGATCCTGGTAGGAGCACCCGTGGCAACCACCCCCGCGACGTTCAGCACGCGGCCGAAGGACCCCCAGGAGGACCTGATGACGTCGGTCGCCGGCGAGGACCAGGGCACGCTCCCGGAGCTCCCGCCCGAGCCCGTGATGGAGGCGAACAAGCTCAACGTCTTCTACGGCGACTTCCACGCCGTCCACGACGTCGACCTCCGCTTCGGCAAGAACGAGATCACCGCCCTCATCGGACCCTCCGGCTGTGGCAAGTCGACGGTGCTTCGATGCCTGAACCGGATGAACGACCTCGTCGCCGGCGCCCGCGTCGAGGGCGAGGTGACCTACCACGGCAAGAACATCTACGACCGCGGCGTCGACCCCATCGCGGTGCGGACGCACATCGGCATGGTGTTCCAGAAGCCCAACCCGTTCCCTAAGTCCATCTTCGACAACATCGCCTACGGCCCGCGCGTGACGGGCATGAAGGTCGACAGCATGGACGACCTCGTCGAGCAGGCGCTCCGGGGCGCGGCACTGTGGGACGAGGTGAAGGACAAGCTCAAGCAGTCGGCGTACGGCCTGTCGGGCGGTCAGCAGCAGCGCCTGTGCATCGCCCGCACCATCGCGACCAGGCCGGACGTGATCTTGATGGACGAGCCGTGCTCGGCACTCGACCCGATCGCCACCTCGCGGATCGAGGACCTGATGATGGAGCTGCGCTCGGACTACACGATCATCATCGTGACGCACAACATGCAGCAGGCGGCGCGCGTCTCCGACCGCACCGCCTTCTTCACCGCCAAGGCCGACGAGACCACGGGCAACCGCACCGGGCTCCTCGTGGAGTTCGACCGGACGAAGACGCTCTTCTCCAACCCGAGCGATCGACGCACCGAGGACTACATCTCTGGCCGCTTCGGCTGAGGACCACATGGGCGGAGCGCTCGGGCCAAGCCACCTGCTACCCGCTGCACGACGCCGCGCTCGTCGTCGTCGGTCCCTTGGAGCTCGACGCACGTGCGTTCGCCGTGAGGTGCACGGCGACCGGGGGGAGGGCTGATCCTCGACAACGCCCTCGCGGTGCACGTCGCGCGGCTGCGCTGCAGGCTCGAGGGCACCGCGCGCATCAGGAGGGTCCGCGGCCGGGGCTACGCGCTGGCGCTCGACTGACGCTGACCGTGGCCGGTCAGCCGACGACCTCGAGCAGGAAGTGGCAGACCCAGTACGCCGCAGCAGCGACGAGACCGGCAGCGGGGAAGGTCAGCACCCAGGCGGTCAGGATGGACCGCGCGACGCCCCAGCGGACGGCCGAGAAGCGCTTGGTGGCGCCGACGCCCATCACGGCCGAGGTGATGGTATGGGTGGTCGAGATGGGGGCCTCGTAGACGAAGGCCGTGGTGTAGAGGACGCCGGCCGCGACCGTCTCGGCCGCGAAGCCCCGCGGCGGGTCGAGGGCGATGATGCGGCGGCCGAGGGTGCGCATGATGCGCCAGCCGCCGGAGTAGGTGCCGAGCGAGATCGCGGCGGCGGACACGAAGATGACCCAGAACGGCAGGTCGTCGTCAGCTCCGACGAAGCCACCGGTCAGGAGCGCCAGGAAGATCACGCCCATCGTCTTCTGCGCGTCCTGCAGGCCGTGGCCGAGCGCCATGGCCGCCGCGGAGACCGTCTGGGCGATCCGGAAGCCCCGGCCCACCTTGTGCGGGTTGGCGCGCCGGAAGCCCCACATGATCGCCAGCATCAGCACGAAGCCGGCGGAGAAGGCGAAGAGCGGCGAGGCGATCATCGGCAGCAGCACCTTGTCGACCACCGTCGACCAGGCCACGCTCGTGCCGGACGCCACCGCCGCGCCGACCAGGCCGCCGATCAGGGCGTGCGACGACGACGACGGCAGCCCGAAGTACCACGTGATGAGGTTCCACGTGATCGCGCCGATCAGGCCGCCCATCACGACGACCAGGCCGTGGGTGCCCGACGGCGGCGAGATGACCGACCCGACAGTGTTGGCGACCTCCTGGCCCAGGAAGGCGCCCACGAAGTTCATCACCGCGGCCATGGCCAGCGCGACGCGCGGGGTCAGCGCCCTCGTCGAGACCGAGGTCGCGATGGCGTTCGCGGCATCGTGGAAGCCGTTGGTGTAGTCGAACACCAGGGCGACGACGACCACGGCGATGACGATCGCCAATTCCATCGGGTCAGGACTCCTTGACCACGATCTGCTCGATGATGTTGGCGACCTTCTCGAAGGCGTCGATGGCGCCCTCCAGCGAGGTCACGATGTCCTTCAGCTTGAGGACCTCGATGGCCTTGAAGTCGCCGCTGAAGAGGTTGGCGAGCGTGCGGCGGTAGCTCTTGTCGCCTTGGTTCTCGAGGCGGTTGATCTCGATCCAGAACTCCTCGAGGGCGCCCATCGACTGCAGCCGCGGCATCGCCTCGCGGGTCAGCTCGGCGCAGCGCTGGATGACCTCGACCTGGTTGGAGAGCTCGGCCGGCATGTGCTTGACCTCGTACAGCAGGATCAGGTCGACGGCCTCGTCCATCATGTCCATGATGTCGTCGAGCCCGGACGCCAGCGAGTAGATGTCCTCGCGGTCGAACGGCGTCACGAAGGTGGAGTTCACCCGCTTGACGATCGCGTGCATGGTCTCGTCGGCCGCGTGCTCGGCCTCGCGCATCCGGCGGGCGACGTCCTCGCGGTCGACATCCTCGGCGGCCAGCATCTCGGCCAACAGGTCAGCACCCACCACGAGGTGCTCGGAAGATTCGCGGAAGAGGTCGTAGAACGAGGCATCGACCGGTCGGAACCGAAAAGCCACAGGGGAACTCCAGGTCAAGGGGTCAGGGCCGCGAACAGCCTAGGGCCATCGGGTCACCGGACGGCAACTCGCGGTTGGGTCGGCGTACGCCGTCCGGTCACCGGACCGGACCGGACAGCCTCAGGATCGGCGGCGGCGCTGCTCGGCGATCAGTGCCTCGTGCAGGTGGCGGGTGCCGTCATTGCGCACCCAGCCTCCGTCGGACTGGAGCTCCCAGGCCGCCGTCTCCTCGTCGAGGAGCAGGTCCAGCAGGCGGCCGATCTCTCCCGAGTTGTCCTCACCGGGGATCCGGACCAGCACCTCCACGCGGCGGTCGAGGTTGCGGTGCATCATGTCGGCCGACCCGATCCAGCTCTCGGCTACATGCTCCGGGTCGCCGTTGGCGAACCAGTAGACCCGGCTGTGCTCCAGGAAGCGCCCCAGGATCGAACGCACCCGGATCGTCTCGGAGAGACCGGGTACGCCGGGGCGCAGGCTGCAGATGCCGCGGACGACGAGGTCCACCGGGACGCCCGCCTGCGAGGCGAGGTAGAGCGCGTCGATGACCCCCTCGTCGACGATCGCGTTGGCCTTGAAGCGGATGCGCGCCGGCCGACCTGCTTGGTGGTGCTGGATCTCGCGGTGGATGCGGTCGACGAGCCCGTCGCGCACCGACTCCGGCGCCACGAGCAACGAGTCGTAGGTCGTGTTGAGCGAGAGCCCTGAGAGGTTGTTGAAGAGGTGGGCGACGTCCTCGCCGATGGCGTCGTCGGCGGTGAGGAGTCCGAGGTCTTCGTAGAGGCGCGCCGTCTTGGGGTTGTAGTTGCCGGTGCCGATGTGTGTGTAGCGCCGGATGCCGGCGCCGTACAGCGCCTCGTCCCGCACCACCATGGAGAGCTTGCTGTGGGTCTTGAGGCCGACGAGCCCGTAGACGACGTGGCAGCCGGCCTGCTCCAGCTTGCGCGCCCAGCGGATGTTGGCCTGCTCGTCGAAGCGCGCCTTGATCTCGACGACCACGAGCACCTGCTTGCCGGACTCGGCCGCGTCGACGAGCGCATCGATGATGGGGCTGTCACCGGAGGTGCGGTAGAGCGTCTGCTTGATCGCCAGCACGTGCGGGTCGGCAGCCGCCTGCTCGATGAAGCGCTGCACGGAGGTGGCGAACGAGTCGTAGGGGTGGTGCAGCAGCACGTCGTGGCGGCGTACGGCCTCGAAGACGTCGACCGGTGAGGCGGACTCGACCTCGGCGAGCTGGGCGTGGGTGGTCGGCACGAAGGCGGGGTACTTGAGGTCCTCGCGGCCCAGGTCGGCGATGACGTGCAGCCCGGTCAGGTCGAGAGGTCCCGGGAGCTTGAAGACCTCCTCCGGACGGATGCCGAGCTCGGAGATCAGGAGGTCGAGCACCCGCTGGTCGATGGACTCCTCGACCTCGAGGCGCACCGGCGGGCCGAAGCGGCGTCGTAGCAGCTCCTTCTCGAGGGCCTTGAGGAGGTTCTCAGCGTCGTCCTCCTCGACCTCGAGGTCCTCGTTGCGGGTGACCCGGAAGGTGTGGGAGCCGAGCACCTCCATGCCGGGGAAGAGGCGCTTGAGGTGCTCGCCGATGACGTCCTCGAGCGGCACGAAGCGCTGGTTGCCCAGCGGCACGAACCGGTCGAAGATCGGCGGCACCTTCACCCGTGCGAAGTGCTCGGTCTTGGTCTTCGGGTTGCGCACCAGGACGGCGAGGTTGAGCGACAGGCCGGAGATGTAGGGGAAGGGGTGCGCCGGGTCGACGGCGAGCGGCGTCAGGACGGGGAAGACGCGCTCCTTGTAGTGACGCTTGGCCATCTTCTGCTCGTCGCGGTCGAGATCGGCCCAGCGGACCAGGCGGATGTCCTGCTCGGCGAGGGCCGGCACGATCCCTTCGCGGAAGAGCGCGGACTGCCGCTCCATCAGCTCGCGGCTGCGCGCCCACAGTCCTTCGAGGATCTCACGGGGGAGCAGCCCGGACGCCGCCCGCACGGCCACTCCGGCCGCGATCCTGCGCTTGAGACCCGCCACCCGGACCATGAAGAACTCGTCGAGGTTGCTGGCGAAGATCGCCAGGAAGCGCACCCGTTCCAGGAGTGGCAGCGTCTCGTCCTCGGCCAGCTCGAGGACGCGTTGGTTCAGCTGCAGCCAGGAGAGCTCGCGGTCGAGGAAACGGTCGTCGTACTTCTCGACCGCCGCCAGCTCGGCGTCGTCCGGCTCGTAGGGCGGCTCGACGTCGAAGGTCTCCGTCGGATGGCCGTAGAGCGCGTCGCCCTCGGGGCCGTCGTCGCGCGTGCTGGACGCGCGGTGCTGCAGGTCGAGGCTCTCCGGCATGCCAGAGAGTGTGGCACTGGAACGTGAACGACGGATGATCGTCGGCCTTGACTGAACGCTCGCTCCGTTCGCCGCTCGACCAGCGACGCGGTCAGTAGACCAGCGCCTGCACTCCGTCCGCCAGCACCTCTTCGGCGAAGGCCGCCGACCCTGCGATGCGGACGCCCTCGCGCAGGTCGCCCTCCCCGATGCCGCGGCGGGCCGCGCACTGGGTGCAGACCGTGACGCGTCCGGCCCCGACCACGGCCGAGAGGAGGTCGGCCAGCGCGGCGGCCTCCGGGAGCGAGAACTCCTCGGCCCGACCGGGCACGCCCATCCAGGCGGCCTCCCCGGTGAGCCAGAGCGACACCTCCGCCCCGGAGGCGACCGCCGCGGCGGCGACGGTGAAGGCCTGGTTGAGCCGCTCGGGCTCCTCGGTCCCGCAGGTGACCTTGACGACGAGTGAACGAACCATCCCGTGACACTAGTGTGGAGCCATGTTCGAGCTGCCCGACAACCTGCATCCCGACTGCGGGCCGGTCGCGTGGATGCTCGGCACGTGGCGCGGGAACGGCCGCGGCGACTACCCGACGATCGAGCCCTACGAGTACGGCCAGGAGCTGATCTTCGCGCATGACGGCCGCCCGTTCTTCCACTACATGGCGCGCGCCTGGATCGTCGACGAGAACAACGAGAAGGTGCGCGAGGCAGCCATCGAGACCGGCTTCCTGCGATGTCGTCCCGAGGGCAAGATGGAGCTCGTGCTGGCGCACCACACCGGCTTCGCCGAGATCTGGTACGGCGAGGCCGGTGACGGCAAGCTCGAGCTGGCGACCGACGCGATCGCCCGCACCGAGTCGGCCAAGGAGGTCACCGCGGGCCACCGGCTCTACGGCAACGTCGAGGGCGACCTTCTCTACGCCTACGACATGTCGGCCGTCGGCCAGCCGCTCCAACCGCACCTCTGGGCGCGACTCCAGCGAGCGTGAGCAGCCGATGAGCGACCTGCAGGCCAAGCTCCGCAGCAGCGGCTACCGCCTCACGCCGCAACGCGAGCTGATCCTGGCGGCCGTCGACACGCTCGGCCACGCCACCCCCGACGCCGTGCTCGCCGAGGTGCGCAAGCACTCGAACGCCGTCAACGCCTCGACCGTCTACCGCACGCTCGAGGTGCTGGAGCAGCTCGGGCTGGTCAGGCACGCCCACATCAGCGACCGGGCGCCGACGTACCACACCGTCACCGACCACGAGCACTTCCACATCGTCTGCAGGAATTGCCAGAAGGTCGTGTCTGTTGACCCGGACATGCTCGCCACCCTGACTGCAGCCCTGCGCCAGGAGCACCGCTTCGTCGTCGACGTCGGTCACCTGACCGTCTTCGGTCACTGCGCGGACTGCTCCTCGGAGGACGGGTCGTGACGAGCCCCCTGCTCTCCCTGCCCGGCGCCGTCGCCGCCGAGGGCGTCGACGCCGGGGTCGCCGCGCACTACGGATCGCTCTACGGCGAGCAGATAGCGCTGGCCCGGGGTGAGGGGTTCGTCGATCTCTCCCACCGCGACGTGATCAGGGTGAGCGGGCCCGATCGGCTCACCTGGTTGCACTCGCTCACGACCCAGCACCTCACGGACCTGCCACCACGGCAGTGGACCGGCGTGCTGGTGCTCAGCCCGCAGGGCCACGTCGAGCACGCGTTCTACGGGTACGACGACGGCGAGGCGTTCCTCGCGCACACCGAGCCCGGCGCCGCCGCGGCGCTGGTGCAGTTCCTCGACCGGATGCGCTTCATGATGCGCGTCGAGGTCGCGGAGGCGACGTCCGAGCTCGCCGTCACGTGGCGCCCGCGCGACGGGACCGACCCGGTCGACGGCGGGCCCTACGCGGCGTACGAGCTGGTCCCGCGCGACCAGCTGGCGACGTACGCCGCCGCAGCCGGCCCGGCCGCCGGGCTGTGGGCCTTCGAGGCGTTGCGCATCGCCCGCGGCGAGCCGCGACTGGGGCTCGACACCGACCATCGCACGATCCCCAACGAGGCCGGGTGGATCGGCCCCGCGGTGCACCTCGACAAGGGGTGCTACCGAGGGCAGGAGACGGTGGCGCGGGTGCACACCCTCGGCCGGCCGCCGCGCCGGCTGACGTTGCTGCACCTCGACGGCTCGGAGAACCGCTTGCCCGCCGTCGGGGCCGAGCTGCTCCACGACGGTCGCAGCGTCGGCTTCGTCGGCACCTCCGCACGCCATCACGAGCTCGGCCCGATCGCACTGGCGTTGGTCAAGCGCAACGTGCCGCTCGACGTCCAGCTCGAGGTCGACGGGCTGCCTGCGGCGCAGGAGGTGCTGGTCGACCCCGAGGTCGGGCTGCACGTGCGGCCCAAGCTTCGCTAGGTCGACAGTGCCCTACCTCCGCGCGTACATCACGTGGGTGTCGGCGGGGGTGTGGGTGAAGCCGGCCTTCTCGTAGACCGCGATGGCCGGCGCGTTGTCGGACTCGACGTAGAGGTGCACCTCGTCGACCCCGCGCTCGGCGAGGTGGTGCAGGCCCTCGGCGGTGAGCAGCCGGCCGAGGCCGCGGCCCTGGCCCTCGGGGGCCACGCCGACGACGTAGACCTCCCCGACCTCGCGTGAGTGCACCTTGGTCCAGTGGAAGCCCAGGAGGACGCCGTCGGGGTCGACGGCGACGAGCAGGTCGTCGGCGTCGAACCACGGCTCGGCCATCCTGGCGGCCAGGTCGGCGCTGTCCATGGCGCCCTGCTCGGGGTGGCTCGCGAACGCCGCCGCGTTGACGCGGAGCAGCTGGTCGCGGTCGCCGGGGTGGTAGCCGCGGATCGTCACGCCCGGCGGGAGGTGGGGCGCGGGCGCCGGCCGCGCCGGCCTGCGCATCACCCAGAGGTCACGCACCCTGTCGAAGCCGTGGTGGGCGGCCAGGGCCGCGGCACCCGGGTGGTTGCCGTGCGACCACGCGTCGAGCGGCCCCGGATGGCGGGGGAGCACGGCGTCGAGCAGCGCGGCGGCGTACCCCTGGCGGCGTGAGCCGGGCCGCACCACCACGCTCAGCGAGCCGTCGAGGACGACGGCGAAGCCGTGCTCGGTGACGACCAGGTCGATCTCGTGCTGCTCGGGGTGGCGCAGCGCGAGCCACGTCGCCTCATCGAGAGGCTCGACGCCGTCGGTGGCGGCCGCCGCGGCCGAGATCTCGGCGACGGCCCGCAGGTCGGGCATCGAGCTGGTCACGACAGGTCAGGCGTCGGTGTGCTCGGTCGCGACGGCCGGCTGGTCCGCGCGCTCCTTGGCCGGCAGGACGAAGCGGTAACCGACGTTGCGGACGGTGCCGATCAGGGTCTCGTTCTCGGGGCCGAGCTTGGCGCGCAGGCGCCGGACGTGCACGTCGACGGTGCGGGTGCCGCCGAAGTAGTCGTAGCCCCAGACCTCGGAGAGCAGCTGCTGACGGCTGAACACCCGGCCCGGGTGCTGGGCCAAGAACTTCAGCAGCTCGAACTCCTTGAAGGTCAGGTCGAGCGGGCGGCCGCTGATCTTGGCGGTGTAGGTCGCCTCGTCCACCGTGACCTCGCCCGTCCGGATCACGTGCGACTCGGGGTCGTTGGCGTCGCGCCGGGCGTTGAGGCGACCGATGGCCAGCCGGATGCGGGCCTCGAGCTCGGCAGGCCCGCAGGTGTGCAGGACGACGTCGTCCATCCCCCAGTCGTGCGCGACGACGGCGAGCCCGCCCTCGGTGACCACGAGGAGGACCGGGACGTCGGTGCCGGTCGTGCGGATGAGGCGACACAGGTCGCGCGCGTGGGCGAGCTCCTGACGGCCGTCCACGAGGAGCAGGTCGCTGTCAGGGGCGTCGAGGAGGGCGCTGCCCTGGGCCGGGAGGATCTTGACCGAGTGCCCCAGCAGCGCGAGGCCGGGCAGCACCTCCACCGACGGCTGGAGGGCGCTGGTGAGCAGCAGCAGCGTGCTCATGTGCCTCCTCGGTCCCTGCTAGTCGTCAGGCGCGATGGGCAAGAATATCCGGCGATGCCCTCCACCGACCGTGCGCCCGACGAACATGAGACCGCTGCGACGGCCGTCTCGGTCCGTTTCTGGGCTGCTGCGCGAGCCGCCGCAGGCGTTGCGGAGGTGAGGGTGGAGGCCTCCGAGCCGCTCACGCTGGCGGAGCTGGTCGAGCGGGTGCTGGTCGGGAGGCCGGAGCGGCTGGGAGCCGTCCTGGCCGGCTGCTCGGTGCTGCTGGGTGACCAGCCGGTCTCCACCCGCGACCCCGCCGACGTGCTCGTCGCTCCCGGGCAGACCGTGGAGTTCCTGCCGCCCTTCGCCGGCGGCTGAGCGCCCTGCGCGGGGCCTAGTGCATCAGTACTCCATGGACGTGGGAGCCGAAGTACTGACTTTCACCTCGATGAACCGCGCACGCTACGCGCGCTCCCCCTCGCCCCTACCGTGATGAGCGGTTCGAACGTCGGCTCGGGACGGTGACGGACCACCCGATCGAACCGTTCCGTCCTAGAGAGTTCCCGATGAGGCAGAGGTTGCTCACGTTGCGGCAGTGGCAGACCGCGATGCTGATCTGCTTCGACGTCGCCATGTGGGTCCTGGCTGTCAGCAGCGCCGTCGTGCTGCGCATGCAGGAGCTCTCGGACATCCGCTGGCAGCCGACCTTGCTGGTCGGTGTGGTCATCGCAGCGGTCTACCTCGTCGCCGGGATGGCACCGCGGCTCCACGAGGGCCGTGCCCGGTTGGCCAGTCTCGACGAGATGCTGCTGATCGGTACCGTCGCCGCTGTCGCCGGGAGCCTGGTGTTCGCGGTCAACCTCGTCGCCATCGACGTCCCGCGCAGCGTCCCGGCCATCGCCACGCTCTGCTTCGTCGTGCTCGCCTGCTGGGGCCGGGCCACTGTGCGGCGTCTCGCGGAGCGGCGCGCCGAGAACGTACGCCGCGGGCGCGGCGCGAGCGAACCCGTCGTGCTGGTCGGCGCCGGGGAGGCCGCCCGAGAGCTGATCAGCTCGATGCTGCGCGACCCGGACGGACGCTGGCAGCCCGTCGCCATGGTCGACGACGACCCGCGCAAGCGGCACCTGCGCATCCGCGGCGTCCCCGTCAGCGGGTCGACCCACGAGCTGCGCGGCGTCGTCGGCCGTCACCAGGTCCGTACCGTGATCCTGGCGATGCCCAGCGCCGGACAGGCTCTCGTCCGCGAGATCAGCAGCGTCGCCAGCGAGCTGCGGGTCGACCTGAAGGTGCTCCCCGCCAGCACCGAGCTGATCTCCGGCCGCGTCGGCGTGCGCGACGTGCGCGACCTCAACCTCACCGACGTCCTCGGCCGCAACCAGCTGGACACCGACATCGACGGCATCGCCGGCTATCTCACCGGCCGGCGGATCCTGGTCACGGGCGCCGGCGGCTCCATCGGCTCCGAGCTCTGCCGGCAGATCTCCCGCTTCTCCCCCGAGCAGCTGATCATGCTGGATCGCGACGAGTCCGCTCTCCATGCGGTGCAGCTCTCGCTGAGCGGGCGCGCCCTGCTCGACGACGACGGGGTCGTGCTGTGCGACATCCGCGACGTGGCGACGTTGACGCGGATCTTCGAGGACCGCCGTCCCGAGGTCGTCTTCCATGCAGCGGCGCTCAAGCATCTCCCGATGCTGGAGCAGTACCCCGCCGAGGCGGTCAAGACCAACGTCATCGGCACCCGCAACGTCCTCGACGCCTCTCGTGCCGCCGGCGTCGAGCGCTTCGTCAACATCTCCACCGACAAGGCGGCGAACCCGGTCAGCGTGCTCGGCTACTCCAAGCGGCTCGCCGAGCGCATCACCGCCTCCTACGCCGCCCTGGCGCCCGACATGACGAGCGTCTCGGTGCGCTTCGGCAACGTGCTCGGCAGCCGCGGCTCCGTGCTCACCGCGTTCGCCAGCCAGATCGCGAACGGCGGCCCGCTGACCGTGACGCACCCCGATGTGACTCGCTATTTCATGACGATCGAGGAGGCCTGCCAGCTCGTCGTCCAGGCGGGTGCGATCGGCTCCTCACGGGAGGCGCTGGTGCTCGACATGGGCGAGGCCGTGCGCATCCTCGACGTCGCGCACCAGCTGATCGAGATGCATGGCGAGCACGTGCGCATCGAGTTCACCGGCCTGCGCCAGGGCGAGAAGCTCGAGGAGGAGCTCTTCGGCGACGACGAGCCCCGGTCGGTGCGGACCGTGCACCCCCTGATCAACCACGTCCCGGTTCCGGACGTCGCGCTCGATGAGCTCGACCTGCTCCCCGACGCGGGCCACGCCCACGTCGTGACGTCGGCGCTGGCCCGGCTGTCGCAGGGCGAGGTGTCCGTCCTGGCCTAGGAATCTCCGAGGCCCCGCGAGCGTTCGAACCGGCGTGACCACTGGAGGCTGGGTGTTGGTCGTCGCCGTCGCGGCGGCGGTGGCGCTCGGGCTGTGGCGGGCGTGGTCGGACGGACGGTTCCGCGGGACGCACGAGGTCCGCGGTGCGAGCGCTCACGAGGGCGCTCCTCCGGGGCCCTCGGTCAACGTGCTCGCCAGCACGGAGTACGCCGATGCGCTGGGCGAGCGGGCCACGCTGCTGCAGTTCTCGACGGCGTTCTGTGCTCCCTGCCGGGCTGCGCGGCAGACCCTGGCCTTCGTGGCGGAGCGCGTCCCTGGAGTGGCGCACGTCGAGATCGACGCCGAGCACCACCTCGAGCTGGTCCGCCGGCTCGGCGTGGTCCGGACCCCGACGACGCTGGTGCTCGACGCGCACGGGCGTGAGTCGACCCGCGCGACGGGTGCCCCCCGCCGTGAGCAGGTGCTGGTGGCGCTCGAGTCCGTTGCGGGTCTCGGATGATGGACAAGAGTCCCACCATTTGGGACGTCCGGCGGACGGGGGAGACTCCGCGCCCTACATTGGCTGTCATGTCGACGACCTGGCTGACCAAGCGCCGCGCGGTGGATCACTGCCGCGTGCGCTCGTCGCTGTGTCGCATGTCCGTCTGAGCAGCCACGTTTCCCGTTGCTATTGTCGAGTGGATTACTCGACTTCTCACGTCAGGACTTTCATGAGCCCCTTGTCACAAGTGGGAGCCTCCGCGGCCACGCGAGGGCAGATCGACCCGCGCGCACCGCAGCTCGCGGCGGGGCTGACGTCCCTCGTGCTCGCCGCTGTCCTGTTGACCGCGCCCGGCCCCTGGGCCGTGGCGCTCCTCGGGATCCAGGCCGTGCTGTTCGGGATCGGGGCGACCCTGGGCGTGACGCGGACGCCGCACGCCTGGCTGTTCCGCCGTCTCGTCCGCCCGCGGCTCAGGGCGCCGCACCACCTCGAGGACGCCACGCCGCCGCAGTTCGCGCAGGCCGTGGGCCTGGGCTTCGCGGTGGTGGGGCTGATCGGCTTCATCGCCGGCGCCGACATCGTCGGCCTGGTTGCGACCGGCCTGGCCCTGGTCGCGGCGCTGCTCAACGCGGTCTTCGGCTTCTGCCTGGGCTGTGAGATCTACCTCCTGGCCGTCCGCGCCCGGACCCGTACTCGCTCAGCGGTCGGCCTGACGCCGCCCGTCCACCGCACCAGCACCACCACCTAGGAGAACCGCATGTCCCGAGACAGCTCACTCGTCACCGCCCAGTGGGTGGAGGACCATCTCGACGACGACAAGGTCGTCCTCATCGAGGTCGACGAGGACACCACCGCCTACGACAAGGGTCACATCAAGGGCGCCATCAAGCTCGACTGGACGACCGACCTCCAGGACCAGGTCCGCCGGGACTTCGTCAACAAGCAGCAGTTCGAGGCGCTGCTCTCCGAGCGCGGCGTCGCCAACGACGACACCGTCGTCCTCTACGGCGGGAACAACAACTGGTTCGCCGCCTACGCCTTCTGGTACTTCAAGCTCTACGGGCACGCCGACGTCCGCCTGCTCGACGGCGGCCGCAAGAAGTGGGAGCTCGACTCGCGCGAGCTCGTGGCCGACGCCGTGTCGCGTGACGCGACGTCGTACACCGCGCAGGAGCAGGACCTGTCGATCCGCGCCTTCCGCGACGAGACGGTCGCCGCGATCGGCACCCAGAACCTCGTCGACGTGCGCAGCCCCGACGAGTACGCCGGGCGCCTGATGGCTCCGGCGCACCTGCCGCAGGAGCAGGCCCAGCGCGCCGGGCACATCCCGACGGCGGCCAGCGTGCCGTGGAGCAAGGCCGCCAACGACGACGGGACTTTCCGTTCCGACGACGAGCTCAAGGAGCTCTACACCGAGGCTGGCGTCGACTGGAGCAAGGACACCATCGCCTACTGCCGCATCGGCGAGCGCTCGTCGCACACGTGGTTCGTGCTGAAGGAGCTGCTCGGACAGGACAACGTGAAGAACTACGACGGCTCGTGGACCGAGTACGGCTCCCTCGTCGGCGTCCCGATCGCCCTCGGCGACGAGCGCGGTGAGGCCTGATGTGCGGCGTGACGCGCGGTGGGCTGTCGCTCGACGGCGTCGACACCAAGAAGGAAGCCGTCGTGCAGGGCCAGGTCGTGCGCGACGGCGAGCCGGTGCCGAACGCCTACGTGCGCCTGCTCGACCGCACCGGTGAGTTCACCGCCGAGGTCCCGACCTCGGCGACCGGGCACTTCCGGTTCTTCGCCGCGGACGGTTCCTGGACCCTGCGCACACTGGCGCCCAAGGCGGACCCGGTCGACACGGCCGTCGACGCGGCCGTCGGTGAGATCGCGGAGGTGACGGTCAGCCTCTGAGGCCCACGACTGCCACCCGAAGGACGACAGGGCCCGGTCACTCCGAGAGGAGTGGTCGGGCCCTTGTCGTGCACGGCTTCGTGCGGACGGACCCTGCTTCAGGCCCGTCTTCAGCCTCTTCCTCGGCCGCTTCCTTTGATCAGCCCGATCTCCGCGAGCTCGCGTAGCGTCTCGTTCGTGACGTCCAGGAGGGCGACGTCCGGCGGTGGCTCACCCAGGGCCTCCTGCAAGGCCCGGGCGACGCCCTCCACGGAACCATGGCCACCGCTCACCGCGCGGTACGCCGCTGTCGCCCGGACGGACAGGGCGAGCACGTCGTCTCCCACGAAGACCACGCACTCGTCGCCGTCGTCGTACACGTCGTGCACGGCTGTCGTGGAGTACCTCACGAGCGGTCCGGTCCGGCCGAGAGCAGCTCGCCCACCACCGGGGGCAGGTCCTCGGCGTCGGAGTAGGTGAGCCGGCGCAGCCCGCCCACGGCGTGCAGGTGCTCGGCGACGAGGTGCAGGGGGCGCGGCAGTCGCTTGAGGGCCGAGGTCTGCTCCGCCAGCGCCGGCAGGGCCTCGATCGTCCGGACGTGGGTCACCTCGGGTGCGGTGGGTTCCCGGCGCCGATCGAGCAGCACCACGGCGGCGACCCTCGCCGTCGTCGGCGTCGGGAGCAGGCCCAGCTCGTCGGGCGAGAGCTGGCGCTTGGGCCGGTGGCCGTCGACGAGCACGGAGAGGGGCTTGGGGTAGGGCAGCACGGTCCCGTCGGCCGCGATCGCCGCGGTCTCGTCGGTCAGGTAGCCGAAGTGCTGACCCAGCGCGCGCGCCGCCGTCGTCTTGCCGGTGCCGGACGGTGCCACCAGCACGATGGCGCTGCCGGTGGCTGGGTCGGCGACGGCGCTCGCGTGCAACATCCACAGCTGGCCGAGCCTCGACTCGATCGCCTCGAGGGTGAGCCGGCTCGACAGCCAGTCGAGGATCGACAGCTCGTCGGAGCCGGCGAGGTGCCCCTCGCTCTGGGCCGCGGCCACGACGCCGGGATCCTCGTCGAGCACCGCTGTCACGGGGTGCGGCTCGACGCCGGGAGGGGCGTCCGCCACGCACCGCCGCCACGCTCGCTCGACCCCGGCGGCCAGGCCCTCCGCGCCGCTTCCGAGCACCTGCACGACCACTGGTGTGCCGAGCAGGGAGAGGGAGACCGAACAAACCGCGGAGATCGGCACAAGTCGCAGTGTAAGGACCTGTGACCGACTTATAGTGTGATACGCCCGTCTTATTTACCTGTTCGCCCTACGCCTGTCAGGAGAACCCTCGCCATCATGGAACTGCGTGAGTACTGGCGCATCCTCCGGGCGCACTGGGTCGGCGTGGGAGCGATCGTCGCGGCCACCGTGGTCCTGGCCGGGATCTACACCTGGACCCAGCCGAAGGTGTACGCCGCGAACTCCAGCGGCTTGGTCTCGTCCGGACCCGCCATGGACGCCGCCTCGGCGTCGATCAACGACTCGCTGGCGAAGTCGCGGGCGACGTCGTACGTCCGGATCGCCACCAGCCGCGCGACTGCGCAGGACGTCATCGACGAGCTCGGGCTGGACGTCAGCCCGTCGACACTCGTCCGCAGCATCACCGTCGAGCAGCCCCTGGACACGGTCAACCTCGAGGTGACCGCACGGGCCGGCACGCCCAAGGACGCTCAGCGCCTGGCAGATGCGTGGGTGCGCGGGATCGCGAACCAGGTGCAGGCGATCGAGGACCCCGACGGCAAGCAGGCCGCCGGCACCCTGCGGGTGCGGCCCGTCGAGACCGCCGCGCTCCCGACCGCACCCGTCTCGCCCAACCCGCCCCGCAATCTCGTGCTCGGGGCAGGGGTGGGCGTGCTCCTGGGGTTCGGCTACGCCCGCATCAGGCACAGCAGCGACCGCAGGCTGCGGACCAAGGAGGGCGTCGAGGAGCACTTCTCGGTCAACGTCGTCGGTCAGATCCCCTCCTCCCCAGGCCTGGACCGCGAGGCGCAGCAGCGGGCCGAGCTCGCCGTTGGCCTTCGTGGCCCGACCGTCGAGCAGGCGTCGTCGTCCGAGGCCTTCCGCAAGCTGCGCACCAACTTGATGTACATGAACGTCGACAACCCGCCTCGCGTCGTCGTCGTCACCAGCCCGTTGCCCGGTGACGGCAAGTCCACCGTCGCCGCCAACCTGGCGGCTGCGGTGGCGACGTCGGGGGAGGACGTCGTCCTGGTCGACGGCGACCTCCGTCGGCCCACGGTCGCGGCGTCCTTCGGGCTCGCCGAGGGCGCCGGCCTGTCCGACGTCCTGGCCGGCCGGATCGCCCTGGACGAGGCGGTCCAGCAGGCGGCCGGCCATCCCAACCTCGCGGTGCTGGCAGCCGGCTCGATCCCTCCCAACCCGAGCGAGCTGCTCGGCTCGAAGTCGATGCGGCAGCTGCTGCAGAAGCTCGCGGCCGGGGCCCTGGTCGTCGTGGACGCACCACCACTCCTCCCGGTCACCGACGCCGCCGTGCTCACCGCCCGCGCGGACGGTGCCTTCGTCGTGATCTCGGCGGGACGCACCCTCGACGAGCAGCTGCGCCAGGCGCTCGACCACCTGGACGCCGTCGACGCCACCACCTTGGGTGTGGTCCTGAACAAGGTCTCGCGGCGCGACCAGGGGACGTACGGCGGCTACTACGGGTATTCGTCGACCACCGAGCAGCCGGGCCGTTCCCTGGGGCGCCGCGCTCAGGGCAAGCGCCGGGCATCCCGGCTCAGAGCCGATGTCGGGTGACCTGATGACAGCTGACACGACCACGTGGCGGCGGCAGGCACACCTGGCCGTCGTGTCCTCCGGCGAGCGGGTCGCGATCGTCAGGCTGACCTCGCCAGGGGAGCCTCCGCGCATCCTCGACGGCACGGCGGCCGCCATCTGGTCCGAGACGGACGGCGGCCGGTCGGCCGAGGCGATCGTCGCCGCGCTGGTCGAGCGCTTCGACGGCGCCCCCGACGTGATCGCCGACGAGGTGAGCCGGTTCCTCCACCGGCTCGAGGACGAAGGCGTGCTGACCCGTGAGCCCTGACCTGGCAGCCCGCATCACGCTGGAGGAGGGGGCTCCCCTCCTGCAGGCGGTCGTGCACCACGAGGCAGAGGCCAACCAGCTCCGCGTGCTCGCGATCAAGGGCCCGTCGCTCGCGGTGCTCGGGCTCCGGGACCCTCGCCCGCACGCCGACATCGACGTCCTGGCGGCGCCCTCGGACCTGGACGCGGTCGTCGCCATGATGGAGGAGATCGGCTGGCGTCGAGCGCTGGAGTCGACGGCGCCCACGCTCCTGCCCGCGCACTCGGTCAACCTGCTGAACGACTGGTGGCCCCTCTCCATCGACGCCCACCACTACTTCCCGGGTTTCCTGGCGCCGCCCGACGCGGTGTTCGAGGCGCTGTGGTGCCGCCGGACCACCGTCGAGCTGGCGGGCGCTCCCGTGCTCACTCCCGATCGTGTCGCGCACGCCGCGATCGCTGCCCTGCACCTGCTGCGTGAGAAGCGACCGGAGACGGACGATCTCGAGCTGGAGCTGCTGGTGCAGCGGGCCGCGCGGACCCTGTCGGTGCACGACCTCGACGAGCTCGTGGACTTCGCCGAGGTGACGGGCGCTGCGGTGACCCTCGGACCGTTCCTGGAGGCGCTCGGCCGGCCCAGCGGGACGGTCACCGGGCCGGGTCACCATGCTCAGCTGGCGTCGTGGAACAAGCGCGTCAGCTCCCCTCGCTCGTCCACGTGGATCTACCAGCTCGGTAGCTCGCCCTTGCGACGGTGGCCCCAGCTGATCTGGCGCGCCGTCCTGCTGAGCGACGACGAGATCCGGACCTTTCACGGGGGCGACGGGGAGAGCCTGCTGAGAGCACGCGTCAGGCGGCTCCGCCGAGGGTTTCGCAGCGTGCCGCGCGCCGCGTTCGACCTTTGGCGACAGAAGGCTCGCGAGTGGGTCCTGAGGGTCTGGAGACCGACGTGACGTCCGTCGGAGACAGGCCGGGTTCGGCAGTCGGTGGCGCATCGTCGCCCTTGCAAGCAGCAACCTCTGTGGAGCGGAAGTGGGACGCCTTGGCCACGTCGAGCGCAATCAACGAGGGCACGGTGCTGATCACCGGTGGAACCGGCTCCTTCGGCTCGACGATGGTCCGCCGAATGCTGGACACAGACGTCGACGAGGTGCGGATCCTCTCGCGCGACGAGCTGAAGCAGGACCACCTGCGCCGGGAGCTCAAGGACGCGCGGATGCGCTTCTACATCGGGGACGTCCGCGACTACGACAGCGTCGATCGAGCGACCAGGGGCGTCGACCACGTCTTCCACGCAGCCGCGTTGAAGCAGGTCCCGAGCTGCGAGTTCTTCCCCCTCGAGGCGGTCCGCACCAACATCCTCGGCTCGGCCAACGTCATCGAGGCGAGCAACTCCAACGGCGTCAGGTCGGTCGTCTGCCTCGGCACCGACAAGGCGGCCTACCCCATCAACGCCATGGGCATGAGCAAGGCGATGATGGAGAAGGTCGCGCAGGCATTCGCCCGTAACAACCCGACGGCGGCCACGACCGTCTCGACCGTCCGCTACGGCAACGTGATGATGTCCAGGGGCTCCGTCATCCCGCTCTTCGTCGAGCAGCTGCGCGAGGGTCGTGAGCTGACGGTGACCGACCCGGGCATGACGAGGTTCCTCATGTCGCTGGACGAGGCCGTGCTGCTGGTGGAGCACGCGTTCCTCCACGCCCAGCCGGGCGACCTCTTCATCCGCAAGGCGCCGGCCAGCACCATCGCCGACCTGGCGGTCGCTGTCGCATCGGCGATGGGCGCCGAGCCGAAGATCCGGGTGATCGGAACCCGCCACGGGGAGAAGCTCTACGAGACGTTGGCCACGCGCGAGGAGCTGGCCCGCAGCCAGGACCAGGGCGACTACTTCAAGGTCGCGGTCGACGCGCGCGACCTGAACTACGAGACCTACTTCGACGGGGGCTTCGACGGGGGCTTCGATGGGGACGACCAGCACGACTCGGTGATCGACGACTACCACTCGCACAACACGGAACGCCTCGACACCGACGGTGTCGTGGCCCTGCTGACGGGGATGCCGGCGTTCCGGCGCCTCCTCGAGCAGTGCTGATGTCGCCGTTCCTGGTCGCGCTCCTCGCTGCGCTGGGCCTCACGGGCGTGCTCCTCCCGGTCCTGCGCCGCGCCGACGTCATGGACGTGCCGAACGCTCGCTCCTCGCACGCTGCCCCGATTCCCCGCGGCGGAGGGATCGGTGTCTACGCCGCCCTCCTGGTCGCCTGCGGGGTCGCAGCCGCGGTGGGCGGCGAGGTCGGCCGGGTGCCGCTCCTGGTGGGCCTGGGCCTGGCAGTCGTCGGCCTCGTGGACGACCTGCGGGGACTCAGCGGACCCACCCGGCTGGTCCTCCAGGTCCTGGCCGGCATCGGCGTCGCCGCCTGGGCGGCCGAATCGGTCGAGGCGACCGCGGGCAGGTGGGTGACCCTGACGGCGATCGTCGTGCTGGTGGTCGGCTTCGTCAACGCGTTCAACTTCATGGACGGCGTCAACGGGATCTCGGCGCTGAGCGGGACCGTGGCGGGGTTGTGGTTCGGGTACGTCGGCGGGCGGGTCGACGAGCCCGGGCTGTCGACCCTCGGGTTGGCCCTGGCCGGCGCACTGCTCGGATTCCTCCCGTGGAACGCGCCGCGGGCGCGGGTCTTCCTCGGCGACGTCGGCAGCTATGGCGTGGGCCTGGTGATCGCGTCCATGTGCGCCTGGGCCTGGGTGAGCGGCGCCGCCTTGCCGCTCGCGGTCGCTCCACTGGTCGTCTACGGCGCCGACACCGCGTGGGTCCTGGTCAAGCGCGCACGCGGTCGGCGCCCCTTGATGGAGGCGCATCGGGAGCACGTCTACCAGCGCCTGGTCGACGGGCTGGGGTGGAGCCACCTGGGTGCGGCGACCGCCGCTGCCCTGGCCAGCGCCCTGGTCTGCCTCGCCGCGTGGCTCGGCCGGGACGTGCCGGTGCTGTCCGTGACCGTCGCGGTCGCCGTGGCGGCGGCGTACCTGAGCCTGCCCCGGCTCGCGACGCGCCAGAAGGCGGTGCACGCATGAAGATCGGCATGCTCAGCCAGTGGTACGAGCCCGAGCCCGGGGCGGCCGCCCATCCCACGGCGATTGCTCGCGCCCTCGCGGAGCGTGGCCACGATCTCCGGGTGCTGACCGCGTTCCCCAGCTATCCCACGGGTCGTATCCATCCCGGCTACCGGATGCGGCCGCGGCTGCGGGAGCGACGGGACGGCATCGAGGTCATCCGGGTCCCCGACGTCCCCAGCCACGATCAGAGCCCGCTGCACCGCGCGCTCAGCCTGGGCTCGTTCGCGGCGTCCGCCACCGCGAACGCCGGTGTCCTGCGTGACGCCGACGCGGTGCTCACCTACCTCACCCCCGCGACGGTCGGGCTGGCCGCGTGGACCCTCGAGCGGCTCGCGGGCGTGCCCTATGTGCTCTACGTGCAGGACCTGTGGCCGGAGACCGTCACCGCGAGCGGCTTCGTCCGCGGCAGCCACTCGACGCGAGTGATCGAGCGCGGTCTCGCGGTGCTGCTCAAGCGCCTCTACGCGCGGGCGTCCGGGGTGGCCGCGATCAGTCCGACCATGGCGGCGACCATCGCCGGCCGCGGCAGCCGCGTCAGCCCCGTGTCGATCCCCAACTGGGTCGACGAGCAGGTGTTCAAGCCGACCCCGGCCGCCGCGTCGGGCCTGCTTCCCGCCGGCCGGGACTGGGTGATGTACGCCGGCGGGATCGGCGACGTCCAGGCGTTGGAGCACGCCGTCAGGGCCATGTCCCTCCTGCCGTCGGAGAGCACCGCAGGCCTGGTGCTTGTGGGGGACGGTGTCGCACGTCCGAGGCTGGAAGGGCTGGCGGGCGACCTGGGACTCGAGGACCGGGTGATCTTCCTGGGCAGCCGTCCCCTGAAGGACATGCCCGCGCTGATGGCCGAGTCGGCGGCCCAGCTGGTCTCGCTGCGCGACCTCCCCCTCTTCCGCGGCACCATCCCGAGCAAGCTGCAGGCGTCGATGGCCTCCGGGTCCCCGGTCGTGTGTGCCGTCGCCGGAGATGCGGCCGACCTGGTCCGACGGTCAGGCTGCGGGTTGGTGGTGCGACCTGAGTCGCCCGACGAGCTCGCGGCCGCCTTCCAGCGTGTCGTGGGGCTCAGCCTCGAGGAGCGGCACGCCTGGGCTGCGGCCGGCAGGCGGACCTACGCCGACGAGCTGTCGGCGGCGGCGGGGAGCGCACGTCTGGAGGCGGTCCTGGTGGACGCCGTACGAAGGCGCCGGCGATGACCATCGTGGGCCTGCTCGGCGCCTCGGGCTTCCTCGGCCAGCGCGTCGCACGCGCGCTGGTCGGCAGGGGCGCGACCGTGCACCCGGTCCCGGCGCCGCGCCTGAGCACGGGAGGCCGTGACCTGGAGGCGCTCCTTGCGGACCTGCAGAGCCCCGGGTCCCAGCGGGAGCGCGACAGGCTTGCCGACGAGCTCGCGGGCTGCAGCGCCGTGGTCAACGCCGCGGGCCGAGCGGACGCGACCGCGTCGGGTGACGAGCTCTTCGGAGCCGACGCGCTGCTGCCGGGTGTCGTCGCCGCTGCGACGCCGGACCCCGCACGCTTCGTGCACGTCAGCTCGGCCGCTGTGCAGGGACGGATCGCCGTGCTCGACGAGGCGGGCGCCCACCACCCGTTCAGCCCATACTCACAGGCCAAGAGCCTCGGCGAGCGGCTGGCGTCGGCCGTGAACGAGCGCACGGTCTGCTTCCGACCGACGTCCGTGCACGGCCCGGGCCGCCCGGTCACGCAGCAGCTCGTCCGGGTCCTCGCCTCGCCCCTCGCCTCCGTCGCCGGACGGGGTGACCGGCCGACCCCCCAGGTGCTCGTCCAGAACGTCGCCGACGCCTGTGCCTTCCTGGCCCTGGTCGACGAGCAGCCGCCGTCCGTCGTGCTCCATCCCAGCGAGGGACTGACCACCGCCGAGCTGGTCCGCTTGCTGGGCGGGCGCGAGCCCCGCAGGATCCCGACGCCGGCCGCGCGGGTCGTCGTGGGCGCTGGTCGCGTGGTCGGCCGCTGGTCCGCCCCCGCCGCCGGCGTGGCCCGGCGACTGGAGCTGCTGTGGTTCGGCCAGTCGCAACAGCGTGGCTGGCTCGACGGCCGGTGGACGGCTCCGGCCGGCCGACAGGCCTGGAAGGAGGCGGCATGGAAGGAGGCGGCGTGGAAGGAGACGGCATGGAAGGAGCTGGCATGACACGAGTGGCCATCACCGGTGGGTTCGGCTTCCTGGGCTGGCACCTGGCGTGCCGACTGCGCGCGAAGCACGGCATCGAACCGCTCCGCGTCGGTCGGGACGACTACGCCGATCCCGCACGCCTGGCCAGGTCACTGGCCGACGTCGACGTCGTCCTGCACGTCGCCGGCGTCAACCGGGCGCACACTGACGCCGAGGTCGAGCAGGGCAACGTCTCGTTGGCGCGGACCCTCGTCGGGGCGTTGCCCGCGGATCGCCCGGTCGACCTCGTCTACGCCAACTCGGTCCAGGCCGAGCTCGACAACGCCTACGGTCGGGGCAAGGCCGGCGCCGCTGACCTGCTCGCCGACGCCGTCCACGCCAGGGGCGGACGCTTCCAGGACCTGCTGCTGCCCAACATCTTCGGAGAGCACGGACGTCCGCACCACAACTCCTTCGTGGCCACGTTCGTCCATGAGGTCGCTTGCGGCGGGACGCCCTCGGTCACGAACGACCGGGAGATCCCCCTTCTGCATGCGCAGGAAGCCGCCGCGCTCCTGATCGCCGCCATGGGCGACGACGGACGGACCGTCGTGTCGGGCGAGCCCCACTCGATCAGCGAGGTCGCCGAGCTGCTCGAGCGAACGCACCGGCTCTACGCCACGCGGGGCGAGGTGCCTCCGCTCACGTCGTCCTTCGAGCTCAACCTCTTCAACACCTACCGTGCTGCGACGTTCCCGCAGCTGTGGCCGATGGGCTCGCAGGTGCACGCGGACCAGCGCGGCCGCCTGTTCGAGACGGTCCGGTCCCATGGCGGCACCGGCATGGCGTACGCGTCGACGACCCTGCCGGGGCAGAAGCGCGGCGAGCACTACCACCTGCACAAGATGGAGCGGTTCGTCGTCGTCGCCGGCGATGCCGAGATCGAGGTGCGCCGGTTGCTGCACGACGAGGTCGTGACCTTCCGCCTCAGCGGGGATCGTCCGGAGTTCGTCGACATGCCGACCCTGTGGGTGCACAACATCCGCAACGTCGGCGACACCGAGCTGGTCACGGTCTTCTGGAGCGACCAGCTGCTGGGCCCGAACGACCCCGACCAGTATCCGGAGCTCGTCGCGGGGGAGGACCTGCCATGAAGGTGATGACCGTCGTCGGCACCCGTCCGGAGATCATCCGGTTGGCCCGGGTGATCGACCGGCTCGAGACGACCGAGGGGATCGAGCACGTCCTGGTCCACACGGGCCAGAACTACGACCACCGGCTCAACCAGGTGTTCTTCGACGACCTCGGCCTGCGCGCGCCGGACCACTACCTCGACGTCGACACCTCGAGCCTGGGTGCCGTCCTGGGCGGGGTGCTCATCGCCGTCGAGCGGGTCCTCCTCGAGGAGCGACCTGACGCCCTCCTCGTGCTCGGGGACACCAACTCGTGCATCGCGGTCCTCATGGCCAAGCGGCTACGGATCCCGACGTACCACATGGAGGCAGGCAACCGCTGCTTCGACGAGAACGTCCCCGAGGAGACCAACCGGCGCCTGGTCGACCACGTCGCGGACTTCAACCTGGCCTACACCGAGCACGCCCGGCGCAACCTGCTCGCCGAGGGGCTGCACCCTCGTCGCGTCCTCGTCACCGGCTCGCCCATGCGTGAGGTCCTGGAGCACTTCCGCGATCGGATCGAGGGGTCGGACGTGCTGGAGCGCCTCGACCTCACGGCGCGGGGATACCTCCTGGTCAGCGCTCACCGAGAAGAGAACGTCGACGCGCCGGCGCGGCTGGAGAACCTGCTCGACTGCCTGGAGCGGGCGCACCGTTCGACGGGTCTGCCGCTGGTCGTGTCGACCCACCCCCGCACGCGCAACCGCATCGAGGCGCTCGGCCGGAAGGTCGAGGGGGACATCCGCTGGCTGGAGCCCTTCGGTTTCCACGACTACAACAAGCTCCAGATCGAAGCCGCGTGCGTCCTCTCGGACTCGGGCACCATCTCCGAGGAGTCCTCGATCCTGGGCTTCCCGGCGATCACCTTGCGCGACTCGATCGAGCGACCCGAAGCGCTGGACGCCGGCGCGATCGTGATGACGAGCCTCGATGCGGCTGACGTGGAGCGAGCGATCCCTCTTGTGATCGCCGGACGTGACGAGCCGGCGACCATGCCCCTCGGGTACGAGGTGGCCGACACCAGCCGTCGCGTCGTGCGCTTCATGGTGTCGACCGTCGGCAGGCACGCCGGCTGGCTCGGGCTTCGCACGTGGGACGGCCCAGGTGGCTGACGTCCACGACGTCGAGATCCTCTGCTTCGTCGCGCACTACCCGCCTGCAGTCCTGGGCGGAGGTCCGGCGCGCACCTTGGAGGGCATGGTCGACGCCTGCGCGACTCCCGCCAAGGTCGCGATCGTCACCGCCGACCGCGACCACGGCGCCGACTCGCCACTTCCGGTGGAGAGCAACGCCTGGCTGACGCGCGCGGGAGCCTGGACGTGGTACTCCTCGGGCGGTCTCCTGCAGGTTGCTCGGACCATGCGCGAGGCCGCTCGCCTGAAGCCGCGCTACGTGTACCTGAACAGCGTCTTCCACCCCGTCTTCGCGATCCTGCCGATCTTGCTCAAGCGGCTGGGGGCGTGGGGAGCAGCCGAGCTCGTCATCGCGCCGCGGGGGGAGCTCGACCCCGGCGCGCTGAGGCTGAAGACACCGAAGAAGCGCACCTACTTGGCGGTGGCCCGACGCCTGGGCTTCTTCTCGCGAGCGACCTGGCACGCGTCGACGGACACCGAGGCGACGTTCGTCGCTGCGGAGCTCCGGTCCGCGCGACGCATCCTCGTCAAGGAGAACGAGACGGTCCTCCCGCGCCAGGCGCTGCCCAGGCCCGCCAGGCCGAGGTCGCAGCCACGTTCGCTCGTCTACGTCGGCCGGATCTCGCCCAAGAAGCAGCTCGAGCTCCTCCTCGAGGGACTCGCCCGCGTCCGGCGGGACTTCCGGCTCGAGATCGTCGGCGCCGCGGACGACGCTGCCTACCTCCGGCGCCTGCAGGCACTCGCGAGCGGACTCGGCGACCGCGTGCGCTGGCACGGACCAGCCAGTCGCGAGGAGGTCTTCGAACGATTGACCGAGGCCGACATCGCCTGCTTCCCGACGGCGGGCGAGAACTTCGGCCACGTCGTCGCGGAGGCTCTGGCCAGCTCCTGCCCCGTCGTGATCATGGACGTGACCCCATGGACCGCGCACGTCCTCCGCGGCGGCGGGGAGATCGTCGAGGAGTCCACGGCGCAGGCCTGGGGCGAGACCCTGGACCGGATGCTCGCCGAACCGGTGGCAGCGCTGGAGGCCCGGGGCCGCGCCGCCTCCGCTGCCTACGAGTCGTGGCGCTGCAGCGTGGACGGCAGAAGCCTGTTCGACTACCTGCTCCAGGACCAGCACGGGGCCCTCGTGACGAGCCCCGTGACCAGCCCCGTGACCAGTCCCGTGACCAGCCCCGTGACCAGCCCCGTGACGAGCCCCGTGACCAGCAGGGGGCCGCGATGAACACGTTGATCTGGGCCGTGGTCTACGCGGGGGTGGGGATCCTGGCGGTTCGCCACCACTCCCGGTTCGACGGGCGCTTCTCGCCCGTCTCCGTCGCGGTGTTCTCGATCCTGTTCTACGTCGTCACGGTCCCGGTCGAGCTGGTGCTCCGTGGTGACTCCGTCATCGGGTTCACCGGGTTCCAGCTCCCCGAAGCGACCGGCACCACCGTCGTCGTCCTCGCGGTCGTCTCCCTCGCGTGCCTGGCACTCGCCTTCCAGCTTGTCGCGGGTCCAGGCGCCCAGCTCCCCACCGTCGGCTCACTCGAAGGGGCACGAGCAGCGTCGCGGGCCGCGCTGCTGGTGAGCGTCCTGGCAGTCCTGCTCATCGCCGCGCTGTACCGGAGCAACGTGGTCGCCGCGACCGACTACCTCGCCAACGTCGCGCAGACCACGAGTGGCGGCTCGGTCGGCTACTTCGTCCTCAACCGATGGGCCTACCTGAGCTACGGGGTCTTCGCCTTCCTGGCACTCGCCACCAGCAAGCGGAAGTGGCGACAGCTCCCGCTACTCGTCCCCCTCCTGGCGTGGTCCATCTACTCCAACGACAAGGACCCGCTCCTGGTCGCCGGGTTGGCCCTGACCGGTTGGGGCTTCCGAGAGCTCGTGGCGCAGCCGTTCGCCCGTTGGCGCGGGCTCGTGCTGGGTGCCTTGGTGCTGCTCCCTGTCGTCGGGATCAGCGCAGCGGCGTACGGAACGTCGCGTGCGGGCGAGGAGGTGACCCGGGCGACCTTGGACGAGTACCTCTATGACGGTCTGTTCACGAACATCGATCCCGCAGGGCCCAGTGGGGTGCTGGCCGTCGAGCTGCAGAGACCGGAGGGCGTGGGCTCGTTCGACCCGACGATCGCGGGAGCGTTCCTTTGGCTGCCTTCGTTCCTGCGGCCCGTCGATGCGGTGGAGGACCTCGGCGTCGGCTTCGCCAAGAGCTATTGGCCGAACTGGGAACCCGGCTTCGGCTACGGCTACAGCCCGGTCGCCGAGGGCTACCAGGCCGACGGCGCCCTGGGCGTGGTGATCGTGTTCACCGGACTGGGGATCGTGCTCGGCTTCGCACGGCGCAAGCTGGTGCCGTCGCAGTCGAGGCGACCTCCATCGACGGTCGCGATCGGCACTGCGTCGTACTTCGTGGTGATCGGCTACCTGAGCTTCGTCGTCATGCGGGGCTCCGTCGCGACGATGGTGTCGACCGCCACCCTCTGTGTCGTCCTCGTGGCGCTGATCTGGACCGCGAGCCGGGTCTCCCTACGCTTGTCGAGATCGGCATGAGGGTCCTCATGGTCACCACGTCGATGTCGGTCGGCGGGGTCCAGACGATGGTGCGTGACCTCGCGACGCGGCTTGCCCAGGAGGGGCACGACGTCGGGGTCGTCTCCCTCACGGGACGGGACCAGGTGGCGACGCCCCCGTCCGTGCGACGTTGGGAGCTGGGCTTCGACGGGCTGCGTGGCCGGGACGCCTGGCGCTGCGGGCGCCGCCTGCGGCGGGTGATCGTCGACTTCCACCCGGACGTGGTTCACGCGCACGCCTTCCACGCCAACGCCCTGGCCGCCCTGGCCGCCCTGACCGCCCTGACCGCATGGCGAACGCCGCCGCGCCCTGCTGTCGTCAGGACCCTGCACAGCGTCAGGGAAGGCGGAGCCCTCAAGGCCAGGATCAGCGGCCTGACCAGTCCCCTCGCGGACCTCACGGTCTGCGTCAGCGCGGCGGTGCGAGACGCGCACGGCGTGATCGACGCCCGGGTGATCCACAACGGAGTGGACGTCGACGGGCATCGGTTCTCCGACGACGCACGCACTGCTGTCCGAGCCGAGTGGGGCGTGTCGGACGACGACGTCCTCGTCGTGAGCGTCGGTCGCATGACTCCTGCCAAGGGGTACGACACGCTGCTGGTCGCGCTGTCGCAGGTCGCGCCCCGCGGCGACCTCGACCTGGCGGGTCGTCGCCTCGTGGTCGCCGTGGTCGGCGACGGTGAGATGCGCCCCGAGCTCGAGAGCGCCAGGGTCAGCCGCGGGTTCCGTCACCGGGTGCTGATGCCGGGCGCGCGCGACGACGTGCCCGCGGTGCTGTCGGCAGCGGATGCCTACGTGCAGTCCTCGCACTGGGAGGGGTTTCCGGTGATCCTGTTGGAGGCGACCGCCGCGGGTCTGCCCATCATCGCCACCGACGCCGGGGGGACCCGGGAGCTTGATCCGGGTCCGGCGCTGCTCGTGCCGGCGCACGACCCCGGGGCCTTGGCAAGGGCGCTCTCCGGCGTCCGAGAAATGGTGCAGCCACTCGAGTCACGACGTGCAGTCCTCGACCTCCCTGCCCTTTCTCTCGAGCGCAGCGCGACATCCTGGATGGCGGCCTACCGGAGCGTCACGGACGTCGGCTCGTGATCGACGATCTCGCGCGTCCGGACGTCGCACGACCACCCGAGACCGGCTCACTTCGGCGAGGTGTCGCTCTCAACGTCGCCAGCCTGGGCATCCAGGGCGCTCTCCGGCTGGGATTCACCGTGTCAGCGGCCAGGGTGCTCGGGCCGGCAGGCTACGCCGACTTCGGCGTCGCGCTAGCGGTCTCGGTCCTGGTCGCGATCGTGTGGCCCGCCTCAGCAGGATCGGCCGTGGTGAAGTACGTCCGGATCGCCTGGGGCGGCGACCGACCTGCCGACGCCTCCGCGGTGCTGCGTCACCTGCTCGGACGATTGGTCCGCTTCCTGGCTGTCGTGACACCGCTCTTGTGGGCAGGCAGCCTCCTCGTCTCGAGCGGCGCAGCGCTGGCCTGGGGGCTGCTGCTGATGTCGTGGGGCTACTCGCTCCAGACCTTCGGCCGAGGTGTGCACCTCGCCACGGGGCAGCTGCTGCGCGAGTTCGTGCTGCAGGCGACGTGCGGGGTCCTGGCACTGAGCGCGCTCGCGATCATCGAGCTCCGCGACGACGTCGGTCCGGGCGTCGTCGCGCTCGTGTACGGCGGCGCGATGTCACTGTGCGGGCTGCTGACCTGGCCCCGGTCGGCGCCCGCCGGAGGCGCCGCGCCGCCCGGTGTCGACCGCTTCGTCTGGCTGGCCGCCGTGGGCTCGCTGGCCAGTGCGGGCTTCGTCCAGCTGCTGGTCGTCGCGGGCAAGCTGAGGTTCGACGACCACGAGGCCGGAGTGCTGTCCGCCGCCGCGAACCTCGCGTCCACCCTCACTCTCGCCAGCGCCGCGACGAGCATGGCGCTGTACCCCCGCGTCTCGCAGCTGGTCGGCAGGGCCGACGACGCCGGCGTGCGCCGGCTGCGCAGGTCTGTCTTCCGGCAGCTGGTGCGGTACCTCTTCTGGGCGCTGGCCGCGTTCCTCGTGCTCGCGCCCACGCTCGTGCCGCTCGTCCTCGGTGAGGCCTATCGCGAAGCGGTCGAGCCCCTGTCCGTCATGGCGCTGGCAGCGGTGACGACCACGGTTGCAGCCCCCAGCGTCGCCGTCATGACGAGTGGCCCCAACCGGTCGGTGGCCAGGATGTCGGGGGCGGCCTGGCTCGGGATGGCGGTCGGCGTCGCGGTGTGGGGCCTGGCCTGGCTGGGCGATCTAGGCGGCATCGGGGGCGTCGCGAGCGGGTTCGCGCTGGGCACCGCCGTCACCGCGACCGCTGCGATCGCGTGGGCGGATCGTGTCACCGCCGACCGGCTGCTCCCGACATGGCTGCTGGTCCTGGCCGCCCTGGCGTTGCTGACCTCGGCGCAGGCCCTCGCCGGACGCGTCGGCTGGGGTGCGCCGGCGTACGTCCTGCTCGCCGTCTCGATGGGGGCGTGGGCGATCAGCCGGCGCTGTTGATCATCCCGGCGCCGACGGTGACCCCGGTGGCCTCGTCGATGAGGATGAACGAGCCCGTGGTGCGGTTCTTGGAGTAGGGGTCGCACAGCAGCGGCACCGTGGTGCGCAGCTGGACGCGCCCGATCTCGTTGAGACCAAGCTCCTTGGTGTCCTGGTCGCGGTGCAGGGTGTTGACGTCCAGGCGGTACTGGATGTCCTTCACCAGCGCCCGGCCGGAGCGGGTGGTGTGCTTGATGGCGAGCTTCTGGCGCGGCTTGAGCGGCGCCGTCGTCATCCAGCAGACCATCGCGTCGATGTCCTGGCTCGGCTTGGGAGCGTTCTTGACCCGGGCGATCATGTCGCCGCGCGAGACGTCGACGTCGTCGGCGAGCCGCACGGTCACCGACATCGGCGGGAAGGCCTCCTCGACCTCGCGGTCGAACAGGTCGATGCCCTCGATGGTCGAGGTCATGCCCGACGGCAGCACGATGACCTCGTCACCGCGCTTGAGCACGCCACCGGCGACCTGGCCGGCGTAGCCGCGGTAGTCGTGGTGGGCGTCGCTCTTGGGACGGACGACGTACTGCACGGGGAAGCGGGTGTCGACGAGGTCGCGGTCGGAGGCGACGTGGACGTGCTCGAGATGGTGCATCAGCGTCGGGCCGTGGTACCACGGCGTGTTCTCGGACCGCTCGACGACGTTATCGCCCTTGAGCGCGGAGATCGGGATGACCTCGAGGTCGGGGATGCTGAGCTTGGTGGCGAACTTGCGGAACTCGTCGTGGATCCGCTCGTAGACCTCCTCGGACCAGTCGACGAGGTCCATCTTGTTGACCGCGAGGACGAGGTGCGGCACCCGCAGCAGCGACAGCAGCACCGCGTGCCGGCGCGACTGCTCGGTCAGGCCCTGGCGTGCGTCGACGAGGACCAGACCCAGGTCGGCGGTCGAGGCGCCGGTGACCATGTTGCGGGTGTATTGGATGTGGCCCGGGGTGTCGGCGATGATGAACTTGCGGTTGGGTGTCGCGAAGTAGCGGTAGGCCACGTCGATGGTGATGCCCTGCTCGCGCTCCGAGCGCAGCCCGTCGGTCAGCAGCGCCAGGTCGGTGTAGTCGTAGCCCTTCGACACCGAGGACGCCTCGACGGCCTCGAGCTGGTCGGAGAAGATCGACTTCGAGTCGAGCAGCAGTCGCCCGATGAGGGTCGACTTGCCGTCGTCCACCGAGCCCGCGGTCGCGAAGCGCAGCAGGTCGGCGTTGCGGCCCGCGAGGCCCCGAACTGGCTCGACGGGCTGGTCGGGCTGGGCGGTGTCTTCGGTGGTGGCCATCAGAAGTAGCCCTCCTTCTTCCGGTCCTCCATCGCGGCTTCGGAGAACCGGTCGTCACCGCGGGTCGCGCCGCGCTCGGTCACGGTGGCGACCGCGACCTCCGCGATGATCTTCTCGATCGTGTCGGCTTCGGACTCCACGCAGCCGGTCAGCGTGAGGTCGCCGACGGTGCGGAACCGGACGACCTTCTCCTCGACCGTCTCGTTGGCCTTGGTCGGGTTGTGCTCGCTCTCCGAGAGCCACATCCCGTCACGCTTGAAGACGCGTCGGGTGTGCGAGAAGTAGATCGAGGGGATCTCGATGCCCTCGCGGCCGATGTAGTCCCAGATGTCCAGCTCGGTCCAGTTGGAGATCGGGAAGATGCGCATGTGCTCGCCCTCGTGGAGGCGCCCGTTGTAGAGGCTCCAGAGCTCGGGACGCTGCATCTTGGGGTCCCACTGGCCGAACTCGTCGCGGTGGGAGTAGACGCGCTCCTTGGCGCGGGCCTTCTCCTCGTCGCGGCGGCCGCCGCCGAACGCCGCGGTGAAGCCGTGCTCCTCGAGGGCGTTGAGCAGGGTGCCGATCTGGTGACGGTTGCGGCTGGTCTTGCCGTCGTCGACGACGATGCCGTTGGCGAGCGCCTCCTCGACGCTGGCCACGATGAGCTTGACCCCGAGCCGGTTCACCCAGTTGTCGCGGGTCTCCAGCACCTCGGGGAAGTCGTAGCCGGTGTCGACCTGCAGCACCGGGAACGGGATCTTGGCGGGGTAGAACGCCTTCTCCGCCAGCCGCATCATGACGATCGAGTCCTTGCCGCCGGAGAACATCAGCACCGGCTTCTCGAACTCGGCGGCGACCTCACGGAAGATGTGGATCGACTCCGCCTCGAGCTGGTCCAGCTGGCTCAGCTGGTAGTCGACGTGAGTGGGTGGAGCGCTCATGCGGGAAAGGTTGCCTCTCGTCTTGCCCTGAATGGGACAGCAACGGCCCATCCTAACCAGTTCACTACGGTTTGCCGCATCGCGACGATCACGGCGAGGGGATGCGTTCGAGCACCAGTGTCACAGGTCCGTCGTTGACCGAGTGGACCTGCATGTCCGCACCGAACACGCCGCGCTCGACGTGCGCGCCCAACCGGCGCAGCTCGGCGCACACGGCGTCGTACGCCGGCTCGGAGACCTCCCCGGGGGCGGCGGCCTGCCAGGTGGGCCGACGGCCCTTGCGGGCGTCGCCGTACAGCGTGAACTGGCTCACCACGAGGACCGGCGCCGCCACGTCGGACGCGGACTGCTCGTCGCGCAGGATCCGCAGGTCCCAGATCTTGCGGGCCATCCAGGCGACCTCGTCCGGCCCGTCGGCGTGCGCGACCCCGAGGTAGACCAGCAGACCCGGGCCCCGGACCTCGCCCACGACCTCTCCGTCGACCTCGACGTGGGCCCCGACGACCCGTTGTACGACAGCGCGCATGAACCTCACTCTCCCAGGCGTGCCATGTCACCATGTGCGCGTGCCTGACGACCGCCTGCTGATCACCGTCGCGCCCACCGGGGCGGAGACGGCCAAGGCCGACTGCCCGCAGCTGCCGACCACGCTGGAGGAGCAGGTGGCCACCGCCGTGGAGTGCCAGGCCGCCGGGGCGGCCATGATCCACCTGCACATCCGCGACGACGAGCACCGGCCGACGCTCGAGCTCGCCAGGCTCAAGGACGCCGTCGACGGCATTCGCGAGGCGACCGAGCTGGTCGTGCAGCTCTCGACCGGCGGCTCGGTGCACGACCCTCTCGACGCCAGGCTCAAGGTGCTCGACGCCGAGCCCGACTCGTGCAGCCTCACGATGGGCACGACCAACTTCGGCGACGACGTGTTCCTGAACCCATGGCCGTTCGTCTGTGAGCTCTACCAGCTCAGCCAGGAGCGCGGCGTGGTGCCGGAGTTCGAGCTGTTCGACCTCGGGCAGGTGCACGCGCTGCACCGTCTCCTGGACAAGTACGGCCTTCCCGCCGGCGGCAAGGTCCACTGCGACCTCGTGATGGGCGTCCCCGGCGGCATGAACGGGACGGCCGACTCGCTCGTCGCCGCCGTCGCCGCTCTCCCGGACGTCACCACGAGCTGGTCGGCCACCGGCATCGGCCGCTCGACGCTGGCCGTCGCCCTCGCCGCGCTCTCCAAGGGCGGTCACCTTCGGGTCGGCATGGAGGACGTGCTCACCCTCAGCCGTGGCGTGCCGGTGGAGAGCAACCGCCAGCTGGTCGAGCGTGTCGTGGAGCTGGGCCGGATCGTCCAGCGCACCCCGATGACACCAGCCGAGTGCCGCGAGCTGCTGGGGACCTCGACGGCCGTCCCCGCCGGGACCGTCGGTGACTGACGCCGCGCCGCGTCCTCGTCGCCGTTGGGGGCGCTGGGTCGCCCTCGCGTTCCTGCTCTTCTTCCTCGTCCTGATCGGCCTCGTCGTGCTGGCGCTGCCCTTCCGCGACGTGCAGCCCGAGGCGGACGCGGCGAAGGCGGACCTCGACGTCGCCGCCCAGGCGATCCGCGACGGCGACATGTCTGCGGCGGAAGAGCACGTCACCAGCGCCCGTGAGCACGTCGACAACGCGCGCTCGGCGACGCACGGCCTCGGCGGCGACCTGTGGCAGTTCGTGCCGGTGGCGGGGAGCGGCGTCCGTGACGTGCGCCACCTGGTCGAGGCGCTCGACGACGCGACCTCGATCGCCGAGATCGGGGTCGAGATCTACCCCGAGGTGCTGGGCGACGACGCCCAGATCGTCAAGGACCTCACCGTCGACATGGACACGCTCGACACGGTCCTCGACGCCGGCGCCCAGGCGACGGCCCATGCCCGGCACGCCGAGACAGTGCTCGCCGAGGTGAAGGGGACCGCACCTGTCGTGGGGGGCCGTGTCGCCGCCGCGCGCGACGAGGCCCAGACTGCTCTCGAGCCGGTGACGGCGTTGCTCGACCGTGCGGAGCCGTTCCTCGACGTCCTGCCCGGCATGCTCGGCGCTGAGGAGGAGCAGAACTACCTCGTCGCGATCCTCAACCCCGCCGAGCTGCGCTACTCCGGCGGCGCCAACACTGCACTGGCGGTGGTGAAGGTCGACGACGGCGTGGCGAGCTTCGACGACATCGGCAACCTGGCGGCCGCCGCCGGGACCTCACGCAAGCTCTACTGGCCGAAGGTGCCCGGCAACACCTTCCACCCACGTCGGGCGCTGCGCATCCAGAGCGCCACCTGGTCGCCCTACTGGTCGGTCTCGGGCGAGGAGATCCTGCGCGCGTGGGCGAAGGCGAGCCGGGAGGAGTACGACGGCTTCGTCGCCATCGACGTCCCGGCGATCGCTTCGCTGGTCGACCTCACGGGTCCGTTCGAGTCCACCGCGGCCGGCATCACCCTCGACGGCTCCAACCTCACCAAGACGCTCGTCGGCAGCTATGACACCTACGCCGACATCGTCCAGCGCCGGGCGCTGAACCGCGAGCTCATCCCGATCTTCCGCGAGAAGCTCTTCGCGGGTGGCCAGTTCGTCGAGAAGTTCCAGACGCTGGGCGAGCAGGCGGAGCGGCGCCACTTCGCGGTGTACTTCCGCGACCCCGACGTGCAGGAGATCGTCCGGGACCTCGGGGTCGACGGCGACCTCTCGGACACCGACAACGACTACCTCGGCGTGTTCTCCCAGAACACCAACGTCAGCAAGGCCGACTACTGGCTCGAGCGCACCGTCACCTCCGAGGTGTCGGTGAACGACGACGGGTCCGCGGACGTGGAGCTGACGGTGTCGACCTTTAACGACGCGCCCCCCTTCGAGCTGTCGCCGCAGGCGCCGCCCGACCCGAAGACGGGCTACTGGACGCGTTGGTCGGAGTCCGCCATGGCCGTGATGCTCCCGCAGGGTGTCGAGACCGCGGAGTTCACCCGGCCGGACGGCTCCAGGCTCGAGCCCTTCATCGAGCGGGCCAACGTGCGGCCCTACCTCACCCAGACGATGTGGTTCCCGCCGCAGGAGACGACGGTGATGAAGGTGCGCTACCGCGTGCCGAACGCTGCCGAGGTCCGCGACGACGGCTCCCTGGTCTATCGGCTCGACGCGGACCCGCAGGGCATGGTCGTCACGCCACAAGTAGGCGTCACGGTGAGCGCACCCGAGGGCTACCGCGTAGCGGCTGTCCCCGACGGGTGGGTGAAGGACCGCGGCGCGGCGCAGCTGCCGACCGCCCCACTGCTGCCCTCGTCGTCCTGGGAGGTCGTGATGGAGCCGCGCGGCTAGTCCGTGCGTTTCATCCCGATGACGCCCGGTCGGTACGCCGGGTCCTCGAGCTCGGCCACGGTGGGCGACCCGAACATCGGCAACCCCTGCGTCCGCCGGACCAGCCCCCACACGAGCGGCACCAGCACGAGCATGGCCAGCCCGACGCCCGCGATGAGCAACGGGTGCGTCTCGTCCTCGCCGGCGCCCAGCGGCGCCCACCCGGCCTTGTCGAGCAACGCCACGCCGGACATGGTCAGCACGACCACGATGCCGCGGCGGATGACGGACTGCGGGACGCGCGGCGCGATCATGCTGCCGAGGATGGTGCCAGGCACCGAGCCGAGGACGAGCGGGATCGTCACCCCCCAGTCGAGGCCGTGAAGGGTGATGTTGGAGATCGCCGCGGCCAGCACCAGCGGGACCGCCTGGACGAGGTCGGTGCCGACGAGCTTCACCGCGGACAGGCCGGGGTAGAGCATCAGCAGCGCGATCATGATGACCGAGCCGGACCCGACGCTCGTGATGCCCACGAGCAGGCCGCCCAGGGCGCCCACGAGCAGGGTCGCGAGCGGGCGGATGGCCGGGTTGTCGTTCTCGACGTGGCGGCCGGAGCGGACGCGGCGCAGGTTGATGTAGAGCCGCGCGGCGTACGTCAGCGCCGCGAAGAGCAGGGCGAAGCCGATGCAGAGCTTGAGCACGCGGTCGAGGTCACCCGGCGGCGCGATCCAGCTGACGAGGTAGGGCCCGAGCAGGGCCATCGGGACCGAGCCCAGCACCAGCCACTTCGCGAGCTTCATGTTGGGCGAGCCCTCGCGCTTGTGCACGATCGCGCCACCGGTCTTGTAGACCGCCGCGGCGGTCAGGTCGGCGGTCACGACCGTCGCCGCCTCCCCGACCCCGAGGAAGATCAGCGCCGGCGTCATCAGGGCGCCGCCGCCCATGCCGGTGAGGCCGACCACGACACCGACGAAGAAGCCGGCGGCGAGGATCGCGAAGAAGGTGGCGGTGAGCGCGTCCATAACCCGCGTGAGCCTACTGAGTTGGCTGGGTTTGTCGAAGTGCCGGCACCACGACGGCGAGCAGCTCGTCGATCCGTTCGGCGGCGGCCCGCGACGCCTCGGGCCCCCGTCGGTACGGGTCGGCGATGTTCAACGAGGGGTCGGCCGCGCGCGGATGCCTGCTCAGCTCGGCCAGCAGCTCACGCCCGTGCGGCGGCCCCGGCAGGTCGGCGTAAGCCTGCACGGCCTGGGCGAGCTGCCCGAGGGTGAAGATCTTGCGGAAGGCAGCGGGCGCCTCCTCGAGGAGGTACGCCCGGTGCGTCGTCTCCGCGGTCAGCACCACGTCGGCCTCTTCGACCAGCTCGCGGGTGGCGCGGCGACTACGGAACGACTCGGCGTCCTCTTCGTAGCCTGCGATCAGCTCCTCGCTCATCGGCGCCGCGTCGAAGCCGTGGGTGCCGGCGCTCGACACCACGACCGAGGTGTCGGAGCCGAGCAGCCGCCGGGTCGCCAGCTCCATGTAGGGCGAGCGGCAGATGTTGGCGGTGCAGACGAAGAGCACCTTGAGGGGAGCTGCCGACTCATCGTCGGCGGCGACGTCACCGGGTTTCGACACGCCCTCACGCGACCTCGCAGGCTCTGTCGCGGGGCTGCTCAACCTGCCTCGACCCACGTCGGCAGCTCGATCCTCGCTGCCGACTGTCGAGACAAGATCGACGTAGCCCTCGTCGCGCAGCGCGACGAGCACGTCGCCCAACGCGTCGTCGATCGTCCGCCCGGTGGTGTCGACGCGTACGGCGGCGTCCTCAGGCTCCTCGTAGGGCGAGGAGATCCCGGTGAACTCCGGGATCTCGCCGCGTCTGGCCTTGGCGTACAGGCCCTTGCGGTCACGCCTCTCGCACTCCTCCAGCGGCGTGGCCACGTGAACGAGGAAGAACGCGCCGCCGGCGGCCTCGACCATCTCGCGTACTTGCTGCCGGGTCTCGTCGAAGGGCGCGATCGGGCTGCACACCGCGATCCCCCCGTGCCTCGAGATCTCAGCCGCGACCCAGCCGATCCGGCGGATGTTGGTCTCGCGGTCGGCCTTCGAGAACGTCAGCCCCGCGGACAGGTTGCGGCGCACCACGTCGCCGTCGAGGCTCGTCACCGAACGCTCGGCCCGCTCCAGGATCCGGTCGGTGAGCGCCTGCGCGAGCGTCGACTTGCCACTGCCCGAGAGCCCGGTGAAGAAGAGCACCAGTCCCTGCTCGGCGGGCTCGGGTCGGTCGCGACGGACGATGTCGGCGATCTCGTCCGGGAGGTCGCCGTCGTCTCCCGCCCCGCCCACCCGGTCGACCAGCCCGTGCACGGGGTCGCCCGCGGCGTACGTCGCCACGACCTGGGCGCCGAGCGCGTGGTCGAGGTCGGCGTCCCCGTGGGACGCAAGAGGTACGGCGACGACCGCGGCGCCCTCGATCGACGCGGCCGCGACGAGCGTTGCGCGGAGGAGAGCCACCGGCGACAGCTCGGGGGTGCCGGTGCCGGCGAGGGCCAGCAGCACGACCGGACCGCGTCCGCGGAGGTCCTCCAGCTGGGTGTTGGTGAGCGCGTCGACCACTGGGACGAAGGTGTGCCCGGCGTGCTGCTCGCGCACCTCCTGCGGGGTCAGGTACAACCTCCGGAAAGGACCGTGCTGGGCATGCGTCAGCGCCTCCACCGGCCATCCGTCGGGGTCGCCTGGCCGCACCACGGCCAGCGGCAGACCCTCAGGGTCCACCAGCTCGACCTGGTCGGCGTCCGCGAGATCGTCCGGCAGCTCGAGCGTCAGCGGACTCCCGGGCTCGTTGAACCGGACCACCGGGGACGCAGCTCCACTGAGGAGGAGCTCGAGGTCGTCGAGCTCGGTCGGGCTCGGGTGGTGCTGGCGCGTCGACACACCGTGAATCCTGCCATCGGGTGGGTGGATAGCCTGCTTCGCATGACGGGACCGGGGCCGCTACCAGTGATCGTGGCGGAGATCGTGCGCTCGGGCTTCGTGGAGGGCCACCACTACGGCTCGGTCGTGGCGCTCGCCGCCGACGGCAGCGTCGACTGGTCGGTGGGGGCCGTCGAGACGCCGATCCTGCCCCGGTCGTGCAACAAGCCGGTCCAGGCGATGGGGATGGTGCGCGCCGGGCTCGAGCTGCCGCAGGAGCTGCTTGCCCTGGCCTGCGCCTCGCACTCGGGGGAGCCCTTCCACGTCGAGGGCGCGCGCCGGATCCTCGGCCTCGCCGGGCTCGACGAGTCCGCCCTGCAGACGCCTCCCGACTACCCCCTCGACGACGCCGCCCGCGAGGTGGTGATCCGGGCGGGTGGTGGCCGCTCGCCGGTCCAGATGAACTGCTCGGGCAAGCACGCCGCGATGCTGGCCACCTGCGTCGTCAACGGCTGGGACATCACGACCTACCACCACCCGGAGCACCCGCTCCAGGTCGCGCTGCGCGAAGCGTTCGCCGAGATGACGGGGGAGCCGGTCGGCACCGTGGCGGTGGACGGCTGCGGCGCACCGCTCTTCAGCACCTCGCTGGTCGGGCTGGCGACGGCGTTCCGGCGCCTCGCGCTCGGCCAGGACGGCGCGGCCCGCGACGACGCCGCGGCCCGCGGCGTGGCCGAGGCGATCCGGGCCCACCCCGAGCACGTGTCGGGCACGGCCCGCGACGAGGCGGCGCTGCTGCGCGCGATCCCGGGGGCGATCGGCAAGGCGGGTGCAGAGTCCTGCTACGCCGTCGCTCTCGCCGACGGGCGGGCGTTCGCCCTCAAGACCGATGACGGAGCGCCCCGCGTGCGCCCGGTGCTCATGGCCGCCGCCCTCAGGCGCAGCGGCGTCGACACCGAGCCGGGCGTCGACACCGCCGCGGTGCGCCGCACGGGCGTCGCCGACCTGCTGGGAGGCGGCGAGATCGTGGGCGAGATCCGCGCGTGCCTGTGACCCGGCCGTGGCGACTGCTGGTGATGGCCGCGTTCGTCGCGTACGTCGTCGCGCTGGCGATCATCCTGCTCGGCCCGTCGCCGGCGCCGGGATCCGAGAGCGTCGACCTCGCCTACCGCGTCGCGATGCGGCTGGGCCTCCCACCCGACCGGGTCACCACGGACCGGCTGGAGGTCGCCCTCAACGTGGTGCTCCTGGCGCCGCTGCCAGCGATGGGCAGCCTGATCTGGACGTCCCTGAGCTGGCGAGACTGGACGGCCTACGCGTTCGTGCTGTCCCTCGCCGCGGAGACCTGGCAGGGCGTGGCGTTCGCCACCCGCAGCGCGACGTACTCCGACGTCGTCGCGAACACCACAGGTGCCTTCGCCGGCGCCCTCGTGGCGGCCGGTGTCCATGCCGCCCGTCGCGCGCTCCGGCCCGCACCGACGGACGGTGAGCCACCTCACGCTGTCTGAGTTTGCAATTTGCTTGCTCTAGCTAGCACTCTTGTGGCATGGCCAAGAGCAAGGTCGGGCAGACCGTCGAGTCGCTCGGTGACTACCTCAAGGAGCAGCGGGTCTCGTCCCGTCTCTCCCTGCGGCAGCTCGCCGACCAGGCCGGCGTGTCCAACCCCTACCTCAGCCAGATCGAGCGTGGTCTGCGCAAGCCCTCGGCCGACGTCCTCCAGCAGATCGCCAAGGCACTGCGCATCTCCGCCGAGCAGCTCTACGTGCGCGCCGGGATCCTCAGCCCCGAGGACCTGCAGGACCGGGGCGAGAGGTCGGTCGAGCTGGCCGTCCTCGCCGACCCGGGGCTCTCGGAGCGCCAGAAGCAGTCGCTGCTGGACGTCTACGCGTCGTTCCTCGCTCTCAACGGCGGCCCCAACGGGGTCTCCGGCACCGGGCGCGACGACGAGTCCTGAACCTGACCAACCCGAAGGAGAAGCCCCATGGCAACCCGCATCCCCACCCTCAAGATCGACACCAAGCGCGTCCACGTGCTGCAGAGCGTTGCTGAGAAGCCGTTCTACGCCACCGTCGGCGTGACCGACCTCGCCGTCGAGGCCGTCCGCGACTACGTCTCCGAGGTGCAGAGGAGCGTCGCCTCGATCGACCTCCAGCCGCGCACCCTGCGCGACTCGGCCGTCACGGTCGTGACCACCCGCGTCGCCGGCCTGCAGGGCGAGGCCCGCAAGGCCCCGGCCCGCGTCCAGAACCTCGTCGACGACAACGTCGCGCTGCTCGAGGGCACCTACGGCGACCTCGTGAAGCGCGGCGAGTCCCTCGTCGGCCGCATCCGTCGCCAGAAGTCCACTCAGGACACCGTGAAGTCGGCCGAGACCACGGTCGCGAAGGCCAAGACCACGAAGACGCAGACCACGAAGTCGGCCAAGGCGACGACCAAGACGGCGACCAAGGCAGCGCAGTCGGCGACCAAGGCCACGGCCAAGAAGACCACGACCACGGCCAAGAAGCGCTCCACCGCCCCGCGGAGCAGCGCCAAGGCCACGACGACCGCAGCCAGGAAGACCGCTTCCTCCGCGACCAAGGCCGTCGCGGACGCGGCGTCGAAGGCCGGCGACTGACCGACCCCGGCCGACCCCGGCTGACCCCGGCTCACCCTGGCCGATCCCGGCCGTTCGCATCGACAAGGCCCCCGGACCGCACGGTCCGGGGGTCTTGCCGTGCATCGCCTACGATGCGTGCGTGACTGTCTTCGAGGTCGAGGGGGCGATCTCGTTCGCGATCTCGATGTTGCTGATCGTGATCAAGGCGTTCTGCTTCGTGAGCTCGCTGATGTACTCCGCCGAGGCCTACAGCGCCGCCGACAAGCTCACTAAACCGGCATGGTGCGCCATCTTGGGGCTCGGTCTGGCCGCGCAGCTCCTGCTGATGTCCTCGCCGCTGAACATCATCCACCTGGCTTTCACCATCGCGGCGCTGGTCTACCTCTTCGACGTCCGGCCGGCGCTCGCCGAGCTCACCCGGCGCCGCTGACCACGTCTGGAGCGCGAGCGTCCGGAGCAGGCGCGGCCGAGACCTTGGCCACACGGGACCGGCTGCGCTCCGCCGAAGTTGCCACGTCGCCCCCTGAGGCGGGTTACCGTGGGACACGTGGGACAAGAGACGCCTGGTTGTGACGACGAGGTCGGCATGTCGGAGGAACGCCCTTGGGGCTCCTGGCACGTCGTCGAGGTCGGCGACGGCTACAAGGTCAAGCGCATCGTGGTGAAGCCGCACGCGCGCCTCTCCTACCAGACCCACGAGCACCGCTCCGAGCACTGGGTGGTGGTCACCGGGACCGCGACCTGCACCATCGAGGGCGAGACCGTCGTCGTCCGGGCCGGCGGCTCCGTCGACGTCGGGGTGCAGCACGCACACCGGATCGCCAACGTGCACGACGACGAGCTGGTCATCATTGAGGTGCAGCGCGGGCCCTACCTCGGTGAGGACGACATCGTCCGGCTCCAGGACGACTACGGGCGCAACGAAGCCGGCGCGAGGTAGTTCCTCAGGGCCTTCTGCGCGTCCTCGGGCTCGAAGCCGGTTGCGCGGATCTTGGTCAACGACATGGTGCTGTGGTGCGGCCGTGGCGAGATCCCGGTCTTGCCGGCGAGGTAGTCCTCGGTGCTGACGGGGGTGACGTCGCCGGGGTCGCGGCCGCAGATCTCGAACACCGCCCTCGCCAGGTCGGCCCACGAGGTGGCCGGGCCTTCGTTGGACACGTTGTAGGTGCCGTACGCCGCTCCCGAGTCGACGAGGTGGCGGGTCGCGCGGGAGAGCTCGGTCGCGAAGGTGAGCCGGCCGATCTGGTCGTCGACCACGCTGGGGCTGACGCCCTTCTCGGCCAGGGACGCCATGGTGCGCACGAAGTTGTGGCCGTCGCCGATCACCCACGACGTGCGCAGCAGGTAGTGGCGCGGCGTGGTGCCGACCGCCAGGTCCCCGGCCGCCTTCGACTGCGCGTAGACCCCCAGGGGCGACAGCGGCTCGTCCTCGGTGTGGCCGGGGTCGAGCGCTGCGGTGCCGTCGAAGACGTACTCGGACGAGAAGTGCACGAGCGTCAGCCGGTGCTCCGCAGCGATCCGGGCGAGAGCGGCCGGCGCGGTCGCGTTGGCCGCCCAGGCGCTCACCCGGCCCTCGGGTGTCTCGGCGGCGTCGACCGCGGTGTACGCCGCGGCGTTGAGCACCACGGCGTACTCGTGCCAGGGCCAAGCGGCCAGCGCGGCCGCGTCGGACACGTCGAGGCGCCGTACGTCGGGGTGGTCCGGTGACTCGATCAGGTCGACCAGGTCGGCGCGCGGGAAGTCCTTCCGCAGGGCGCGGCCCAGCTGGCCGAGGGCGCCGATGATCAGGGTCTTCTTGGGTGCCATGGGGACGACCGCGTCGAGGGTGGGCTGCCGTTGGTCCTTCTCGCTGATCTCGGCCTCGGCCAGCGGGATCGGCCAGTCGATGGCGACGGTCGGGTCGTCGAGGGCGAGCGCTGGGTAGGCGACGCCCGCGCGCCAGTGCTCGTTGACGAGGTAGGTGTAGGCGGTCGAGTCCTCGAGCACCTGGTAGCTGTTGCCCACGCCTCGCGGCACGAACACCGCTACCGACGGGTCGAGCCCGACGGTGAACGTCGTGCCGAACGACGCGCCCTCCCGCATGTCGACCCAGGCGCCGAAGGCCCGGCCGGTGGCAAGCGTGACGAACTTGTCCCACGGCTCGGTGTGGATGCCGCGCGTCGCGCCGCGCGAGGTGTTGAACGAGACGTTGTTCTGCACGGGCCCGAAGTCGGGCAGGCCGAGCGCGACCATCTTCTCGCGCTGCCAGTTCTCCTTGAACCAGCCACGGGGGTCTTCGTGGAGGGGGAGCCGCAGCACGACGAGGCCGGGGATCGGCGTCGTCTCCAGCGTGAGGTCGGCCATCGGTCAGCGCTCCCGCTGCACATGGGTCATGCCCGCGATCCTATGAACCCCGGAGCCACGTCCTAGGGTGAGGGCCATGCGCGGCATCATCCTGGCAGGCGGAACGGGCTCCCGGTTGCACCCGATCACGCAAGGCATCAGCAAGCAGCTGATGCCGGTCTACGACAAGCCGATGATCTACTACCCGCTGTCGACCCTGATGCTCGCCGGGATCCGCGACATCCTCGTGATCACCACGCCTCACGAGGCGAGCGCGTTCGAGCGCCTCCTCGGCGACGGGTCGCAGCTCGGTGTCTCGGTGTCCTACGCGCAGCAGCCGAGCCCCGACGGTCTGGCGCAGGCCTTCATCATCGGCGAGCAGCACATCGGCTCCGAGAAGGTCTCGCTGGTCCTCGGCGACAACATCTTCTACGGCACCGGTCTCGGGCACCAGCTGCTCAAGTTCGCCGACGTCGACGGCGCCGCGGTCTTCGGCTACCACGTGTCCGACCCCACGGCGTACGGCGTCGTGGAGTTCGACGAGTCCGGGCGCGCGCTGAGCCTCGAGGAGAAGCCGGCGCGGCCGCGCTCGCCCTACGCCGTCCCGGGCCTCTACTTCTACTCCAACGACGTGGTGGGCTACGCCCACGAGCTCGCGCCGTCCGCGCGCGGCGAGCTGGAGATCACCGACCTCAACCAGCGCTACCTCGAGGAGGGCCGGCTCCAGGTCGAGGTGCTCCCGCGCGGCACCGCCTGGCTGGACACGGGGACCTTCGACTCGCTCAACGACGCCAGCAACTTCGTGCGCACCATCGAGGGCCGGCAGGGCACCAAGATCGGCGCCCCGGAGGAGGTCGCGTGGCGGATGGGCTTCCTGTCCGACGACGAGCTCCTGGCCCGCGCAGAGCCGCTGCTCAAGAGCGGGTACGGCGTCTACCTCCAGGGTCTGGTCGAGGAAGCGCGCGGCATCTTCTCGTCCTGAGGGCGCGTCCGGGGGTCAGGCGAGGTCGGCGTCGACCATCCGTCCGACGATCTCGACGAACGCCACCGTCGGCGCCCAGCCCAGCCGCGCACGGGCCCGCGACGCGTCTCCGACGAGCTCGGTGGCGTCGGCCGGCCGCAGGAACGACGGGTCGCTTCGCACCAGCCCCTCCCAGTCGGTGATGCCGGCGCGCGCGAAGGCGGCCGCGACGAAGTCGAGCACCGAGTGGCTCTCGCCGGTAGCGACGACGTAGTCGTCGGCGACGTCCGCGCTGGCCGCACGCACCATGGCGTCGACGTAGTCGGGGGCCCAGCCCCAGTCGCGGCGGGCGTCGAGGTTGCCCAGCACCAGCTCGTCGGCGTCACCCCGGGCGATCGCCGCGACGGTCGAGGTGATCTTGCGGGTCACGAAGCGGGTGGGGCGCCGGGGCGACTCGTGGTTGTAGAGGATGAGGCTGGTCGCGTGCAGCCCGGCCGCGCGGCGTACGCCGACGGCCGCGTGCACCTCGGCCTTGGCGATGCCGTAAGGATTCACCGGGGCGATCGGCGTCGCCTCGTCCTGCGGGCTCGAGGCAGGCTCGCCGAAGATCTCCGCGCTCGACGCCTGCACGAAGCGGACGTCGCCCGGTAGCGCGGCCACGGCCTCGAGGAGCCCGAGAGCGGCCGTGCTGTTGATGCGGGACGCGGCGTCGGGGTCCTCCCACGATCGAGCAACTGAGCTCAGCGCGGCAAGGTTGAAGACCAGGTCGGGAGCAACCCGCCGCACCAGGGCCGCGGTGGCCCCGACGTCGGTCAGGTCGCCCTCGTGGAGCACGGCGGCGTCGGGCACCTGGGGCGACGTCGCATCGGCGGTGAAGACCAGACCGTGCACGTCGACCCCGTCGGCGAGCAGTCGCTCGGCGAGGTAGGTGCCGTCCTGCCCGGTGATCCCGGTGATGAACGCCCGGGTCAAGCCGTGCCCCCCAGCACGCTCACCAGCCGGCCCGCTGGGCTTCCAGGTCGGCGTCGACCATCATCGCGACCAGCTGGGGGAACGTCACCGTCGGCTTCCAGCCGAGCACCTCGTTGGCCTTCGTGGCGTCACCGATCAGCAGGTCGACCTCGGCGGGGCGCATGAACCTCGGGTCCTGCTTGACGTACGACGCCCAGTCGTCGATCCCGACGTGACGGAACGCGATGTCGAGGAACTCCCTGATGGAGTGGGTCTCCCCGGTGGCGATGACGAAGTCGTCGGCGGTGTCCTGCTGCAGCATCCGCCACATCGCCTCGACGTAGTCGCCGGCGAAGCCCCAGTCGCGACGCGAGTCGAGGTTGCCGAGCGTGACGTCGTCCTGGAGGCCGAGCTTGATCCTCGCCACCGCCTGGCTGATCTTGCGGGTGACGAACTCGGGCCCGCGCCGCGGCGACTCGTGGTTGAAGAGGATCCCCGACGAGGCGTGCATGCCGTAGGACTCGCGGTAGTTGATGGTCATGTAGTGGCCGAAGACCTTGGCGACGCCGTAGGGCGAGCGCGGCCACAGCAGCGTCGACTCCCGCTGCGGGGTCTCCTGCACCTTGCCGAACATCTCCGAGCTGGACGCTTGGTAGAAGCGCACGCTCGCCGGGTCGTCGCCCGCGTGCAGGCGGACCGCCTCCAGCATGGTCAGCACGCCCTTGCCGGTCACGTCGGTGGTCAGCGCGGCGTTCTCCCAGGAGTACGCGACGAACGAGATCGCACCGAGGTTGTAGACCTCGTCGGGCTGGCTGACGCGCAGCGCCCGGATCAGGCTCGACATGTCGGTCAGGTCGCCGGTGTGCAGCTGCACGTCGGGCAGCAGCTCATGGACCAGGTCGAGCTTGGGGTTGTTCTGGCCGCGGATCAGCCCGTGGACGTCGTACCCCTTGGCGAGCAGCAGCTCCGACAAGTAGAGGCCGTCCTGACCGGTGATGCCGGTGATGAGCGCAGAAGGCATGGCGCGCATCATGCCAGTGACCGCTCGCTCGCCAGTCATCACCGGCGCCTAGGCTGCTCGCCATGAAGGTCCTCGTCACCGGCGGCGCCGGCTACATCGGCTCGACCACCGCCAAGGCCCTCGAGGACGCCGGGCACACGCCTGTCGTCCTCGACTCGCTGCTCACCGGCCCTCTCGCGTTCGTGCGCGACCGCATCTTCTACGAGGGGGACATCGGCGACCGAGCGCTGCTGCGGCGGATCGTCGACGAACACCCCGATCTCGACGCCACCATCCACATGGCGGCGCGGATCGTGGTGCCCGAGTCGGTCGAGCATCCCTACGAGTACTACAAGGACAACGTCGCCAAGTCGCTCGAGCTCTTCGACGAGCTGACCGCGCTGGGCAAGAACAGGGTGCTGTTCTCCTCGTCCGCCTCGCTGTACGCCACCCCGGACTCAGGCAAGTCGGGCTCGTCGCCCGACTCGCTGGCCGGCTTCGAGGTCACCGAGGAGGACCCGCTCGACCCGCCGTCGCCGTACGCCCGGACGAAGCGGATGATGGAGCAGGTCCTCGTCGACATCTCCGCGGCGACCGACCTGCGCGCGATCATCCTGCGCTACTTCAACCCGATCGGCTCCGACCCGGACCTGCAGTCGGGCATCTACGTCAAGGAGCCCTCGCACGTCCTCGGTCAGCTCGTGCTGGCCGCGCGCGGCCAGAAGGACTCCTTCACGATCACGGGCACCGACCACCCGACGCCGGACGGCACGGGAGTACGCGACTACGTCCACGTCTGGGACCTCGCCAACGCGCACGTGCGTGCGGTCGAGCGCTTCGACGACGTGCTGGCCGAGGCCGGTGCCCGGAGCGTGATCATGAACGTCGGCCGCGGTGCGGGCGTGACCGTCCGCCAGCTCGTCTCCGCCTTCGAGTCGGTCTTCGGCTCCGCCGTACCCGTCGACGAGGCGCCGCCGCGTCCGGGCGACGCCGTGGGCGCCTTCGCCAACGTCGACCTCGCACGCCGGCTGCTGCGCTGGGAGGCCGAGCTGTCGCTCGAGGACGCGATCGCGTCCGCGTTGGCCTGGGCCGACAAGCGCAAGGACGTGCTGGGGTACGAATGACTCAACGGGCGTGGCTAGGCTCGTGGGCATGTATCCGGCGTATCCGCCGCCATCGGCTCGGGCGGTCGAGCTCGAGGGGCTGATGCGGCGGTTCCTGGCCGAGCACGTGCTGCCTGCGGAGGCGGCATACGACGCGTACCGCGCAGCGGCCGGGCCGGACGACCACACCTTGCCGCCGGTGGTGGACGAGCTGAAGAAGAGCGCTCGTGAGCTCGGGCTGTGGAACCTCTTCCTGCCGTCGGAGTCGAGGCTGACGCAGCTGGAGTACGCCCCGCTGGCCGAGCTGACGGGCTGGAGCCTGCACCTCGCACCCGAGGCGACCAACTGCGCAGCGCCGGACACCGGCAACATGGAGCTCCTCCACCTGGTCGGCACCGCGGAGCAGAAGGAGCGCTGGCTCGAGCCGCTGCTCGACGGGACGATCAGGTCCGGCTTCGCGATGACCGAGCCCGCGGTCGCGAGCTCCGACGCGACCAACATCGAGACGCGCATCGAGCGCGACGGCGACGACTACGTCATCAACGGGCGCAAGTGGTTCACCAGCGGCGCGTCCGACCCGCGCTGTGCGGTGTTCGTCGTGATGGGCAAGACCGATCCCGGCGCGGCGGTCCACCGCCAGCAGTCCATGGTCATCGTGCCCCGCGACACACCGGGCGTCACCGTCGGGCGCAACGTCCCGGTGTTCGGCCAGTGGGACCAGCACGGCCACACGGTCACCGACTTCGTCGACGTCCGCGTGCCCGTCGCCAACCTGCTCGGTGAGGAGGGCGGCGGGTTCGCCGCGGCCCAGGCTCGCCTGGGTCCGGGCCGCATCCACCACGTCATGCGCGCACTGGGCGCGGGTGAGCGGGCGCTGGCGATGACGGTCTCGCGCGTCCAGGAGCGGGTCGCGTTCGGCAAGCCGCTGGCCGACCAAGGTGCGGTGCGCGAACGCATCGCCGAGTCGCGGATCGCCCTCGACCAGGCCCGGGCGCTGTGCCACCACGCGGCGTACGTCGTCGACAGCGAGGGCAACAAGGCGGCTCGGCACCTCGTCGCGGAGGCGAAGGTGGCCGTGCCGCGCGCCGTGCTCGAGGTGATCGACCGGGCCATCCAGGTGCACGGCGGGCTCGGGGTCACCAACGACGTCCCGTTGGCGATGCTGTGGGGCTGGCACCGGGCGATGCGGCTCTTCGACGGCCCCGACGAGGTGCACCTCGCGACGCTCGCCCGCGCAGAGCTGACCCGAGCGCCGCAGTTCGAGGTGTGACCCCTTGATCCGGACCCACCACTGGGACGACTGGTCCCTCGACGACCTCCTCGCGGCCAAGGGACGAACCCCTGTCAGCCTCGTCGTCCCCGCCCGCAACGAGGCGGCCACCGTCGGCGACGTCGTCACCCGCGTGCGCGAGGCCCTGGTCGACACCGTCGAGCTCCTCGACGAGATCGTCGTGATCGACAGCGACTCGACGGACACGACGTACGACGTCGCGACCGACGCCGGTGCCACGGTGCACCGCTCGGCGGAGATCCGGCCCGACCTCGGCAGCGTGCCCGGCAAGGGCGAGGCGATGTGGAAGTCGCTCTTCGTCACCCGCGGCGAGGTCATCGTGTTCATGGACGCCGACCTGCTCGACTGGGACACGCACTTCGTGCCGGGCCTGCTCGGCCCCCTCCTCACCAGCGCGCAGGTGCAGCTGGTGAAGGGGTTCTACGAGCGGCCGATGGTGTCGGCCGGCCCTGACGGCTACCAGGCGGTCCCGTTCGAGGGAGGCCGGGTGACCGAGCTCGTCGCGCGGCCGCTGATCCGGCTGCTCTTCCCCGACCTCGCCGGTGTGCACCAGCCGTTGGCGGGGGAGTGGGCGGTGCGCCGTTCGTGGTTCACGCAGCTCTCCGTCCCCACCGGGTACGCCGTCGAGCTGGCCGCCCTGATCGACACCGTGCGCGCCCACGGGACGCAGGCGCTGGCCCAGGTCGACCTCGGCACCCGCGCGCACCGCCACCAGTCGCTGCGCGACCTCGGCGGCATGTCGGAGCAGATCCTCGCTGCCGCCCTCGCCCGCGCCGGTCTTCCGGTCGACCGTGCTGCGCCGGCCACCGAAGAGCGGCCGCCCGCGGTGGAGGCTGCGTGATGGCCGCAGACGCCAGAAGGCCCAGAGGACTCACTCTCGGCCGGCACACCTTCGCCGACGACGCGACGTTGATGATGGCCATCGTCAACCGCACGCCTGATTCCTTCTACGACAAGGGCGCGACCTGGGCCGAGGACAAGGCCCTCGAGCGGGTGCGGCACGTCGTCGACGAGGGTGCCGAGATCGTCGACGTCGGCGGCATCAAGGCCGCGCCCGGTGCCGAGATCGACGCCGCCGAGGAGATCCGCCGGGTCGCGTCGTTCGTGGGCCGGGTCCGGGCGGAACACCCCGGGCTGGTGATCTCGGTGGACACCTGGCGCGCCGAGGTCGCCGATGCGGTCTGCGCCGAGGGGGCCGACGTGCTCAACGACGCGTGGGGCGGCGCCGACCCGGCGCTGGTCGACGTGGCCGCCAAGCACGACGTGGGCATCATCTGCACGCACACCGGCGGCGTCGAGGTGCGCACCCGCCCCTACCGGATCGAGTACGACGACGTCGTCGCCGCGGCCGTCGCCGACTGCGTCGCGTACGCCGAGCGGGCCGTGGCCGCCGGGGTCGATCCCGACGGGATCGTCATCGACCCGGCCCACGACTTCGGCAAGAACACCTTCCACTCCCTGGAGGTCACCCGGCGTCTCGGCGAGCTGGTCGCGACGGGCTGGCCGGTGCTCGTGTCGCTGTCCAACAAGGACTTCGTCGGGGAGACCCTTGACCTGCCCGTGGGGGAGCGGCTGACGGGCACGCTCGCCGCCACCGCGGTGTGCGCGCTGGCGGGCGCGCGCATCTACCGCGTCCACGAGGTCGCCGAGACCCGGCAGGTCGTCGACATGGTCCGCTCGATCGCGGGGCTGCGGCCGCCCGCGCGAGCCATCCGGGGACTCCAGTGAGTCTCGACAAGCTCGACCACCGAAAGATCGTGCTCGTGCCGGGCGTCCTCGCCCTGCTGCCGGAGTACGCCGGCCTCGAGGACCCGGTCGCGGACCTCCGTGCGGCCTGCCTGGACGCGGTCGGCTGGCTCACCCGCGACGTGACCGTCCTCGGCTACCCCCAGGGCGACCGGATCGCCCGGTCGCTGCTCGACGCCGCGCCCGCGAGGTCCGGTGCGGCGCCGTCGTACCTCGTGGTCGGCAACGGCACCGCCCGGCGCAGCGAGAAGGCGCCCGGCCACCTCGACGAGCGCGCCGCGGCGTACGACGACGACCTGCATGCGTGGTTGACCGGTCGCGGACCGGCGCCGGACCGGGACCTCGGGGCCGAGCTGCTGGCCGAGCTGCGCGGGCTGCACGCCGCAGCCGAGACCCTGGGGCCCTTCGGCGAGCCGGTGACGGTGGACTACGACGACGATCCCTTCGGGGTCCGCTACTGGGTGCTGAGGTGGGAGTGGTGAAGGTGCTGGTGGGGCCGGCGACCGACGAGCTCGCCGTCCACTACGCGCCCCCGCAGGAGTCCTGGCTGCGGCTCAACTTCGTCTCCACCGTCGACGGAGCGGTGCAGGGGGCCGACGGCAAGAGCGGCGGCATCAACAACGCGGCCGACAAGCGCGCGTTCGACACCATGCGCAGCCTGGCCGACGCCGTGGTGGTCGGCGCGGGCACCGCCCGCACCGAGGGCTACCGGCCGGCGGGCCTGCCGACCGTGGTGGTGAGCCGGTCGGGCCGGGTGCCGCCGCTGCTGGCGGAGGCCGACGACGGGTCGGTGCTCCTGGTCTGCCCGCAGAGGGCGGAGGGGATCGACGACAGCAGCGCCGCCATCGGCGCCGACCACGTGATGGCGCTGGGCGCCGATGAGGTCGACCTCGCCCACCTGCGCGCGGCCCTCGAGGCGCGCGGCCTGACGCACCTCCTCTGCGAGGGGGGCCCCAGCCTGGCCCGCGACCTGCTCGCTGCCGGCGTGGTCGACGAGCTCTGCGTCACGACCGTGCCGCGGCTCGTCGCCGGCGACCACCTGCGGCTGACCGTGGGTGACGCGGTCGACGTTGCCCTCGACCTGGTGGGGTTGATCGAGGACGACGGCACGCTGCTGGCCCGTTGGCGCGTTCAGCGGTGAGCGAGCCTGCAAGACCTTAGATTGACCGCGTGGGACGGGGTCGGGGTGCGCTCGTGTGGCTGCTCACCGCGGCGTACGTCGCGCTGCTGGGCTGGATCCTCTTCGCCGCCGACAAGCGCTTCCTGCGCAGGATCGCCGTGGACGTCTACACCGCGCTCGGGGAAGGGATGCCGACGGCGGTTCGTCCTGCGCACTATGAGCTGGCCCTCTACGTGCTGCTCTTCATCCCGCTGGGCTGGCTCGCCCTGCGCGCCACGAGGAGGCCGATGTCGTGGGTGGCCGTCGGGTGCGTGTGGGCGGTGGTGATGGCCGAGTTCGCCCAGGTCGCGCTCCTCGACCGGCGTGGCTCGGTGGTCGAAGTCCTGGCGGCGTCGTTCGGTGCGATGCTCGGCACCCTCGTCGCACAGCGTGCGGAGGACAGCCGCGACCGGCTCCGCTGACCCACCAGCCGTGACGTCGACCCCGACGCGGAGTCGCGGTCAGGAGCGGTGCAGCAGGCCCGCCATCTCGAGCTTGGTGACGGCTTCGCGAAGCAGCTCCGGGGCGTCCCCGTGGTCACCGTGCACCTCCTGTGCGGCGCGCAGCAGGCCCTCGTCGTCGGTGGGCTCGGCGCTGGCCGTCCAGATGGTCTTCCCGAGCCCATCGAGCTGGTAGAGCGTGCCACTGATCAGCACGGCGACGGCGTCGCCCAGGTCGAGGGCGTCGTCCCACCGCGCACGGACCACCTGCCCCCGCCGGGGGGTGGGCGGGGTGGCGGGCGGCGCGACGTGCGCCCACTCGGTTGCCGGGGCCGGCGTGTCCGCCGCCAACAGGTCCAGCAGCTCGCCGGCGTGGTCACCGATCTCGCGGTAGCGCAGCCGCCAAGCACCGCCGACGGCCTCGAAGAGCTCCACGAACCTCACCAGCGGCCAGGGGAACGACCCAAGGAACGAGCTCTGCGGCAGGAACGCCGCCAGGCTCTCCGACAGTGACAGCGGGTCGAGCCCGGTGCGGCCGGGGCCCGTCGACCGGTCCAGCTGCACGAGGCGGTGCAACCGAGCCGGCAGGGTCGCCGGCAGGAGCCCCAGCGAGTCGGGGCTGCGCTGGGTCTTGCGATAGGGCTCGTCGGGCGACACGACCACGGAGAGGGGCTTGGCGTACGGCAGCACGTCGAGCGAGGCGCCGACCGACACGGTCTCGTCGCTGAGGTAGCCCAACCGTCGCCCGAGCGTGCTCGAGGCCGTCGTCTTGCCGGTCCCGGCGCCAGCGACCATGGCGAGCACGCGGCCCTCGTCGTCGGTCAACCCGCAGGCGTGGAAGTTCCACCGTCTGCCCTTGGTCTCGGCGAGGGCGGCCGCCGTGACGCGCGAGGTCAGCGTGTAGTCGACCTGGTCGTGCTCGGCGTCCGGCTGGAGGTGGCTCTTCTCGATGACGACGGCGGGCTCCTGGCCTTCACCGAGCGCGCGGGACCACAGCCGCTCCCACCGTTCCCTGGTGGACAGGTCCGGCGCCTGGACCCCGACGGGTACGCCGAAGGCGTCGATCACGAGCGGAGCGACTGCTCCTGGCACGGCCGCCGCCGTCTCGCTCCTCACGGTCGCCCCGACCGGACGGCGAGGCCCTCGGTGAGCAGCCGAGCGAGGAACGACTCGATGTCGCTGCGGATCCCCTCGGGATCCTGGCCGGTGAGCTCGGAGGTGACCGTCACGATCTGGTCCACGCTGCCGGCGGTCTCGGCGAGGGCCATCCAGATCGCCCACGCGGGGCCGCTGAGGACGCGCGGCGGACCGTCGGGCAGCTTGGCCAGGAAGACGTGTGCGCCGGTGCCGCCCGCGGCCTCGGCGTCCACCCACGCGACATCGCGGGCGACGGCGAAGGTCACCTCGGTCATCGGGTGGACCCCCTGCGCGCCCGCCACCGCAACGTGACGGCCCTGCGGACGTCGCCGAGCAGGGTGGTCACCCTGGTGAGCTGCGCCCGCCTGAGCTCAGCCGTCGTCGGCGCCCGCCCCAGCGTGGTGTGGAGGTGGTCCGGGTTCACGGTCAGTGCGGAGCGCACGACCTGCCAGCGCTCCGCGCGCCCGCCCGCGGCGGCGTACCGGGCCCGCCACTCGTCGATGCGGCTCCCGCCTTCGGCGTAGTAGCGCCAGAGCGCGTACGACGGGTCGTCGCGGTAGGAGTCGAGGTCTCCGAGCGCCGACGCGAGGCCGACCTGCGCCTGCAGCCGCTGGGCCAGGGCCGTCACCGCCGCCTGCTCCTCGAGGGTCTGGGTGTCCCACACGTAGCGGGCGTCGGTGCTGCCCGTCGTCCGGGCCGCGTGCAGGAGCAGCACCAGCACCTGGGCGACTTTCCCAGGGACCCGGCACGGCACGTGGGCGATGTCGTGGTCGAAGGCGTGCTCGGCGAGCGCGTCGAAGGTGTCCTCCGGGCTGACCATGGCGCCAGGCCAGCGCGCGTGCAGGTCGGCGTAGCCCCAGTCGGAGTGCCACCAGTTCGCCGCGTGGGCGAACGCGGACCCGGTCTGCAGATGGGTGTGGGCCTCCCACCCGCGGCGCGCCAGCGCCTCCTCGAGGCGCGCGTAGTGCGCGGGTCGGACGAGCACGTCGACGTCGCTGCTCTTGCGGCCGGGCGGGCGCAGACCGGGAAGCAGGGCGGGTCCCTTGAGGTGCAGCAGGTCGACGGCGGCATCGTCGGCGATGCGCTGGACGACCGCGTGCGCGAGGTGCACGCGCACGGCCGTCGGCAACGGCGCGTCAGAGAGCGCGTCGGGCATGCCTCAATCCTCCCATTGCGAGCGGTGCGCTCACGTAGACTCAACCGTCGTGACGTTCCTCGACTTCGTTCGGCTCACGCGGGTCAACTTCCTGGTCATCCTGGGTTGCGTGACCCTTGGCGTGCTGATCATGTTCGGGTGGACGCTGCGTCAGCCTGTCATCTACACCGCGACCTCGCAGGGCTACGTCGTGATCGGCGCCGCGGCGACCCCGGGCGAGATCCTGCAGAACCTCAACACCCAGCAGGAGAAGGCGGTCACATACGCAACCCTGATCACCGACCGGGCAGTCGCCGAGAGCGTCGCTGAGCGGCTGGGCATGGACCTGCCGCCCGAGGCGATCGCGGGACGCCTGACGGCGGCCCCGGTCGAGAACAGCGGCCAGGTCACCATCTGGGCGTCGGCGGAGTCACCGAAGCTGGCGCGCGCAATGGCCAACGCCGCGGTGTTGGCGCTCGGTGAGCAGGTCCAGTCGCTCGAGAACGCCGGCCTCAAGGAGGGTCAGAAGCCGCTCGGGCTGATCAAGCTCGAGCCGCTCGACGAAGCGCTCCTGCCCGCTGCGCCGTCGTCGCCGAACTACCAGAAGAACCTGCTCTACGGCGCTCTGGCCGGACTCATCCTGGGCTACGGCGTCGCCCTGCTGCGTCGCTCGGTCGACCGCAAGGTGCGCACCGTCAAGAACGTCGAGGAGGCCGGAGTCTCCGCTGTCGTCGGCATCATCCCGATCGCCGACCCGCTGTCGCAGGGCCACCGCGGCGTCCAGGAGAACCTCGGCGTCGTCTCGGAGGCGTTCCGCTCGCTGCGCACCAACCTCCGCTTCGTCGACGTCGACAAGCCGCCGCGCAGCATCGTGATCACCAGCGCCAACGCCCACGAGGGCAAGTCGACGGTCTCGGCCAACCTGGCCCGGATGATGGCGGCCGCGGGGCAGCCCACGTTGCTCATCGACGCCGACCTGCGCCGACCGAGCCTGGCCTCCAGCTTCGACCTCGACCCGTCGGTCGGCCTCACCCAGGTCCTCGTCGGCGACCTGACCGCCTCCGACGTGCTCCAGGCAACCAACACCCCGAACCTGCAGGTCATCACCGCCGGGCGGATCCCGCCCAACCCCAGCGAGCTGCTGGGATCCCAGCGCATGCACGCGCTGGTGGAGGACCTCTCCCGCGAGTTCACGGTGATCCTGGACGCCCCACCTCTTCTCCCCGTGACCGACGCCGGCCTGCTCACCGCGACCTGCGACGGCGCCCTGCTCGTCGTGGCCGTCGGCCGGACCGCAGTCGAGCACGTCGAGCTGTGCCGCAAGGTGCTCGACCAGGTGGGTGGCCGGCTGCTCGGCGCGGTGCTCAACATGGCGCCCCGCCGGGGACTCGGCAGCGTCGTGTACGGCTACGGCTACGGCAAGAGCGACTTCGACCAGGGCTACGGGGAGTCGTCGAAGCGCGCGGCCTCCGACACCAGCCGGTTCCGGCTGCCGTGGCGTCCGCGGACCGGGTCCAAGGACCCCCTCGACCTGACCGAGCACATCGACGTCCCGGTGGTGCCGGCTGCCGGGCGTCGCTCCCAGACGGTCGCGGACGAGGGGCCCACGTCCTCCGTGGCCGAGCCGCGGGCCGCCCGCAAGTGAACCGCGGCGTCGCGGCCGGCCTGGCCGTGGCCTGCGTGGTCGCCAACTTCGGGGCGTACGCCGTGCTGCGCGACTACCTGAGCACGGCGCGCTCACCCGAGCCCGCGTGGACAACGCCGTCGGGCGACGAGTCCGCGCCGGCCGACCCCGTGAACCCGCTCCAAGGGTCGGTCTTCCTGAAGGGGCGCCCGGACGGAGCCGTGCTCCGGTTGTCCCCCGGCGACTGCGGGACGGAGGGCAACCAGGACGACCCGCGCCAGCTCCCCGTCGCGTGGATCTCGCCGGCCGAAGCCGCTCCCGTGGTCGTGGAGATCGACGGCTTGACCCAGACCCTGGCGACCGGGCTCACCGCCGACGGCTGGTGGGTGGTCGGCACCGACACCGACTGCAAGGTCACCGCGTGGACCGCGGCGGGGCCCGACGGCACGACCTGGTCGCGCAGCGCCGTCCCGGCGCGGGCGTGGTACCTCGACCCGGTCGACCCCCGGCTCGTCCACGCCGCCGGCGGCCGTGCGGTGAAGGTGGGCGCCGAATGCGACGCGGAGAGCGTCCACCCGGCGGCCGACCACTACTACGTCGTCTGCACCGACGACCGGCTGCTCCAGGCGTCGCTCGACTCCGACCTCATCGAGAGCGGTGTCGACACGGGCGTGACTGCCGCGGCCGTAGGGCCGGACGGTCTGGTCGCGGTGCTGTACAACACACCCACGTGCAGGGCGCGGCTCGAGGTGCTGGACGAAGGCAAGCCGGTCGAGAGTCGTCAGGAGTGCTTCGGCAACGACCGCTTCGCCCTCGGGGTGACCTGGATCGGCGAGGACCTCGCCGCCCAGATCGGCTATGCCCTCCTGGACGACAGCAGTGGCACGTGGGTGGAGCGCGGCTGAGCCCGGAGGCCTGCCCCCAGGGCGGGCCGAGGAGGGCCCGCCCGCGAGGGTCAGTAGGCGCCGCGGGCGGCCATGACGGCCGAGGCCGTCTTGGCCAGGATCACGAGGTCCTGCACCATCGACCAGTTGTCCACGTAGTAGAGGTCGAGCCGGATGGTGTCGTCCCACGACAGCGACGAGCGGCCGGAGATCTGCCACAGGCCGGTGAGACCGGGGCGGACGCGGAGCCGCCGGTTGGCGACGTCCTCGTAGCGCTCGACCTCGGAGGGCAGCGGCGGACGCGGGCCGACCAGGCTCATGTCGCCACGCAGGACGTTGAGCAGCTGGGGCAGCTCGTCGAGCGAGTAGCGGCGCAGGAGGCGGCCGGCCTTGGTCACCCGCGGGTCATGCTGCATCTTGAACAGGACGTGGTCCGCGTCGTCACCCTGCATCGTGGGCAGCATGCTCTCGGCGCCGATGACCATGGTGCGGAACTTGAGGCACTCGAAGGTCCGGCCGTCCAGGCCCACCCGGGTCTGCCGGAAGAGCACCGGCCCGCCGTCGTGGAGCTTGATGCGCAGCGCCGCCCACGCCCAGAACGGGAAGGAGGCGAGCAGGAGGCTCACGGAGCCGACGATGTCGAAGAGGCGCTTGGCCCAATGGGCGGAGTCCTGGGCGCGGGTGTGCCCGATGTAGACCAGCGGCAGCCCGGCGACCGGCCGGATCTCCACTCGGCCCGCGGCCACGTCGGTCAGGCTCGGCGCGACTGCGATCTCCAGGTCCTTGTGCTTCTCGAGGTCCCAGGCCATCTGGCGCAGGCTCGCGCCCTCCTCGAAGGCGCCCTCCGCGATCAGGAGGGTGTCCACGTCGCGCGACCCGACGATGCGCTCCGCGTCACGGGTGCGGCCCAGGACCGGGATGCCGGTCAGGGTCTCCGACGGCGGCGGGCCGTCGGCGGTGAGGCAGCCGATGATGGAGTAGCCCAACCACGACTCGCGCATCAGCACGTCGGCCAGCGCCTCGACGTGCTGCGGAGCACCGGCGATCAGGATCTGGCGGGTCAGCCGGCCGCCGCGGCGCAACCGCTGGATGACACGGCGGCCGAGGAAGCGGCTGAGCATCAGCATCGGGATGCCGAGCGTGAAGAGCAGCACGAAGAATCCGCGCGAGAGCGGGAACTGGGCGAGGTAGCAGCCGATGCCGACGAGGCCGGCCGCGGCGAGCGAGGCCATGAAGACCCGGCGGTACTCCTCGGTGCCGACGGCGAAGTGTGACTCCGCGTAGGCACCGGACAGGGCCAGCGCGGCCAGCCAGCCGGCCACGATGAAGACGGCCGAGGCACTGACGTTCTCCGGGATGTCCCCCACGGACTCGAAGAAGGGCAGCGTGTTGCGGCCGACGGCCGCGACGACCGTGACCAGCAGAATGGTCAGCAAGTCCGCCGCAGCGGTGCTGAGCTGAAGCGTGGAACGGCGCGTGCGACGGACTGCTCCGTCGACGCGCACGGATGCAAACGTCTTGGACATGAACCCCCCCGGATTCAACCCACTGGAAGAGAACCCCCCGGCTCTCCACATGAGTCCCGCAGATCGTATCGCGTCACATGACCAGCCCCGAAAGATCGGCCGAGATTTTGCGAATGGTCTGGTCAGCTGACGCTCAGGACCCCCGTTTGCGTCCTAGTTGCTGGACAGCTGGGCGACCTCTTCCCGGATCCGTTCGACGAAGGGTCCGGCGGTGAACGCCGACGCGTGCAGCTGCAGGGCCTCGCGCGACCAGGTGGCCTCCTCGGCCCGGCGTACCGCGGCCCGGATGGCGGCGGGCTGACTGTCGTCGAAGAACTCGCCGGTGCGGTGCTCGACGATCGTGTCGAGGTAGCCACCGCCGCGCAACGCGACCGTCGGGACGCCGAAGGTCGCGGCCTCGAGCGGGGTGAGGCCGAAGTCCTCGACGCTGGGCGCGACCAGCAGCCGGGCGTGGGCATAGATCCATCGCAGCTGCGCGTCGGAGAGGCCGGACAGGAAGCGCACACCGGGGCCGGATCGGGCGCGGAGCGCGGCCTCCTCCGGGCCGCGGCCGACCACGACGAGGCGGTGGCCGGTGGTCGCGACGGCATCCACGACCTTGTCGACGTTCTTGTACGGCAGCAGCCGCGACACCAGCAGCAGGTAGCCCTCCGCGGCCCAGTCGGCGAGCTCGGGCACTGGGTCCGCCTCGCCCGCTGCGTCCATGCTGTGCGGGGCGGGCACCACGTCCGCCTCGATGCCGTAGGTCGACCGGATCCGGTCCTGGACGACGCGAGAGATGGCGAGGTAGCGGTCGGCCGCCCGCGCCGCACGCTGGTCCCAGGCCACCAGTGGCCGGCGCAGGGCGCCCACTGCCAGGCCGGCAGGGCCACGGCGCCCGGCGCCGAGGTAGTCGTCGGTCTGGTAGAGCCACCGCGCCGGCGAGTAGCAGTAGACGAGCCGGCGGCCGCGGATGTCGAAGCCGTGCGCCCACCCGCTGGACGACACCACGGTCACGTCGGCGTCCACGCGGAGCCGGCTCGCCGCGGGGGCCAGCAGCGGCAGCGCGGCGCGGTGGTGCCGGCGCAGGGGTCCGACCCGGTTCAGCGGTGAGGTGACGATGCGCGCGTCGCGGAACTGCGGGTAGGTGCCCTCGGCGTCGTACAAGGTGGTGTGCACGACCGCGTCGGGGAACGCCTCGAGCAGAGTGAGGACGACGCGTTCGGCGCCGCCGCGCTGGGTGAGGTAGTCGTGGGCGATCGCCACCGCCGGACGACCCGGCCGGGATCCCGGCATCAGATCGCCCCGGCCGTCCGCCCGGCGCGGTGTCCCGCGACGGCGGCACCTTCGACGAGCAAGGCCACGAGCTTCTCCGCGGCCGGACGCGGCAGGGCGCGGTTGATCCGGTCGACCACGTCGCCGAGGCGCCGAAGCCGCCGCTCGTCGGTGATCGCGGCGACGGAGAGCACGGCGCGTCCCCACAGCCCGTCGCCGGCCCCGGTGTCGCCGAGGAGCGCCGCGCCGTCCCCGAGGTCGTGCGTGCGTAGGAAGTGCTGGCGAGCGGCACCGGAGTAGAACGCGCGCAGCGCGCGGTCCTCGGTCGTCGCGGCCGCGCCGTGGTGCTCGGCCTCGACGTCGGCGTGGATCTCGACCGGTATGCCCGCGCGACGCAGGCGGTATCCCCAGTCGACGTCCTCCCACCCGTAGGCGCGGTAGCTCTCGTCGTAGGGCCCGATCGTGCGCCAAGTCTCCGAAGTCACGGACACGTTGGCCGCCCAGTAGCGCCAGGTGCGGTCGGCGGGAGCCGCGTACGCCGCCGCGCGGAAGCGGGCGTCGGTCGGCACTCCGTAGGCGCGGGCGTAGGAGCCCCCGTCCGGGTAGACGTTGCGACACAGGCCCACCAAACCGATCGGCGCGGCCGCCGCCTCGTGGTGCGCGGCGTGCCGGGCGAGGTGTGCGGGCCCGAACCCCAGGTCGTCGTCGCTGCGGACCAGCACGTCGCCCTCGGCGAGGCTGAAGCCGGCGTTGAGTGCTGCCGAGCGGCCCCGGTTCTCGGGGAGGACGAGCGTCCGGACGGGCAGGTCCCTGGCCTCGCGGGCGACGAGGTCGGCGCTGCCGTCGACGTCGCCGTCGACGACGACCACCGCCTCCCAGTCGGGGTGGGTCTGCTCCCGGAGGCTGGTGAGCAGCAGCGGCAGGGTGCGGGCGCCGCCACGGGTCGGCACCACCACCGAGACCGACGTCACCGGCCGGCCCTGGTGACGATGCCGAGTCGGTCGAGCAGGCCGGCGACGCGCGCACGGCCCGCATCGGGAGAGAACTCCGTCTGCCAGCGCAGCCGTGCCGCCGTGGTCACGGGGTCGCTCGCGCCGGCGTCGAGGGCGGCGGCGACGACCGTGGCGAGGGCTTCCGGGTCGCCGGCCATCGCGACCCACGGGTGGTCGGGACCGACCACCTCGGGAAGGGCGCCGGCATCGCTGACCACGACCGGCACCCCGGCCGACATCGCCTCGACCGCGCCCAGGCCGAACGGCTCGGACCAGACGCTCGGGAACACCGCGACGTCGACCTGCGAGAAGAACTCCTCGCGGGTGACCCAGCCGGCCCTCCGGACGCGGTCGCCCAGGCGGTCCAGGGCGGCCTCGACCGCCCGTCGTTGGTCGTCCGGCACGAACCTGCTGTCACCGGCGACCAGCAGCACAGGCGCCGGGCGCCCGCCGGACGAGGGCAGCCTGTGCATGGCGTCCGCGAGGACGTCGGCGCCCTTGTCGCTGGAGAGCCGCCCGAGGAACCCCACGACCGGCGGCCCCGCGTCGGCCCCTCGGCGGGTGGCCGAGACCCGCTCGGACCAGTTGGGCAGCGCCAGCGCCCCGGGCACCCGGGAGGCCATGTGGCGCGACGGCGCGACGACGGCACGGACGCCACGGGCGGCGACCCGGAGGGCGAGCTGCTGTGCGGCGCCACGCGGGAGCTGGTGCAGGTGCACGACCCGGTCCGGCCTGCCCGCGGTCGCCAGGGCCGGGAGCAGGCCGTGGCACCAGAGGACCCCGGCCCGGTCGCGGTCCCACCGCCGCAGCGCTCGGGCGTAGGCGGCCCGGTCGGCGCCAGGGATCGCCACGGTCGGGTACGACGCCTCGCGAGCTCGCTGGAGGGCCTCGTCCGGCTGTGCGGGAGCCACGACGACGACTTCGTGGCCGAGATCGCGTGCGGCGTCGGCGCAGCGCAGGAGCATCTCCTCCCCCCCGCTCACCTGGCCCTGGTTGGCGACGAGGTGGAGCGCGGTCATGCCGGCACCTGGGCGGTCGTGGTCGGGGGTGGCACCGCCGGCTCCGGTGGTTCCACCCTCGAGGCCGTGGCCACGGCGAAGCCGATGACCACCGCGGTCGGCAGGTCGAGGAGGACCTCGCCCAGGGTCGAGGCCATGACGAGGACCGCGATCACGCCGCCCTGCATCCACAGCGCCTCGGGAACGCCGGAGCGGACCTTGGCATCGAGGCCGACGAAGGCGGCGACGAGCATGCCGACGACGAGCACCAGGGCCAGCCAGCCGCCTTCCTGCCGGGTGGCGAGGTAGCTGTTGTGGAAGAAGAAGATCTCGTCCTGGACGAACACGCCGGCCGTGCCGGGTCCGTGGCCGTACCAGGGCATGTTGGCCAGGCTCTCGTACTCCGCGGCGATGATCCGGGCGCGCAACGCGTCGCTGCCGCTGCGGTCGGAGAAGGGTCCGAACAGGCGCAGGTCGTCCGGGATGGTGGTCACCAGCCACACCAGGGCGCCCATCACCAGCACGCCGCCGACCAACCGGATCCGTCGGCCGAGCAGCAACCACAGGCACACCAGGATCAACGCCAGGAGCCCGGTGCGCGAGAACGTGAGCAGCACCCCCGCCAGCACCGTGAGCATGGCGAGGCGGCGCACGACGCGATGCTGCACGTGCGGGATCGAGACCAGCCCGAGGGTGACGAGCAGGAAGGCCGCGACGTTGGGATCGGCCAGCACGCCCGTCAGGCGGCCGGCGTAGGAGCTCGTCGGCAGTGTCGCACCGCCGTAGGCCACGGTCAGCGCCAGCGAGATGGTCAGCCCGCGCGCGACCGACCGCCGGGAGACCCTCCCGGACGCAATGACCCAGGCGAGGCCGACGTACCCGACCATGTGGATCAGGCGGCGGCTCCCGTCGATGCCGTTGAGTCGCGCCGACAGCACCAGCAGGGCGAGGAGGCTGCCCATCATCACCACCAGCCAGAGAGGGACGCTTCGTCCCTTGGCGGGTTGACGCAGGCAGCCGAGGGCCACCAGCGCCAGCGCCGCGACCTCGTTGAAGGGCAGCCCGAGCGCGGGGATGGGCACGGCGGACAGGGGCAGGAGACCCGCCAGCGCGAAGTCGCTGATCCTCGTCTCCCGCTCCGCACGCTCGTCCGGGGTCTCCTCGGGCTCGAGGTCCCAGGCGATGTTCTGGCTTCTCATCGGGCCGGTCCCGAATAGCTGGCAGCGATGGCAGTGCACATCTCAGCCACGTCGGGCCACGCACCGAGGCCGGGCCGCGCCGCGAGGTCACGCGCCTGGGTGACCAGGGCGGCCGCGACCGCCCGCGGGTCGTCGGCGTCGACGAGGCAGCGCTCCGGCAGGATCTCCGGGTTGCCGCCGACCGCGGACGCCACGACGCCGAGTCCGTGCGCAGCCGCGTCGAGGAGGGTGTAGGAGCAGTTCTCCCAGACCGACAGCATCGCCACCACATCATGGTCGGCCATCGCCTTGGCCGGATCCAGGAAGCCGGGCAGGTCGATCCGGTCGGACAGGCCGAGCGCCGCCGACTGTCGTCGCAGGGCTCCCTCCAGCTCGCCCACGCCCGCGATCGTCAGGCGGGCGTCGGCGTGGTCGGCAGCGACGAGCGCGAAGGCGTCAATGAGGTCGGGCAGCCTCTTCTCGGGCGCCAGCCGGGCGAGCGACAGCAGCCGCAGCCCGCTCGCCGGCGCGGACCCCGGTGCGGGGTCGGTCGCCGGGCGGTCGATGCCGTTGCGCACCACCGACACCCTTCCGGCCCCCCACTTGCTCTTCATCGCCTGAGCGGTGGCGCGGGAGACGGCCAGGACCACGTCGACCCGACGCAGCCGCGCTCGGTGGACCAGGGCCATCACCCGGGCTCGGCCGGTCGTGCCGTGGTAGACGGCGTCGTCGGCTGCGATCCCGTGCTCGGTCGTGACCAGGACGGAGCCGCGTGGCTTGACGAGGGCCGCGACGACGTCGGCGTACGACAGGTGCGCGTGGACCACGGCCGGCCGCAGCCGGCGCAGCACCGAGCGCATCGTGCGCACCGAGGCGCGGAGGCCGTGCTCCGGGCCGAACGGTGCGACGACGACCTCGACATCCTGCTCGCGCAGCCGGTCCGCAAGCGGTCCGGGCGGGCACAGGAAGACGACGTCCCATCCCGGCAGCCCGTGGCCGGCGACGTCGAGCACGTGGCGCGCCACCCCGCCCAGGTCGCTCACCGGGACCACCCAGAGAGCCCGCCGGGTGCCGGGGGCAGCGCCTAGAACCATTGCTCCAGGCGCTCGAGCGCGATCCAGAAGCCCTCGCCGTCGTTGACGTGGCCCTGCCAGATCTCGGGGATGAAGCCCGCGGTCGGGCAGTGGGTGTCGAGCTGCTGGGCCAGCAGCGCCCAGTCGACCTCGCCGTCGCCCACCTGGACCCCCTCGCCGTCGACGCCGGTGGCGTCGACGAGGTGCAGGTGGTCGGCGTGCGGCGCCAGCAGGTCGATCGCCTCCGAGAACGGCTGCTGCCCGAAGTTCGCCGCGAGCTTCGAGTGGGACACGTCGAGACAGAGCCGTCGGTCGTACTTCTCGGCCCACTCGGCCGTGTCGGCGGCGCCGACGAAGAGGTTGCAGAAGAGCTGGCCGCCCATGTACCACGGGAACGGCGGCAGGGTCTGCGCGCAGAGGCGTACGCCGCTGTCGTCGATCCGGTCGAGCCCGGCAGCCACCCGCGCGTACATCGCCGGCAGCAGGTCGGGCGTCGCGTGCGCACTGTGGGTGAACCCGCCGAGGCTCGCGATGACGACCGGGTCAGGAGCGTCAACCGCGAAGTACGGCCGCATCGACCGGGTCAGGTCGACGACCCGCTGGAGCTCGGTGATCGACCGCTCCCAGTGGTCGTCGTCGTCGCTGGCGAGGTTGAGCAGGAAGTCGCCGGTGAAGAGGTCGGGGCTGTGGCAGGCGTAGCCCATCGGAAGCGGCGTCTCGAAGGGGGCGAAGACGTCGGCCAGGTCGAGCTCGAGGTCCTTGTAGGAGAAGTGGAACTCCAGGAAGTCCGGCGTGCAGTCGCGCGTCATCGCCGCGACGTCGTGGTAGCGGACCGGGAGTCCCCAGGGCCGGCGGAAGTCGTACTGGCGTCCGGTGGGCGCCGCGGCACCGAGGTCGGTGGCGTAGAAGAAGTCGCCGGCCTCGAAGGGGTGCTGGGCGGTGCGGCCGACCAGGCGGTCGTAGGCGTTGGGCTGAAGCCCCCGTCCGGGGCTCTTGATGTCGACCGCGTCGGCGGTGATCAGCTCGCCCGCCTCGATGCGGCGGGCCGCCACCAGGCTCTTGGCGAGGTTGACGCGGTTCATCATCTCGCCCGTGGAGACCGCGCGTGGCGACGCGGACCCGAGGGCCGCCTCGACCTCGCGGACCCGCTCGACCATCTCCTTGAACTCACCCGGGAGCAGGCTGACCTTGTGGTCGTTGCCCTCCAGGTCGCGATCGAGGGTGAAGTGCTTCTCGATAATCTTGGCGCCGAGGCCGACGGCCGCGATCGGCACGTGATAGCCGCGCTCGTGGCCGGAGTAGCCGACCGGGCAGCGGCCGAGCTCGGCCAGCCGCTGGAGATAGCGGAGGTTGACGTCCTTGAACGGCGCCGGGTAGGTCGACTGGCAGTGCAGCAGCGCGAACGCCGCGCCATGACCGCGCATCAGGTCGACCGACTCGCGGATCTCGCCCTCGGTGGACATGCCAGTGGAGACCACCATCGGGATGCCGGTGCGGGCCATGTGGGTCAGCAGCGCGTGGTTCGTGAGGTCGGCGCTGGCGACCTTGAGCGCCGGGACGCCGTACGCCGCGAGCTGGTCGACGCTGGGCGGGTCCCAGGCCGTGCACATCACCTCGATGCCGACGTCCTTGCAGTGGTCGAAGACCTCGAAGAGCTGGTCAGCGGTGAGGTTGAACTTGGCGAGCAGGTCGAGGGTGTACTGCGGGCCGAGGTCCTCGCCGGCGCTGGACCCGGAAGACTGGCGGTAGAGGGCGGCCATGTCGCGCAGCTGGAACTTCACCACGTCGGCGCCCGCGTCGACGGACAGGTCGACCAGCTGCTTGGCGAGGTCGACCGAGCCCTGGTGGTTGATGCCGATCTCGCTGATCAGCAGCGCGGGGGAGTCCTCGTCGACGACGTGGCGGCCGACCCGCAGCTCGTCGCGGCGGTTGATGGCGACGGCGACCAGGTGGTGCCGCTCGTCGACGAGCGGGATCAGGTCGATGCCGGGCGCGAAGTGCTGCTCGATCTGGGCCGGCGGGGTGCTCACCGGCAGGCTGCGCACCTCGCGGTTGGCCACCTCGACGACCCCTGTCTGCAGGTCGAGGTCGGTGGTGCTGCTGACCCAGCGGCGGAAGTCGCCGTCGGAGAGGGCCGCGTCGAGATGGCCGGAGGAGTCGACGCAGAAGATCAGCCGCGCCTTGTTGGCGGTGATCTTCTCCAGGGCCCGGATCACGGGGTCCTCGGAGTAGACGACGTACGCCGCCAGCTGCCGCTCGATGATCATCTCGGTCTACCCCGTCCCGTGCCCGTGACTGCAACGTCCAACGCTACGGGGTCGTCAGCAGGTGTGCTGCCACTTCGAGGTCATGGGGGGTGTCGATGTCGACACCCTCGACCTCGTCCATCACGAACAGGTGGATGCGTCCGCCGAGCCTGTTGTGGTGCTCGAGGTACACCTCGGTGCGCGTGACGTAGAGGGAGCCGGTCTCGCGGTAGCGGTAGGTCTGCGGCGTCAGGTCCTGGCGTCGAGGCCGCGCGTCCACGTCGTAGTCGGCGCGCGGAGAGTCGTCGGCGGTCCGGGGTGCCCACCAGAGGAACGGCGCCTGGGGCACCACGCCCACCAGCGAGTCGGCGCCGCTGGCGTCGAGCTCGGCCAGCGCGCGGGCGAGGGTGCCGGGACGGCGTACGGGCGACGTCGCCTGCAGGAGCATCACCCGGTCGGGCCGTCGGCCCTCCTCGATCCTGGTCAGGACGGCGTGCTCCACGACCGGCTCCGTGGCGGTGGTGTCCTCGGCAAGCTCGGGGGGCCGCCACAGCACCCCGGCCCCGTGGTCCGCCGCGACCGTACCGATCTCGGCGTCCTCGGTGGAGACCACGACGTCGAGCTCCGGGACGGCGAGCGCCTGCTCGATCGTCCACGCGATCAGCGGCTTGCCCGCGCAGTCGGCGAGGTTCTTGCGGGGGATGCCCTTCGACCCGCCCCGGGCCGGGATGACGCACAGGGTGCGAGTCACGACAGCTCCTCGAGGTAGGCCGCCACGGCCGCAGCGGGCTCGAGGTCGGGGACGGCCGGGGCAGGTGTCGGAGGCCCGCCCCAGTGACGCAGGTCGTAACGGTGCCAGAACTCGCTGAGCCAGGGAGGCGGATCGGGGAACCACGTCCAGGCGGGCAGTCCGTGGGCGGCCGCCTCCAGCACGCCGGTCGAGAAGATGCTCACCACCGGAGCGGCGATCCCGGACACCGGGGTGTCGTCATGGGAGACGTGGATGCCGCGGCGCTGCCACCACGCGTGCTGCAGCCGCGAGAGCTTGTCCCGCTCGGCGGGGTGCGGGCGGTAGTCGGCGCCGTGGCGGCGGCAGAAGGAGACCGAGGCGCGGGTGATCTCGCGCCTCCCGAGCTCTGCCGCGTGCAGCTGACCGAGGAAGACTGGTGCCGCGCCTGGTGCCGCCGTGCGCGACGGCCCACGGCGAGCCTGCCAGAGAAGCTGCGAGCCGACGGTCGTGGTGACCACGTCCGGGCGCCCCTCGGACCAGAACGCGGCGTCGGCGTCGCTCCAGGCCAACAGGTGGGCGGCGGACGGCAGCGGTGCCATGTGGGGGGTGAGCAGGCCGTGCTGCACCACCACGAAGGGAAGGCCCCGTGACCGTGCGAACGCCTGGCCGGCCGCGCCCGCTGGGAGATAGCTGCCGAGGGCGACGACCACGCGCACCGAGTCCAGGTCGGGGTCCGCACCGAGAGCGCCGGGCTCCACGACGCGGCCCGTCCCGCCGACCTCCAGGACGGCGGGGCTCGTCGCGAGGTGCCGAACCGGGTCCAGCAGCGCCATCCGGCTCGTCGGGGTGCGGCTGTCGAGCACGACCAGCACCGGCGCCCCTGCGGCACCGGGGGTGAGCGTCAGCACCGGCGCCGGGGTCGGTCGGCGCACCAGCCGACCGCCCCACATTCGGCGCAGCCTCCTGGGCCACGGCTCGTGCCGCGCCTGCCAGGCCCGCCAGGCGTCGAGGTCGCGGGGATGGGTCAGGCCCACAGCTGCTCCAGCAACGGCACGCGGTGGTCGAAGGTGTGCTCGGCGAGGGTCCTGGCCCGGCCCCGCTCGCCGACCCTGCGAGCCCAGGCCCGGTCGCTCGCGGCACGGTGGCACAGGTCGACCAGCTCGTCGATGCCGTCGTAGACCGCCACCTCCGTACCCGGCTCGTAGAACTCCTCGACGTCGTGACGGTCGATGAGCTGGAGAGACGTCGTGCCCGGCAGCTCGAACGTGCGCATCGTGAAGCCGCCCTGCCCGGTGTGCGGGCTGAGTGCGGCGACGCTCCCAGCGGTGATGCCGTAGGCCTCGGACCGCGAGACGTCGCGCGCGGCAGGGACGTCCGGCCGCCCCGCCTCGCCGGTGCGCACCCGGTCGAGCACGTGTCGCGACCACTGGCGCCCGTAGGCGCGGACGGGGACGCCACGCCCGACCAGGGCGGTGAGGAGGTCGGTGCGGTCGGGGTAACGAGCACCCACGAAGACGACCTCGTTGCTCGACCGGGGCGTCCACGGGATGGTCTGGTCGAAGGCGTTGGGCACGTAGTGCGCGTCCAGACCCTCGGCCCGGAGGCGCTCGGTGTCCGAGCGGGAGTACGACACGACCAGAGGGCGGGAGGCGAGGAGCGCCGGGTCGGGGCACCAACGGTCGATCTCGTCGTACAGCCACAGGACCTGGCGCCGCGACGAGCCGTCCAGAGCCTGCCAGTAGCCCCGCCCGAGACCCTCTCCCTTGATGGTGACGACGATGTCGGGGTCCGCGTCGGTCAGCGCCTGCACCGCGGAGCGGGTCACCTCCTCGACGTACCGCTCGGCGACGGCGTGGAGCCGCAGTGCGGTGGGGATGCGGTGCCGCACCGCGAAGTCGAGCTTGCCCCGGACCCCCGGGTGCGCGTCGTACGGGAACCAGGTCACGTCGTACCCACTGCGCTCGAGCGCCTCGGCCAGTGACCGGCCGTACCCGTGGAACGCCGGCGTCACGAGCAGCAGCCGCCTGACGGGTTGGGTCACGTCGCCAGCCTATTGAGATCGCTCGGCGGGTGCCGTGGCCGCTCGGTCATGGAACCGGGTCAGGGCGGCGTGGTGGCGCATCGCCGGGCTCTCGACCAGCAGCCACGACGCCCAGGCGAGCGGCAGGCAGAGGAGGAAGGTCAACGTCGCCTGGGCCGGCACACCGAGGTGCGGGTCCAGCGCGGAGGAGCCGAGGAGCTGGCTCACCGGGAAGGCGTAGATGTAGATGCCGTAGGACACGTCGTGGCGTCGACCCAGCCGGATCGGCAACGTGGCGCCGGCCCAGAGCAACAGGTACGTCAGCGCGGGGGCACCCAACGTGCGCGGCAGGTCGAGCAGGCAGGCGACCACGAGCACCGCAGCCGCCCCGGCCGCCAGGCGCGCGTCGCAGGGGACCCGGTCTCGCCACGTGCGGATGACGGCGCCGCACAGGAACGCGCCGCCCAGCCAGACCGTGTAGACGAACACTCCTGCGGCGACGCCACGCACCTCTCCGAGCAGGTTCCCCACCACGAGCACGCCTGCCAGGACCAGGCAGACGCGTCGGCGACCCTGTTCGCCGCGCACGAGGCCGAACAGCGCTCCGATCGCGAGGTACGCCGCGAACTCGTAGGACAGCGTCCACAGCGACCCGTTCCAGTCACCGGGGATCTGCACGTGGGTCAGGGTGCCGTCGATGCCGGCCTGGAAGATCCACAGGCCTCCGTTGGCCCCGACGTACGACGCCGCGGAGCCGGCGTCGACGATCTGCACGGGGTCGCCGGCCAGCATCGCCGAGAGCGGGGCGAAGACGACCGCAGTGACGACCAGGCAGACCCAGAACGCCGGCAGGATCCGAAGCGCCCGGCGGCCGAGGTAGTCGAGGAACGGGAGGCGCATCCGGCTTCCGGTCACGAGATAGCCCGAGATGCCGAAGAACCCCGACACGCACCACACGCCCAGGGACATGCCGCCGGGCATCGGTCCGTCCGCGCCGGTGACGAAGGGCCAGGCGTGGCCGACGACCACGCCGGAGGCGAGGACGAGGCGCAGGAAGTTCAGCGCGTTGTCGCCGCCGGACAGGACCTGCGCGAACGGGACGGATGCGCGCACTTCTGGAGGATAGGCGCCCCTGCAGCGTCTGGTACCCGAAACCGGACGTGGGCCGAACGGCCGCGCCCAGCGGCGCGCGCGGCTAGCCTCGTGAGGTGGACCAGGCGACGACGGCGACGCGAGGGCGGCACGCCAACTCGCTCAACCTGGTGCGCCTCGTGCTCGCGACGGCGGTGCTCGTGTCGCACGCGCGCATCACCGCCGGCCTCGAGGAGCCCGTCATCCGAGGCGACTCGGTCGGCGCCTGGGCGGTCGCCTGCTTCTTCGTGGTGTCCGGCTACCTGATCGCCGAGTCGAGGTACCGACTTCCACTGGGGACCTACCTTCTCCACCGTTTCGCTCGGATCATGCCTGCCTACTGGGTCTGCCTCGTGGTGACCGGGCTGCTGGCGATCACCTGCTTCGCGGGCACGTTGCCTCTGGGAGAGCTGGTCAGCGGCGCCCTGCGGTACGCCGGCAGCAACGCGTTCCTGGTCCAGCAGCAGGGCGGGATCGCCGGCACCCCGTCAGGGATCGCCTATCCCGGCGAGTGGAACGCGTCGCTCTGGACGCTCGCGCACGAGATGGCGTGCTACCTGGTGCTGGGCGCGGTGGCCGTGCTGACGCCGCGGCATCGCGCGCGCCTCGTGTTCCTCGCCGTCTGGCTGGGCTCGGTGCTCGCCCTCGTCGCCCTCCCGCACGTCATCGCGGAGCCGCCGCTGCTGCTGAGCCAGTTCGCCAGGCTGGCGCCGTACTTCTTCGGCGGGGTGGTCGTCCAGTTCGTCCTCCCCATGGAGCGGATGACCGCGGCGCTGTCGGCGGTCGCGGCGACAGGTTTCGTCGGCCTCGAGCTGCTCGACCCGCGCTGGGGCAGCCAGCTGGCGGCACCGCTGCTGGCCGTTGCGCTCCTCGGCCTCTCCCGGGTGCTGCCGTCGCCTGCCGTGATCAGGCGGCACGACATCTCCTACGGCGTGTACATCTACGCCTTCCCGTTCTCGCAGGCACTCGCCGTAGCCGGGCTTGAGGAGCCGTGGCCGGTCTACCTGGCGCTGGTCCTGCTGCTCACAGGTGCGGCAGCGACCGCGAGCTGGCTGCTGCTCGAGCGCCGGGTGCTCAGGTGGGCCCGGTCGAGACCTGCACGCCGGGCGAGGATGCCCGAACCGTCGGTCTGAGGCGCGACCGGCCAGTACCCTTCGGGCGTGGTCTTCGTCCATGAGCAGGGTCTCTGCGAGTCGTCCTCGGTCGGCGAGGGCACCCGCGTGTGGGCCTTCGCGCACGTGCTGCCGGGTGCGCGTCTCGGCGCGGACGTGAACGTCTGCGACCACGTGTTCGTCGAGAACGACGTGGTCGTCGGCGACCGCGTCACGATCAAGTGCGGCGTGCAGTTGTGGGACGGCCTCCGTGTGGAGGACGACGTCTTCATCGGACCCAACGTCACCTTCACCAACGACCCGTTCCCCCGGAGCAAGGCCTATCCCGAGGAGTTCTCCACCACGACCGTCGAGCGCGCCGCGTCGATCGGCGGGGGAGCGGTGATCCTGCCGGGTCTCACGATCGGCACCGGCGCCATGGTCGGCGCGGGCGCCGTCGTCACCGACGACGTGCCTCCGCACGCAGTCGTGGTCGGCAACCCGGCGCGCATCGTGCGCTACCTCGACGGCGGCGCCGGTTCACGCGTCGCGGCGCCCGGAGAGGTCTCGGCGCCTGCCGACGCGGCCGGACCGACCCTGGCCCGTGACATGCGGGGGTCGCTGATGGCTCTCGAGCTGGACACGCAGCTGCCGTTCACGCCGCGCCGGTTCTTCTGCGTCTACGACGTCCCCTCCCGCAAGGTGCGCGGTGAGCACGCGCACCGCCAGTGCCACCAGTACCTCGTGGCGCTCGCCGGGTCGGTGTCCTGCCTCGTCGACGACGGGACCGACCGGCGCACCGTCGTGCTCGACGATCCCGGAACCGGCCTGCACGTGCCGCCGATGAGCTGGGGGTCGCAGTTCAACTACTCCCCGGACGCGGTCCTCGCGGTGTTCGCCTCACACCCCTACGACCCGGACGACTACATCCGCGACTACCAGCAGTTCCTCGCCGAGGTCCGGCTGGCAGGCGATGGTGGCTGAGCCCCCCGGGCCCGCCGGAGGGACGACGGTGGAGGTGACCGTCGTCGTCGCCGCCTACAACCACGCCGGGCTCCTGAGGAAGGCGCTCGACTCGGTCGCAGCGCAGACCCTGGAACAGGTGGCGCTCGTCGTCACCGACGACGCCTCGAGGGACGGATCGGCGGAGGTCGCCACCGCCTGGCTCGCCGAGACCGGCCGCGCAGCCCGGACGGTCTTCCACGAGCACAACGCGGGGATCTGCCGGACCTTCAACGAGGCCCTGGCCCTCGTGCGGACACCGTTCTACACCGTCATGTCGGCCGACGACCGGATGCTGCCCGATCGGCTCGCGGTGCAGGTCGAGCTCCTCCGCTCCGCTGGCCCGGACGCCGTAGCGGCGTACTCCGACGCCTGGCTCATCGACGAGCACGGGCGGCGGACCGGTGGTCGCTTCTCCGACTCCTACCGCTTCGCCGGGCGGGCGATGCCTGAGGGTCCGATCTTCGGGGAGCTCTGCCACGGCAACTGGATCCCCGCGCCGTCGGTGCTGCTTCGCACGTCTGCCGTCCGCGACGTGGGCGGGTACGACGAGTCGCTGTCGTTCGAGGACTACGACCTCTGGCTCCGGCTGAGCCGGCGGCACCACTTCGTCCTGGCTCCTGAACCGCTGGTGGAGTACCGGGTCTCTGCCGGTCAGGCGACCGCGGGGCTCAGCGCGTCGATGACGATGGGCGTGGACCTCACCCGCGCCCGGGTGAAGAATCTCGGCATCGACCGCGACGCCGATCGGGTGATCCTCGACGAGGCCGAGGGCAAGCTCCGGCACGCCTACCTGAGCGGGGTCGCCGCGGCGACGCTGGCCCCGGCCCTCCGAACGGTCGCGCGGCACCGTCCGACCCCGGCCACGCTGGCGCTGGCGACGGCCTCGTCGCTGCGAGTGCCCGGACACCTGCTCGGTCGCCGACGCACGAGAGGAGCCCGATGACGACGCGGGTGCCGTTCAACGACCTCGGTCGAGCCCTGCAGACCCAGGCGGACCTGCTCCGGGCGGCGTTCGAGGACGTCGTCGCGTCGGGGTGGCTCGTGCACGGACCGCACCACCGTGCTTTCGAGGGCGAGCTCGCGGCGTACCTCGGGGTCCCGGAGGTGCTTGGCGTCGCCAGCGGCACGGACGCGCTGGCGCTGGCGCTGCGCGCTGCCCAGCAGGTGCGCCCCGGCCAGGTCGTGACCGCCGCCAACGCGGGCGGGTACACCTCGGTCGCGGCGCGGCTCGTGGGCGCGTCGGTGCACTACTGCGACGTCGACCCGGAGACTCACGTGCTCGACGGGGGCGCCCTCGCCGAGCTGCTCGACGAGATCAGTGGCGACGAGGTCTCCGCAGTGGTGGTGACCCATCTCTACGGCCACCAGGCGGAGCTACCGGAGATCGCCGATCTCTGCCGTGAACGCGGGATCCTGCTGGTCGAGGACTGCGCCCAGGCGGTGGGCGCCCGACGTGACGGCGTGGCCGCAGGCGCGACCGGCGACCTCGCCACGTTCAGCTTCTATCCCACGAAGAACCTCGGCGCGCTCGGCGACGGCGGTGCGGTCGCCACCCGTTCGGCCGAGCTGGCCGAACGGGTGCGGCAGCTCCGGCAGTACGGCTGGGGCACCAAGTACGACGTGCGCCTCGACCTCGGCACCAACTCGCGCCTCGACGAGGTGCAGGCCGCCCTGCTGCGGGTCCGCCTGCCGATGCTGGACGGGTTCAACGAACGCCGGCGCGCGGTCATCGGGCGGTACTCCGCCGCCGCGCCCGACGGCGTACGGCTGCTGCCCGCGGACGGTGAGTGGCACTCGGCCCACCTCGCGGTGGTGGAGACCGCCGACGCCGCAGGGCTGCGTCGCCACCTCGACGCGCACGGCGTCGGCACCGACGTGCACTACCCCGTGCCCGACCACCGCCAGCCGGCCTGGGCGCAGCCCGCGGTCCATCTGCCCGTCACCGATGGCCTGGTGGGGAGGATCCTCAGCCTGCCGTGCTTCCCCGAGCTCCGCGACGACGAGGTTGACGCGGTGTGCCGGGCCCTCGGCTCCTACGAGGGCTAGTCGCTCGGGCGCTCGACCGTGAGGTCGGCCGTGGCCTTGACACCTCGGCCGCGCAGCAGCCTGAGCATGCCGGTCACCTCGGCGTAGTCGCGACGCACCGGGGTCACCAGGGCGGCCAGCGCCGCGACGGCGAGGACGGTGAGCAATGCGGCGCCGGCGCGCGGCAGCGCCGCGTCGAACGGGACCGTCGCCAGCACCAGGTCGGCGGCGAGTGCCCCCAGCGCGGCGACGGCGGCTGCGCGCACTCCCGCCCAGGCGAGGGGGGCGACCCGGAGGTAGCCCCGCCAGCCCAGCACCGTGAGCGCCAGCGGCCAGCCGGCGACGGTCGCCGCGGCGATGCCGGCGGCGACTCCCTCGACCCCGAACCGGCTCCCGACCAGGATGCCCGCGACGACCAGGACCGCGGAGGTCACGTTGAAAAGGTTCATCCGGCTGGCGAGGGCACGCGCCGCGAAGATCCAGAGGACGACGTACGCGAGGCACCCGGCACCGCCGGCGATGGCGACGAACCGCATGACCGGCGCGGCGTCCGTCCAGGCGGAACCGAGCGTGATCCGGACGACCTCCTCGGACGCGGCCACGATCCAGGCGACGCCGACGAGGACGGGGTAGGTGAACGCGACCTGCGCCCGGGCGGCGGCCCGGAGCAGGCGCTCGTCGTCGTCGCGCGCGGCAGCCAGCACGGGCAAGGTCACGCTCCCGAAGGGTGCCTGCACCTGCGTCAGCGGCGTCCGCACGAGCTGGACCGAGCGGTTGTAGATGCCCAGGGCGTCCGCGCCGAAGGCCCGGCCCACCACGACGGCGTCGGCGTTGCGCATGACGTAGCCGAGGAGACCACCCAGCAGGAAGGACGAGCCCAGACGGACGAACGGCATAACCGAGGCGGAGCGGTCGTAGCGACCCGGCGTCCAGCGGCAGGACCAGGCCAGCAGGGCCACGCCGAGCACGCCCGAGACGACCTGCTGCAGCACCAGGGCCCAGTACGCCGCGCCGAGGGAGGCCGCCACGATGCCGATCATCAGGGGCAGCACGCTGCACGACAGGTCGATCGCCGCCAGGCGGCCGAAGGCGTAGCGACGGGTGAGGTCCACGCGGTACTGCGTCATCAACCCCGAGAGCACGAAGGTCGGCGCGAGGGCGAGGGTGATGGGCACGAGCTCGTCGCGGCCGAACGCGCTCGCGATCAGCGGCGAGGCCGCGGCGACGACGAGGGCCAGCAGCACGCCGAGCCCGGTGTTGACCCAGAAGAGGTTGTCGCGCAAGGCCCGATCCAGACACTCGGCCCTGATCGCCGCAGGGGAGAGGCCGAGGTCACGGACCAGCTCGCCGACGCCGATCACCGAGAGCACCATGGCCACGAGGCCGTAGTCGGTCGGGGTGAGCAGCCTGGCCAGGATGATGACGGAGACGACCTGGGTGAGCATCCGCCCCAGCTGCGACGCGGTCGTCACGGCGACGCCGCGTACCGCCGTGCCGGCGAGGCTCGGCGCCGCCTCGCCCGGTGGCTCCATGCGAGCCATCGTAGGGACGCGGACGTGCTAGCGACGCAGTTCGCGCTCCACGAGCGCCCGGTCCAGCTCGTCCCACATCCGCGCCGAGTCGTGGCCACGGAGCACGTGCTCGCGGCCCGCGTGCCCCAACCGCCGCCGGAGGCCGTCGTCGGCGACCAGGCGTTCGACCGAGCCGCGCAGGGCGAGCGGGTCGCCGACCGGCGGCATCAGCGCCGTCTCGCCGTCGGAGAAGTACTCGGACATGGCCTGCGTCCACGTGACCACGACCGCTGCCCCCGCAGCTGCCGCCTCCAGGGCCACGGTCTGTCCCGTCGGGTACGCCAGGTCGTGGGTCGCGACCACGACGACGCGGGCGCGGCGCAGCAGGGCGGCGTACTCCCGCTGGGGCACCGTGCCGATGGCGCGCACGTTGGGTGGCAGGTCGAGACCAGCCAGGTTGGCCGGCCGGGAGAGCACCTGGACCTGCACGGTGCTGCCTCTCATCGCGGCGGCCAGCGTGGCGTAGTCGCGTCCCCGATCGACGCCGACGGAGAGGACCTCGATGTCGCGCTCTCGGTCGGGGTCTCCGTCGAAGAAGGCGGTCTCGACACCGAAGGTCAGCGGGACCAGGCGGTCGGGCTCGATGCCGTGCGCGACATAGGTCTCGGTCTGGTTGCGGCTCCAGTAGCCGACCAGGTCGCTGCGGGCGAGAAGCGCCCGCACGCGGCGGCGCTCACGCTCGGGACGGGTCCGCAGGTCCTCGGCGGCCCAGCAGACGACCGACACCAGGGGGAGGCGCCAGTAGGGACTTCTCGGCACCCTGGCCAGCACCCCGGGCGCCCAGGCCCACTGCTCGAGCACGGCCAGCACCAGGTCGGAGTCGCGAGCGACGGGAGCAGCGCGGAGCGCACGCCCGAACCGGCGGCCGGTCCGGTGCTCCAGAGCCTCAACGAGACGGCCTCCCGCCCGCATCGGGACGCTGCGCAGCCGGTGCCCCAGGTCCTCGAGCCGCTCCATGCCGTACGGACGAAGGCCAGGGCGCTCGCCAGCCGCGTGCTCGGCGGCGTACTGCTCGAGATCGGCGTCGGTGAGGACCAGCGAACGGACGTGATCGCCCACGCGTTCCTCCAGACCTGCGCCGTCGGTGCCTCGTCCATGCTTCCACAAAGCCACCCTCGGCGGCCCGAGGTCTTCTAGGCTCGCGGCCATGCCCGACGAGATCGCCGCGTCCGCAGGCGGCTGCGTCGTCTGTGGGCCTGAGGCGCCCAGCACACCCTTCGTCCTCACCGAGTCGATGTTCGGAAGCGGCGAGCGCTTCGACTACCACAGGTGCGACGTCTGCGGGTCGATGCAGATCGACGTGGTGCCCGAGGACCTGGCCCGGCACTATGATCCCGGCCTCTACAGCTCGTTCAACGTCCCTGACGTCATCGGACCGCGCTGGCAGGGCTCACGAACGGTGCGGGCGCTGTGGGCGCTGCGGGGCCGCGTGCACCTGGCGACCGGCCTGGCCGGCACCGGCATGCCCTGGCTGCGCGAGGCAGGGGCGAAGCAGGGCGACCGGGTGCTCGACCTGGGATGCGGGGACGGCCACGAGCTCTCGCGGATGCGCAAGCTCGGCTTCCGCCGGCTCGAGGGGGCCGACCCCTTCCTCGACGTGCCGGAGAAGACGATCAACGGGGTGCGCATCGTCAAGGCCTACCACCAGGACCTGCCCGTCGACAGCCGCTACGACCTCGTCGTCATGCACCACGCCTTCGAGCACGTCCCCGACCCGCGCGCGACGTTGCGGAGCGTCCGCCGCGTGCTCGCCGAGGGTGGGTCCCTCCTGGTCCGGATGCCCGTCATGGGCCAGGAGGCCTGGGACGAGTACGGCGTCGACTGGGCCCAGCTCGACCCGCCGCGCCACCTTGTTGTGTACACGCTCGACGGCGCGCGGCGGCTCTTCGAGGAGGAGGGCTTCCGGGTCGTCCGCACGTTCTTCGACTCGCACGCCTACCAGTTCGTGTGGTCCGACATGGTGCGTCGGGGCATTCCGTTCGCCGACGCCGCGGCCCAGGACGTCGATCCGGACCGGCTGGCCGGGTGGGAGCAGCGTGCCGCGCGGCTCAACGCCGAGGGGCGGGGCGACCAGGCCGGGTACGTGCTCGAGCCGCTGCGCTGAGCTCGCCCTCTGGGGAACGGCTCCGCGAGTCGCGCGGCGGCGGGGCTCGGCGGGCACCGCAGGGTCTCAGCGTCCGAAGCGCAGACGCTTGACCAGGTCACCGCGGGTCAGGCCAGCCCGCAGCGAGTGTGCGCTGAGCCCGCGGTCGGCCAGCCGATCGAGCGTGCGGCTCACGAGGAGTGGCCGGTCCACCTCGGGCTCGGGCCCGTCGTCGACCCCGTCGTCCGGCCCGGCGAACCCGTCATGCATGAGCACCACGCTGCCCGGCCCGGCCTCGCCCAGACCCTTCTCCAAGCGTTCGTCGTCGGGGAGGTCCGCCCAGTCGTACATGCCCGCTTCCCACAGCACCGGCACGACGCCGCCCGCGCGGACTGCGAGGACATCGCTCATGCGTTGCCGGCCGTACGGCGGTCGGAACCACCGCACGCCCACCCCGGCCAGGTCCTCCAGCTCCCGTGTGGCGCCGCGCGTGCGTCGGCCCACCTGGTCGGCACGGAAGCCGGTGATCCGTCGGTGGTCCGGCCCGTGCAGCGCCACCTCGTGACCGGCGGCGAGCACCTCGCGGAGCAGGGCGGGCTCCCGGCGGGCCCGGTTGACCAGCACGAAGAAGGTCGCCGTCGCTCCGCGGTCGGCCAGGACGGGCAGGATGCGGTCGGTCTCCCCGGGCGTGGGCCCGTCGTCGAACGTCAGCACCACGGCATCACCGTGCGGTGCCACGGCGACACCGGATCCGAGGAGTGGGGTGAGCAGGTGAGCCGCCACCCGCCGCGGGCTCGTCATCACCTGACCCTAAGTGACTGACGGGGCGGGCGACACCCGATCGGCGCGTCGGCAGGTGCGCAATGTCCGTCGTGCCGGGTCCTCCTGTGGGACCCTTCCCAGCGTGCTGGAATCGCCCGCGCGCCCCCCGTTGGAGGCTTTCGCCTACTACCTGCCGCAGTTCTACCCCATCGACCTGAACTCCCGCTGGTGGGGCGAGGGCTTCACCGAGTGGACCTCGGTGCTGCGGGCGCACCGCGGCTGGCGCTCGCCAGCAGGTTCGGTGTTGAGCCCGGGCGAGCTGGGCTTCTACGACCTGCGCGACCGGGAGGTGCGCGCCCGGCAGGCCGCGCTCGTGCGCGCCTCTGGCATCACGGCGCTGTGCATCTACCACTACTACAGCGCCGGACACCGTCTGCTTCCCGTGGTCGAGGACGCGATCCTCGCCGACGGGGAGCCCGACGTGCCGTTCTTCCACGGGTGGGCCAACCACGACTGGACGCTCGCGTGGAAGGGCCGCGCCGACGAGGTCATCTCGGCCCAGCAGTACGACGAGCACACCTCAGACGCTCACATCGAGCTGCTGCTCGAGTCCGTCGACGATCCGCGCTACTACCGCGTCGACGGTCGGCCGCTCCTCTTCGTCTACAACCCCACCCACGTGACCGACCACAGGCGCGTGTTCGACCGGTGGCGCGAGGTCGGCTCGAGGCGGGGCCACAACCTGATGCTGCTCGGCAACGCGCCCGTGCACGGGGTGGGCGACCCGACGGCCGCAGGCATGGACGCGTGGGTGCAGGGCACCAGCTACGTCTTCGGCGCCATGAACCGCCGGCGGCGCGCACTGCGCGCCCTGCGTTCGCCGACCCAGGCGGCCCGCTTCGCTCGCTACCGCGACATCTACTGGTCCTACGACGAACTGACCGGCACGTTCCGCGACACGCACGCCGATTTCCCGGCGCCGACCGTCCCACTCGTCGTGTCGTCGTGGAACAACATCGGGCGACGGGTTCGGCGGGGCTCGGCGACCAACGCCACTCCTGCTGCCTTCGAGCAGGCGCTGCGCGACGCGGCCGCGCAGGCGCCTGCCCTCGGTTCGGGAGCCGCGGCACGACGGCTGGTCGCCATCAACGCCTGGAACGAGTGGGGCGAGGGCATGACCCTCGAACCCTCGCTCGAGCACGGCACCGGCATGATCGACGCGGCCGCGGCGGTCCTGCGCGAGCCGACGACCTGACGGCTCCGCGGAGTCGTCAGGAGACTGGCGCCGACGACTCCTGGGCCGATTCCGGGGACGGCTCCGAGGCGGTGCCGGCCAGCTCCTCGAGCAGCTCGCCGACCATGTCGGCGACGGCGCTCTCGCCGATCACCGGACCGCCTGCGAGCAGTCCGTCCGTGCCGAGCACGACCGCCGAGGGCGTGGTGAGCATCCCGAAGGTGCGCGTGACGTTCTGCTCGGGCTCGTGGAACGAGAGCGCTGGATCGTGCGGCGGGTCGGGGAGGGCCTCGAGCGGGGCGGTGTAGACGGCGTGCACCGCGACCCTGCCGGCGAACGCCGCGGACCACTCGTCGAGACGCTGCGCCGTCCGCTCGCACGCGCCGCACCCAGGGCTGAGGAAGAAGAGGATCCGAGCGCGCGTCGCCGCGAGCTCCCGCAGGCTCTGTGTCACACCGGCGGCGTCGCGGAGCACGCCGTAAGGGATCTCGAGCCGGAGGTAGTCGAGCTCCTCGTCAGCAGCCCCGGGGGGCGTGTCGCTCCTACCGATGAGCCAGGCGAGTGCGGCCGTCGCGAGCGCGGTGAACAACCAGGCGACGCCACCCCGGTCGAGATCGGTCACCCCACCTGGCAGCCAGTGGCCGTCGAGCGCCCCCGCCAGCGCGACGCCGGCCAGGGCCACCAGGAGTGCGTTGCGTACGACGGTCGTCGCGCCGACCCGGTGGCCGCCCAGCTTGCCGAAGCACGCGCAGGTGACGGGAGGGTCGAAGCGGGTCGCGCGAGCGATCAGCGCGAGATACGCGAGGAACAGCGCCAGCACCAGCGCGGCCGTCACCACCAGCAGCACCGGCGGGGCGACCAGGAGCAGCAAGCCGAGGAGGAGCTCCCCCCACGGAAGCAGCCTGGCACCGACGGCTCGGGGGACCAGCGGCACGCGCAGGGAGACGAACATGTCCTCGGTGGTCCGGCGGTCGCCCAGCTTCGCTGCGCCGCTGAGGAGCAGCACGGCGGCGAGGACGAGGTCGACCAGGACGAGCGATCCGCTCACGGTGCCTCCCGCACGAGACCGCCCCCGTCGCCCTTCGCGAGCGACCGGGAGATGACGAGCCGTTGGATCTGGTTGGTGCCCTCGAAGATCTGCATGACCTTTGCCTCCCGCATGAACCGTTCCACTGGGAAGTCGCGGGTGTAGCCGTAGCCACCGAGGACCTGGACGGCGTCCGTGGTGACCCGCATCGCGTTGTCGGTCGCGACCAGCTTGGCGACCGCCGCCTCTCGCGAGAACGGCAGGCCCTGGTCCCGGAGCCGTGCGGCGTGGAGCAACGTTGCCCGGGCCGACGCCACCGCGGCCTCCATGTCGGCGAGCAGGAAGGCCAGCCCCTGGTGGTCGATGATCGCCTTGCCGAACGTCTCGCGCTCGCGCGCGTAGGCGATCGCCTGGTCGAGAGCCGCCTGCGCCAGGCCGGTGGCCACGGCGGCGATGCCGAGCCGGCCGCTGTCGAGCCCGGCCAGCGCGATGCGCAGCCCGTCGCCCTCAGCACCGAGGCGGCGTTCCACAGGCACTCTCACGCCGTCGAACCGCATGGTGGCCGTGACCGATCCGGTGAGGCCCATCTTCCGCTCGGGCGGATCGGCCACCAGGCCCTCGCTGTCGGCCGGCACCAGGAAGCACGAGATCCCGCTGCGGTCGTCGCTGGTGCGGGCCATCACCTTGTAGAAGTCGGCGGCACCGCCGTGCGTGGTCCACGCCTTGGCGCCGTTGATGACGTAGTCGTCGCCCTCGCGCCGCGCGGTCGTGCGCATCGCTGCCGGGTCGGAGCCGGCGTGCGCCTCGGAGAGGCAGTAGGCGCCGAGCAGGTCGCCGGCCAGCATGTCGGGCAGCCAGCGACGACGCTGCTCGTCGGTGCCCGCGGTCGCGAGCCCGAAGCACGACAGCACGTGGACGCTGGTGCCCACGCCGACGCTGGCCCAGACCGAGGCGATCTCCTCCAGAACCTGGAGGTAGACGACGTAGGGCTGGCCGCCGCCGCCCAGCTCCTCGTCGTAGGGCAGCCCGAGCAGGCCGGTGCGACCGAGCAGGCGGAAGACCTCGCGGGGGAAGACGCCCTCGGCCTCCGCCTCGGCGGCCAGGGGCAGCAGCTCCTGCGTGGCCACCTGCCGGACGAGTCGGAGGAGGTCGACGGCTTCGTCGCTGGGCAGGACACGGGTGGCAGGCACGGAGATCTTTCGCAGACGACGGTTGGCCCCTCGGATGATACGGGCGCGCGGCCCGCAGTTGGCGACGGGTGAGGCTTCCCCGATGACCCACGAACGGCGATCCAGACCTCTAGCATGTGCCCATGGAGGTGCGCTGGGTGCCCTACTCCGCCGGCCTCTTGGCGACCGGCGCCCTCGCGCTGCTCCTCGGCGCACTCCTGACGCCCACCGGCGAGGCTGCGGAGACGCTGCAAGTGGTCGAGGAGAGCGGCGGCCGGTGGTTGCTGGCCTGCGTGATGTACCTGTTCGCGTCCTTCTCGCTGACGCTCGGTCTGCCGGCGGCGTACCTGCTCATGCGTCGGCGCTCGCCGCGCTTCGGGCTCCTGGCGGTGGGGGTCTTCGCCATCGGCACGATCGCGTTGTGCGGCTACGCGATGCTGCTGGTCTTCTACCGGGCCCTCGTCCTGACCGACGCCCTGGCGGGTCCCGTGGACGACGTGACCGGCGATGTCGGCATCGCGGTCTTCCTGGGGATCCTGCTCGGCTCGTTCTACCTCGGTGAGCTGCTGCTGGCCATCGCGGCGGCGTGGGAGCCGGCCGTCCCTCGCTGGGTGTCCGTGGTGATGGTGCTGCACGTGCTCTCCGCCGTGGTGGTGCCGTTCGCGCCGGAGTCCGTGCAGAACGTGCCGTCCGTGCTGCTGGCCGCAGGCCTCTGCGGCATCGCGGTCGCGGCCAACGAGGTCTCGCAGCGACCCGTCGCGCTGAGCAGGTAGGTCAGCCGGACTTGCGGGCGCGCGACGCGGTCTTGGCGCGCGCGTTCTGGTCGAGCACGACCTTGCGGATCCGCACTGAGTCCGGAGTCACCTCGACGCACTCGTCGTCGCGGCAGAACTCCAGGCACTGCTCGAGGGACAGCCTGCGCGGCGGCACCAGCTTCTCGAAGTTGTCGGAGGTGGCGGACCGGATGTTGGTCTGCTGCTTCTCCTTGGTGATGTTGACGTCCATGTCGTCGGCGCGTGAGTTCTCGCCGATGATCATCCCCTCGTAGACCTCGGTCGCGGGCTCGACGAACATGGTGCCGCGCTCCTGCAGGTTCGTCATGGCGTACGCCGTGGCCGCACCCGCGCGGTCGGCCACCAGGGAGCCATTGCTGCGCGAGCGGATCTCGCCGGCCCAGGGCTCGTAGCCCTCGGAGATGTGGTGGGCGATGCCGGTGCCACGGGTGTCGGTCAGGAACTCGGTGCGGAAGCCGATCAGGCCGCGCGCCGGCACCAGGAACTCCATCCGGACCCAGCCCGTGCCGTGGTTGGTCATCTGCTCCATCCTGCCCCTGCGGGAGGCGAGGAGCTCGGTGATCGTCCCGAGGTACTCCTCGGGCGCGTCGATGGTCAGCCGCTCGACCGGCTCGTGCACCTTGCCGTCGATCTCCTTGGTGACCACCTGCGGCTTTCCCACGGTCAGCTCGAAGCCCTCGCGGCGCATCTGCTCGACCAGGATGGCCAGAGCCAGCTCGCCGCGGCCCTGCACCTCCCACGCGTCGGGACGCTCGGTGGGGAGGATGCGCAGCGACACGTTGCCGACCAGCTCGGAGTCCAGGCGGTCCTTCACCAGGCGGGCGGTGACCTTCGCGCCCTTCACCCGGCCCACGAGCGGCGAGGTGTTGGTCCCGATGGTCATCGAGATCGCCGGCTCGTCCACGTGGATGAGCGGCAGGGCGACAGGGTTCTCGGGGTCGGCGAGGGTCTCGCCGATGGTGATGTCGGGGATGCCGGCGACCGCGCAGATGTCGCCGGGGCCGGCTTCCTCGCCGGGCTTGCGCTCGAGACCCTCGGTGACGAGCAGCTCGGTGACCTTGACGTTGCGGACGGTGCCGTCGCGCTTCATCCACGCGACCTGCTGGCCCTTGCGCAGGTGGCCCTGGTGGACGCGGAGCAGGGCCAGGCGACCGAGGAAGGGCGAGGCGTCGAGGTTGGTGACGTGTGCCTGCAGGGGAGCGCCCTCGACGTACGTCGGAGCGGGGATCGTCTCGAGGATCGTCTTGAAGAGCGGCTCGAGGTCGGGTGAGTCGGGCATCCCGCCGTTGTCGGGCACCTCGAGCGACGCGCGCCCGGCGCGCGCCGAGGCGTAGACGACGGGGAAGTCGAGAGCGTCCTGGGCGTGGTGCTCGTCGAGCAGGTCGAGGAACAGCTCGTAGGTCTCGTCGACGACCTCGGCGATGCGGGCGTCACTCCGGTCGACCTTGTTGACCACGAGGACCACGGGCATGTCGGCGTTGAGGGCCTTGCGGAGCACGAAGCGGGTCTGCGGCAGCGGCCCCTCCGACGCGTCCACCAGCAGCACGATCCCGTCGACCATGGAGAGGCCGCGCTCGACCTCGCCGCCGAAGTCGGCGTGGCCGGGGGTGTCGATGATGTTGATCGTCATCGGGAGACCGCCGCCGGCGGGACCGGCGTAGTGGACCGCGGTGTTCTTCGCCAGGATCGTGATGCCCTTCTCACGCTCCAGGTCGCCCGAGTCCATGACCCGGTCCGCGACGCTTTCGGCCTGGTGAGCGGTGAACGCCCCTGCCTGACGCAGCATGGCGTCGACCAGCGTGGTCTTGCCGTGGTCGACGTGCGCGACGATGGCGACGTTGCGCAGGTCGGAGCGGGTCTTGGGGCCTTCGGAGGACATGCGGCTGCTTCCAGTCGGGGATCCCCTGTCGGGGAGGTGGAGGACCCTTCCGGGCCTCGAGAAGTCTAGGAGCCGTGGTGTCGGGACGCCGATTCGGCGACGCTGGTGTCGCTTGCTCGTTCCTCGCGGCCGGCTGCAAGGTAAAAATTGTCGCTGTGACTGTCGTCGGCGGGTGAAGTAGCCCAGGGACGATCGTCGCGCGACTTAAGTGACGTTAGCGTCGGGAAAGCGACATTCGCGGGGGGATGCGGGTTGTCGCTTTCTACTAAACGCCAGGTCCCGCCGTCACGCGGTGGCCGAAGACCGGGGGGTCTCATGCACACGAACGACACTGTCGCGCGCCCAGAAGGCGCCACTCCCACTCTGCCGCACGTACGCCGCCGCACGGTCGCCCTCGGTGCTGCCTGGTCGGTGCCGGCCGTGGCCATGACCGCGCCTGCGGCACACGCCGGCGTCAGCACCTGCACGGTCGAGGGCTCCATCCAGCTCGCGCCGAACATCACGATGAACGTGCGGGCGATCTGCGATGCGCAGTCGCAGTGGCTGAACCCGGGGACGATCTACCAGAACTACGCCACCAGCTCGCTTCCGCCCTACCTCGAGATCTGCAACTGCCAGAACGCGGACGCGTGGTACCGCTGGCGCGAGACCGACAGCCTCAGCGAGTTCCAGATCGAGGTCGACGGCGTGCACATCGACCAGAACAGCCCCGCGGCCGGCTGGCGCAACCCGGTTTTCCTCAAGGGCTTCGGCAGCACCGGCGGCTGCCAGCGCTTCAACCTGACCTACCGCACTTCCAAGGCCAGGTCGAAGTCCGACAAGTCCGACGTGACTCTCTACTTCACGCTGCAGACCGGCCCGTCGGCTTCGGGCCCCTGGACCGACGTGGTGCAGATCAGCCGATCCGGCTGGATTCGTCGCAACGACGGTTCCGGGCCAGCCAACGTGAACTTCGACTCCTGCAGCGGCGGCGGGTCGAAGTCGATGGCCGCCAGTGCCGTGCTCAGTGGCTCCGGCGACTGACGTCGAGGCGCTCCCGGGCCCCGTCCTCCCGTCTGCGACCCGCACGACCGTCGAGCTGGGCGTGCTGGGGGCACGCGTCCGGGTGGTGCTGGGCGCAGCTGCCGGAGCGACGCTCGACGAACGGTGGGCACGCTGCCGTCCTGAGACGGGGGCGGTCCATGTCGATGAGGTGACGCTGCCGCAGACGGACCTGCCGTTGAGCCCGGAGATGGAGCAGCGGCTCACCGAGCGGGTCAACCTGGCCGGCATCGCCCACGCGGCCACCGATCACGTGCTGCTGCACGCCGCCGGACTGGCGGCCGCCGACGGCTCCGTGCTCGGGTTGGTCGCACCCAGCGGCACGGGCAAGACCACCGCCGCGATCCACTTGTCCACCAACGGGTTCGGCTACGTCACCGACGAGACCTTGGCGATCGGCGCGGATCTCCGGGTGCGCCCGTGGCCCAAGCCGCTCGCGCTGGTGGACCCATGGGGTGGGCCCAAGCGGTTGCGCGGACCAGACGACCTGGGGCTCGGCCGCTTCGCCGGTCAGCTCCGGCTGACCCGGCTCGTCGCCCTTGAGCGCGATCCGTCCTGCTCCAGGTCCGAGCTGCTCCCGATGTCGACGGCCGAGGCGATCACGCTGCTCGTCGGACAGTCGAGCTCGCTGTGGCGATTGCCCACTCCGCTGCGCAGGCTGGAGTCAACGCTGTTCGCCGTGGGCGGCCTGCGCAGGTTGCGCTATGCAGAGATTGAGGAGGCAGCTCCTGTGTTGGAGGGACTTCTCGCCCATGACTTCGCACCGGCGCCATGTCTGGCACCGTCCTCGCTGCGCGTGTTCGCCTCCCCGGTGCGCGACGCGCTGGCGGTGGACGGCGGCCTCGCCGATTTCTCGGAGCACGGCCAGGTCCACCTGGCCGGCGTCGGTGCGGAGGTCTGGCGGGCGGCGCTCGGTGGCGTCGCCTTCGACGACCTCGTGGCGGCTGTGGCCGGCCGGGTCGGGCATCACCCAGACGCACGCAAGCTGGTCTCGGCCGCCCTCGACGACCTGGCCTCGTGCGGGCTCATCAAGGTCGAGTGACCGTCGGCCGTCAGTCGTAGGCTCGGCACCATGGCCTCTCGGGACACCTCCGCACGCGCAGCCACCTGCGGGTTCGTCCCGCCCTACCTGCTGCGGCACCTGGCTGCGTCGGATCCCGGGTGCGCCCGCACCCTGGAGCTCGACCACCGGTTGCGCGACGCCCGGGCGGGACGGCTGCCGAGAACGCCGGGTCCCACGCAGGCAGGGGCGGCGGCTGAAGCATGGGTGGTGTTCTCGGCAGACAACCGGGAGACCCTGCCTGGACACCGCGTGCGCTCGTCGGAAGAGCCCACGTCCGGCGACGTCGCGGTCGACGAGGCGGCGGCGGGCCTCGAGGCCTCGCTCGCGCTGGCCGCCGACCTCGGCCGGGCGTCCTACGACGGCGGCGGGGGCACGGTCCGGGCGACGGTCCACTACGGGCGCAGCTACGTCAACGCGTTCTGGAACGGCGACCAGCTCGTCTTCGGCGACGGGGACGGCCGGGTCTTCGAGCGGTTCACCAAGTCCGTCGACGTGCTCGCACACGAGTTCGCCCATGCGGTCACGGAGTTCACCGCGGGCCTGGTCTACCGCGACCAGCCCGGCGCCCTCAATGAGTCGGTCTCCGACGTCTTCGCCGTCTGTCTCAAGCAGAGGCTCCTCGGCCAGACGGCGAGCCAGGGCGACTGGCTCATCGGGGCCGAGCTGTTCCGACCCGGGGTCCGGGCCCGCGCACTGCGTGACATGGCCGCACCGGGGACGGCGTACGACGACCCCGAGCTCGGGCGCGACCCCCAGGTCGGCCACCTCGACGACTACGTCGTGACGCAGGACGACAACGGGGGCGTGCACCTCAACTCCGGTATCCCCAATCGGGCGTTCCACCTTGCGGCCACGGCGATCGGCGGCACCTCGTGGGAGGGGGCCGGCCGGGTCTGGTGGCAGGCGCTGACAGAAGGAGCCGTGCGCGCCAGCACCGGCTTCGGCGGTTTCGCCGCGGCGACGATGGCCGCCGCGGGTGCGCACGCCGACGCGGTCCGGAGCGCCTGGGCCGCGGTGGGGGTCGAGCCCGGCCGGGCCGTGGTGCACGCGCCGGCGTCCTCCGTCGAGGCGGACCCAGCGGCGCTCGTGGTGCGCCGCTCGGGTGGCTTCCTCGGCCGCACCGAGGAAGCGCGCTGTGACCTGACGCGGGACGACCCGGTCGCGATCGAGGCGCTCGACCTGATGGGCCGGGTCGACCTGAGTGGGACCGGAGACGCTTCGCCGCTGCCGGACTCCTACGTCTACACCTTCGAGCTGCCCGGCCGGCCGCCCGTGACAGTGCCCGAGCAGCAGCTCAGTCCCGAGCTCGCCCGTCTCGCTGCGCTCGTGCTGGGTCGCTGATCACCCGTCGGAGGCAAGCGCCCGGTCCAGGGCCGCCGAGACGTGGAGGGTCGTGCACGGGAACACCGGCAGCTCGACGTCGGCCTGCTTGACCAGCAGCTCGAGCTCGGTGCAGCCGAGCAGCACGCCGCCCGCGCCGGCGTCCCACAGCTCTTCGATGATCGAGACGACCCGGCTGCGGGTGCGCGGGAGCACGTGACCGTGCACGAGCTCCTCGTAGATCGCGCTGTTGAGCCAGTCGTGGTGCTCGACGTCGGGCACCACGACGTCGAGGCCGTGCGCGGCGAGCCTGTCGACGAAGAAGTCCTCCGACATGGCCACCTTCGTGCCGATCATGCCGACCTTCGTGACGCCCTGGGCCAGGGCCGCCTCGGCCACGACGTCGCCCAGGTGGAGCAGGGGGAGGTCGACGGCCGCCTCGACCTGGTCGGACACCTTGTGGAAGGTCGTCGTGCAGAGCAGGAGGAAGTCGGCGCCGGCGCGCTCGACGCCCTGGGCGGCGTCGGCGAGGAGCTGGCCGACCCGGTCCCAGCGCTCGTCGTCCTCGAGCGCCGTCACCTCCGCGAAGTCGACCGTGCTGAGCACGAGCTTGGGGGAGGACAGGCCGCCGAGGCGCTGCTGCACGCCCACGTTGAGGTCGCGGTAGTAGACCGCGCTGCTCTCCCAGCTCATGCCGCCGATCAGGCCGATGGTCTGCACGGAGGGCAGTCTTGCACGGGAGCGCGGTCGCGTCCTCGTGGCAGACTGACCTCTGCGATGGGGGGTCGCACTCGGACCTTCCGGCCCTGAAAGGACTGATCGCGCTGCGTCTCCTCGCGTGCCTCGCCGCCCTTGCCGGAGGGGTGGTCCTGGCCGTCGCACGGCTGCTCGACGGGACCCTCGAAGCGCTCTACTGGGTGGGTCTTGCGCTGGTGGCTGTCGCTCTCGCCGGGGCGGGAGCAGGCCTGGTGAAGTCCGGCGCAGGATGGCTGCGGATCGTGGTCGGGGCGGCCTTTCCGGCCATGGTGCTGTCCGTCTACTCCGCGGTCCGGCCGGCCGACCCCGACCTCGTCGACCTCGCGTCGGGGGTGGTCGCCGTCGTCCTCGGGGTGGTGTTCCTCGTCCGCCCGCTGCGCTCGTCCGGGCGTGAGCGCTACCACGGGTCTCACGCGGGCTGAGCGTCCCGTCCGCCCCTCGCCCCCGGGCTCCACCAGATCCAGCCTTCCGGCTTCATAGGTAAGGCTTCCCTAAACTAGAGTGCTGCCGTGACCCTCCTGCATGGTGCACCCACCGAGCGCCCGCGCGTCCTGTCGCGGGGGGTGCGGCTGGTCGAGCACCTGCGCGGGTTCGGGACCGCCCTCGCGCTGGTCGGGCCCGACGGGGTGCGGCTGACCTACGCACAGCTGGCGGAGCGGGTCGAGCAGGAGGCGGCGACGTACGCCGGCGCGCGCCGGCTCGTCCTGCTGGGGGGCCGCGCGGACCTACCAGGCGTCGTGGCCTACCTCGGCGCCCTCGCTGCCGACCAGGTGGTCCTGGTGGCGGGTGAGGCCACGCTCGACGGCCTCGCCGCGGCGTACGACCCCGACGTCGTCGTCGGTGCGAGCGGGCGCCGCGACGTCCGCTCCGAACCCGCCCACGAGCTGCACCCCGACCTGGCCCTGCTGCTCTCGACGTCGGGCTCGACCGGCTCGCCCAAGCTGGTGCGGCTCTCCGCCGAGAGCCTGGTCGCCAACGCCGCCGCCATCGTCGAGGCGCTCGGGATCCGCCCCACCGACGTGGCCGCGCTCACGCTCCCGTTGCACTACTGCTACGGCCTGTCGGTGCTGCACGCGCACCTCATGGCGGGCGCCGCCCTGCTGCTCACCGAGCACTCGGTGGTCGACGACGGGCTCTGGCGCGAGGTGCGCGAGCACGGCGTCACCACCATCCCCGGCGTGCCGCACACCTTCGAGCTGCTCGAGCGGAGCGGGTTCGCCGACCGGGACGTGCCCTCGCTGCGCTACCTCACCCAAGCGGGCGGGCGGATGGCCCCCGATCGCGTCAGGCGGTTCGCAGAGCTGGGTGAGCGCAAGGGCTTCGACCTCGTGGTGATGTACGGGCAGACCGAGGCGACGGCGCGGATCGCGGTGCTGCCGCCGGACCGGACGATCGGCGCACCGGGGGCGATCGGGCTGCCGGTGCCGGGCGGCTCGCTGTCGGTGCGTCCTCTCCCCGACGACGAGGCGGCGGTCGAGCCCGGCGTCGGAGAGCTGGTCTACGCCGGCCCCAACGTGATGCTCGGGTACGCCGAGCACCCGGACGACCTCGCGCTGGGCAGGACCGTCGAGGCGCTGGCCACCGGTGACCTGGGCCGGCTGCGCCCGGACGGCCTGTGGGAGGTGGTCGGCCGGCGCGGCCGCGTGGCGAAGGTGCTCGGCCTGCGCATCGACCTCGACCGGGCCGAACGGCTGCTGGCCGCCAGCGGGCTGGTCGCCGTCGTCGCCGACGGCGGCGACCGGCTCGTGCTCGGCGTCGTCGACCAGGCCGGTCGCGTCGACCGGGCACGCGTGCTGGCGCTCGCCGGCGGGGTGCTCGGCCTGCCGCCGACCGCACTGGCGTTGGTGGTCGTCGCGGAGCTCCCTCGGCTGGCCAGCGGCAAGGTCGACGCCGGGGCCCTGGTCGTCATGTCGGGGCCGGCGGTGGAGTCGGTGGAGCCCGCCTACGCCGGCGTGAGCGTCGACGACGTCGCCGGCCTCTACAGCGCCGCGCTCGGACGTCGGGCGGGCCCGGCCGACACCTTCGTGAGCCTCGGGGGCGACTCGCTGTCGTACGTCGAGGTGTCCCTCGGGCTCGAGCGGCTGCTCGGTCACCTGCCCGTGGAGTGGCCCACGGCCACGGTCGCGAGCCTGGCGGCCGACCATCACGTGCCCGAACGGCGCTGGGGCCGCCTGGTCGAGGCCAACGTGGTGCTCCGCGCGTTCGCGATCGTCAGCATCGTCGGCAGTCACGCCAACCTCTTCACCCTGCTGGGCGGCGCCCACCTGCTGCTCGCCGTGGCCGGCTTCAACCTCGCCCGCTTCCAGCTGACCGCCGCCGCCAGGACCGAGCGGGTGCGGCACCTCCTGCGCAGCGCGATGCGGATCGCGGTGCCGTCGATCGTGGTCATCGCCACCGTGTCCCTGTGGACCGACGGCATCGGGCTGCGGCAGGCGATGCTGGTCAACGGCATCACCACGCGGAACTGGAGCGAACCGGGCTGGTACTACTGGTTCGTCGAGGCAGCGGTCTACCTCGTGCTGCTGGTCGCCGCCCTGGCGGCCGTCCCCGCCTTCGACCGGCTCGAGCGCCGGCACCCGTTCTGGCTGCCGTTCGCCCTGGCGACAGCCGCCCTGGTCACCCGCTACGGCATCGTGGGGGTGCCCGGGGACAACCTGCACCGCGCCCACGTCGTCTTCTGGCTCTTCGCGCTCGGCTGGGCGACGGCCCGGGCGTCGCGGCGCTCCCATCGGGTCCTGCTCTCGGTGATGGCGCTCGCGACCGTCCCGGGCTTCTTCGACGAGGGTGCGCGGGACGCGTACGTCGCTGCCGGACTGCTCGCCCTCATCTGGGTCCCGGCGCTGCGCCTGCCCACTCCCGTGGTGCGCGTCCTCGGCCTGGTGGCGGCGGCGTCGCTGTGGATCTACCTGCTCCACTGGCAGGTCTACCCGCACCTCGAGCACCAGGTCCCGTGGCTCGCGACCGTGCTCTCGCTGGCCGTCGGCGTCGCCGCCTGGTGGCTCGTGGAGCGGACGTCCAAGCGGATGGGTACCTGGTTCGGGAATCCTTGAGCGGTTCGCGGGGTTATGCGGGGTTGGACCACCGATCCCGGAAGTCCACTCCGTCGGAACCCGTGCATCCGGACGACCAGTACGTCCAAGAAGGGCAGCCCGTGCCGCGTATCGCGATGATCAGCCTGCACACCTCGCCGCTGGACCAGCCCGGCATGGGCGACGCGGGTGGGATGAACGTCTACGTCATCGAGCTGTCACGGCGCCTGGCGCGACGCGGCATCGACGTCGACATCTTCACGCGGGCCACGTCGTCGACCCTGCCGCACGTCATGGAGACCGATGACGGCGTGACCGTGCGGCACATCACCTCCGGTCCCTTCGAGGGCTTGTCCAAGGACGAGCTGCCCGGCCAGCTGTGCACGTTCGCCCGTGAGGTGCTGAGGGCCGAGGCCGGTCTCGACGCGGGCCACTACGACGCCGTGCACTCGCACTACTGGCTCTCCGGGCAGGTCGGGGCGCTGGCCCGTGACCGCTGGGGCGTCCCGCTGGTGCACTCGATGCACACGATGGCGAAGGTGAAGAACGCCGCGCTCGCCGAGGGCGACAGCCCCGAACCGACCGCCCGGGTGATCGGCGAGGAGCAGGTCGTGCAGGCCGCCGACATGCTGATCGCCAACACCGACGCCGAGGCCAAGCAGCTGATCAACCTCTACGACGCCGAGGCCGGCCGCGTCGAGGTCGTGCACCCGGGCGTCGACCTCGACGTCTTCCGACCGCAGTCCAAGGCCGACGCCCGCAGCTCGCTCGACCTGCCCGCGGACGCCGACGTGCTGCTCTTCGCCGGCCGGATCCAGCCGCTCAAGGCGCCGGACGTGCTGCTACGCGCCGTCGCCGAGCTGCTCGGCCGGTCGCCGGACCTCCGGTCGCACCTCGTCGTCCCGATCGTGGGCGGGCCGTCGGGCTCGGGGCTCGAGCACCCCGAGTCGCTGGCCGAGCTCGCCGCCGACCTGGGCCTCTCCGACGTGGTGCGGTTCGTGCCGCCGGTCGCGCAGTCCGAGCTGGCGCGGTGGTACGCCGCGGCCACGCTGGTCGCCGTGCCGTCGTACAACGAGTCCTTCGGCCTGGTCGCCGTCGAGGCGCAGGCGACCGGGACCCCCGTGGTGGCAGCGGCGGTCGGCGGCCTCCCGACGGTCGTGCGCGACGAGCACAGCGGGCTGCTCGTCGACGGTCACGACCCGGCGGCGTGGTCGGCAGCGCTCGAGCGCGTGCTTCGCGACGACGGCCTGCGGTCCCGTCTCGAAGCCGGCGCGCTCGAGCAGGCCCGGCAGTTCTCGTGGGAGCGCACCACCGACCGCACGCTGGAGGTCTACCGCGAGGCGCGGCGGCTGATGCGAGCGGACACGGACGGTGTGCTGGCGTGAGCGAGGGTCCCAGCGAGGTCGTCCGCTCCTACCTGGAGTCCCAGGAGCTCGACTACACCGAGGTCGCGCCCGGCGTCTTCACCTTCGGGTTGCCCGGGGAGAAGAAGCTGCAGACGCCTGTGCGGCTGGACATCGGCCCGCACTCGATGAGCATCCACGCCTTCGTCTGCCGCAACCCCGACGAGCAGCACGAGCGGGTCTACCGCTGGCTCCTCGAGCGCAACCTCAAGCTCTTCGGCGTCTCCTTCGCCGTCGACCGGCTCGGCGACATCTACCTCGACGGTCGGCTGCCGCTCTCGGTGGTCACCCACGACGAGCTCGACCGGCTGCTCGGCGTGGTCCTGGCCACCAGCGACGACTCGTTCAACGCCATCCTCGAGCTCGGCTTCGAAGGGTCGATCCGCAAGGAGTGGGAGTGGCGCAAGCTGCGTGGTGAGTCCACACGCAACCTCGAGGCGTTCCGCGGCTGGCTCGAGTCGGGTGACGCACCACCCGCGCCCGAGCGGTGACCTAGACAGGGATAGGGATCTCGCGCGCCCGAGGGCCTGTCCAGGTCACCGCCGGTGCAGACTTCGCGGATGGAGTGGCCGCTGTTCGACCTGCGCCTGGCCTGCGGACCCGTCTCGCTGCGGGCCGTGACCGACGCCGACGCCGAGGAGCTGGCGGCAGTGCTGCCCGACGACCTCGAGCTGGACCCGCACCGCGAGCGGTTCCCCGGGCTCGACCCGGCGCGGGACCGTCAGCGCCGCTTCGTCCAGGGACTCTGGAGCTCGCGCGGCGAGTGGTCGCCGGACTCGTGGTGCCTCGACCTGCGCGTCGACACGGCGGATGGCGCGGTGGGCGTCCAGACCCTCGAAGGCGACCACTTCGGCCAGCTGCGGACCGTCGACACCGCCTCGTGGCTGGTGCCCTCGGAGCGTGGCCGGGGACTCGGGGTCGCGATGCGTACGGCGGTGCTCGGCCTCGCCTTCGACCACCTCGGGGCGATCGCCGCGGTCAGCTCGGCCGTGCTCGACAACCACGCATCGCTCGGGGTCTCGCGGCGCCTCGGGTACGCCGACAACGGCCGCAGCCTGATCCGCACCGAGTCCGGCCCGGCCGAGCTGCAGCACCTCCGTCTCACCGCCGACCAGTGGCGAGCGGGCGGGCACCGCGTCGAGGTCAGCGGGGTCGACCCGTGCCGTCCGTGGTTCGGGGTCGCCTGAGCAGTCGGGATCGTCAGCGGGCGAGCAGCACCGCGCCGAGGGCGAGCACGGCGGGCACGGCTTGGACGAAGAGGATCCGCCGGTTGACCGTCGCGGCGCCGTACACCCCGGCGACGACGACGCAGACCAGGAAGAACACCTGCACGTCGGTCCGGTCGGCGACCAGCCCCCAGACCAGGCCCGCGACCAGGAAACCGTTGTAGAGCCCCTGGTTGGCGGCCAGCGCCTTGGACTTCTCCGCGAAGTCGGCGTCGAGGCCGAACACCCGGCGGCCGGTCGGCGTGGTCCACAGGAACATCTCGAGGACCAGGAAGTAGGCGTGCAGCGCGGCCACGAGAGCCGCGAGCACCACCGCGACCACTGTCATGCGGGCAGTGTCTCAGGCACGCTTCTCCTGGGCTTGTGACGCGCCAGGGAGACGCCGAGGAGCGCGAGCACGCCCCCGGCGTAGGCCAGTGTGGGCGGGGTCTCCCCGAGGAAGACCAGACCCATGACGATGGTGATCGGCGGCACGAGGTAGGTCGTGATGCCGAGGTTGCCCGCCGGCATGTGTCGCAGCGCGTAGGCATAGGTGGTGAAGGCGATCGCCGTGGGGAAGACCCCGAGGTAGATCGTCCAGAGGATCGAGGAGACCGGCGCGTCGGCGGTGTCGGACACGAGCTGGCCGGTGAACGGCAGCGAGCAGAGCGCACCGACGCTGCAGGCGAGCCAGGTGACCTGGAGCGCCGGCAACCTGCCGACGACGGGCTTCTGCAGCACCAGGCTGATGGAGTAGACCAGCGCGGAGACGAGGCAGAGACCGACGCCGACCAGGTCGCGATCGCCTCCGGGGGACGACGCTGTGCCAATGAGCGCGACGCCGCCGAAGGCCAGCGCGAGACCCGCCGCCAGGAACGGGGTGAACCGCTCGCCCAGGAACGCCGCGGCCAGCAGCGCGATGAGGATCGGCGCGACCTGCAGCAGCATCGCGGCCGTGCCGGCGTCGACCCGCGTCTCGCCCGCGTTGAGGGCGACGTTGTAGACGCAGAACCACAGGAAGCCGATGACCACGATGCGCACCCACTCACCGCGGCTCGGGCGCACCCAGCCGCGGGTCAGCGCAACCGCCCCGAGCACGATCGACGCCACCGCGGTGCGGCCCAGCGTCAGCGCGCCGGGGGAGAAGTCGTGGCCGAGGTGCCGGATCGCGACGAAGGCCGACGCCCACAGCACCAGCGTCACGCTCACCGCGGCCACCGGGAGCCAAGCGGGCGGACCGGAACCAGCGTCGGCTCGGGTCTCGTCGGTCTGCTGCGTCGTCGTCACCCGGGCAGCCTAGGGACGGGCCCCGACACCCGACACGCGGTTATCGGACAGCGTTGCGGGAGTTCCCGCCAGCCGGGTGGACCGAGCAGGTCCCTAGGGCTCCAGCTTGTAACCGAGCCCGCGCACCGTGACTAAGAAGCGGGGCTCGGCGGGGTCGGGCTCGAGCTTGGCGCGCAGCCGCTTCACGTGCACGTCGAGGGTCTTGGTGTCCCCGACGTAGTCCGAGCCCCAGACCCGGTCGATCAGCTGCCCACGGGTGAGCACCCGGCCAGGGTTGCGCATGAACATCTCGAGCAGCTCGAACTCCTTGAGCGGCAGCCGCTGCTCCGAGCCGTCGACCGTCACCACGTGTCGCTCGACGTCCATCCGGATCGGGCCGACCTCCATTGTCGCCGGCGCCAGGTCGACGTCCTGGCCCCGGCGCAGCACCGCACGGATGCGGGCGACCAGCTCGCGGGGGGAGTAGGGCTTGGTGACGTAGTCGTCGGCGCCCAGCTCCAGCCCGACGACCTTGTCGACCTCGTCGTCCTTGGCGCTGACCATGATCACCGGGACGTTGGACGTGGCGCGGATCTGGCGGCAGACCTCCGTGCCCGGGAGCCCGGGCAGCATCAGGTCGAGCAGCACGATGTCGGCACCGTTGCGGTCGAACTCGGTGAGGGCGTCGGGGCCGGTCGCGGCGATCGCGACGTCGTACCCCTCCTTGCGGAGCATGTAGGCGAGCGCCTCGCTGTAGCTCTCCTCGTCCTCGACGACGAGCACGCGGGTCACCGGCGTACCTCCTGGGGGTGGGTGGGCTGGGTCGCGTTGCCTCCGTCGACCGCGGTGGTCGAGGACGAGGGTTTCGTGCGCGGCTCCCCGAGCGAGACCGCGCTGCGCGGGAGCGAGAGCGTGAAGGTCGAGCCCTGGCCCTCGACGGACCAGACCTTGACCTCACCACCGTGCGTCGCTGCGACGTGCTTGACGATCGACAGGCCGAGCCCGGTGCCGCCGGTCGAGCGGTGCCGGGCGGGGTCGACACGGTAGAAGCGCTCGAAGATCCGGTCGATCTCGGCGGCGGGGATGCCGATGCCCTGGTCGACCACGGAGATCTCGACGGTGGTCGGCGTCGACTTGGCGTTGACGACGACGGCCGACCCCTCGGCGGAGTACGCCACGGCGTTGGCCACCAGGTTGCTCACGGCGGCCAGCACCTGCTCGCGGTTGCCGTAGACCTCGAGCCCGGTCTCGCCGCCGGTCACGAGGCCGATGCGCTTGGTCGACGCGTCGATCGCGCTGGTGTCGACGGCGGCGCTCGTGACGTCGTCGATCGACACCGGTCTCGGGGACTCCAGCGGGTCGTCGCCCTGCAGCCGGGACAGCTCGATGACCTGCTGCACCAGCCGCGACAGCCGGTCGCTCTCGGTCAGCATCCGCGCCGAGAAGCGCTTGACCGCCTCGGGATCGTCGGCCGCGTCGCAGACCGCCTCGGCCAGCAGCCGGATCGCACCGACCGGGGTCTTGAGCTCGTGGCTGACGTTGGCGACGAAGTCGCGGCGGATCGCCTCGACACGGCGCTCGCGGGTGCGGTCCTCGACGAGGGCCAGCACCAGGCGGGAGCCCAGGGGGGCGACCCGGGCGGTCACCGTGCGCGGAGGCAGGTCGGGACGGGTCATCATCAGCTCGGTCTCGCGGATCTGCCCGTCACGACGCACCTGCCGCACCAGGTCGGCGAGGGCCTCGGACGCCAGCGCCGTACCTCGCACCAGGCCGAACGCGTACGCCGGCGCAGACGCCTTGACCACGACGTCGTCGCCGTCGACCAGCACGGCCGAGCTCCGCAGCACCGAGAGGACGGCGGCCGCGCCCGGCGGGACCGCGGGCTCCGTCTGCGGGACGTGGCGCTGCTGGCGGTCGCTGATCGCCCACGCCAGCACCGCGCCGCCTGCCACGACGGCGCCGACGAGCGCGGCCAACGCGGCTTGCGTGGTCGGGTCCACGTCTCGATGGTACGCAGCGCGTCACCGGACGTTCGCTTCCTGCGAGGCGACCTAGGGAACGTTCATCCCGCGTTCACCGCATCCCCCCGGCTGGTCATCTTGCGCACGTACGGTCCTACGTATGCGAGAGGCCTACCACGAGCAGCTCGACGCGCTCTTCGACGACCTGGCGGCGATCTCGGTCCAGGTCACGAAGGCCGTCCACGACGCCAGCCGCGCCCTGCTCACCAGCGATGCTGCCATCGCCGAGACGGTGATCTCCGACGACAAGGAGATCGACCGAGCCGCCGAGTCCGTCGAGGACGCAGCGTTCCTCCTGCTCTCCCTGCAGCAGCCCGTCGCCGGCGACCTGCGCACCATCGTGGCCGCGCTGCGGATGGTCAGCGAGCTCGAGCGGATGGGCGACCTCAGCGTCCACGTGGCCAAGATCGCCCGCCTGCGGGTGCCCGAGATCGCCGTCCCGCCCCAGGCGCGACCGACCCTCCTCCGCATGGCCACCGTCGCCGAGGAGATGGTGTCGCGGCTCGGGCCCATCATCGGCGGGCGCGACGTCGCTGCCGCCGAGGAGCTCGAGCTCATGGACGACGAGATGGACCAGCTCCGCGTCACCACGTTCTCCCAGCTGCTCGTCGGCGAGTGGACCCACGGCATCGAGTCCGCCGTCGACATCGCCCTGCTCGGCCGCTACTACGAGCGGATCGCCGACCACGCCGTGTCGGTCGCGCACCGGGTCGTCTTCGTGGTCACCGGCCAGCACCCGGTCGGCGTCTCCTGAGACTCTTCTCTTGCGTGCGTCACCGGCCGGGGGTGGTCGCGCTCTTCAACAGCGCAGCTGGCAGGAACGGGTCAGCGGCCCTGGTTGGCCACGGCCGCAGCAGCGGCGGCGGCCGCCTCGGGGTCGAGGTACTCGCCACCCGCGACGGTCGGCGCCAGCGAGTCGTCCAGCTGGTAGACCAGCGGCTGGCCGGTCGGGATGTTGAGGCCGGCGATGTCCTCGTCGCTGATGCCGTCGAGGTGCTTGACCAGCGCACGCAGGGAGTTGCCGTGGGCGGCGACGAGCACCGTGAGGCCGGCGCGCAGGTCGGGGACGATGCCGGACTCCCAGTAGGGGAGCATCCGGTTGACGACGTCCTTGAGGCACTCGGTGCGCGGCATCTGGTCGCCGAGGTCGGCGTAGCGCGGATCTCCTGCCTGGGAGAACTCGTCGCTCGGGTCCTGCTCGGGCGGGGGTGTGTCGTAGCTGCGTCGCCAGAGCATGAACTGCTCCTCGCCGTACGCCTCGAGCGTCTGCTTCTTGTCCTTGCCCTGAAGCGCACCGTAGTGGCGCTCGTTGAGCCGCCAGTCGCGGCGTACGGGGATCCAGTGCCGATCGGCGGCGTCGAGGGCGAGGTTGGCGGTGGTGATCGCCCGCCGGAGGAGCGAGGTGTGCACGACGTCCGGGAGCAGCCCGGACTCCGCGAGCAGGCGGCCGCCGGCGACGGCCTCGGTGCGGCCCTTGTCGTTGAGGTCGACGTCGACCCAGCCGGTGAAGAGGTTCTTGGCGTTCCACTCGCTCTCGCCATGGCGGAGCAGGACGAGGGTCATCGTGGGCACGACGTCACTCCGACTCGGTGTCGGCGGTGGCGTCGGGGCTGCTCGGCCCGTCGAGATCGGCGTAGTAACCGGCGTTGTCGACGACCGGGACGTCCATCGTCGAGCTCTCGCCGGACGAGAAGCCGATCGTCACCGTCACGAAGTCTCCCGCCTCGAAGTCACCGGTCAAGGTGATCGGCTCGACGTCGACGAGGTTGACCAGCGAGCCGGGACCGACCTCGATCGGCTCGAACTCGGCAGCCTCGACGTCGGAGCCGCCGGCGGGCGCCAAGGAGTCGAAGGTGCCGGAGTCCCGCTGGTCGCCGTTGGAGAGCGAGGCGACGAATCGGCCCTGCCCCGGCGCCGAGGACACCACGACCGCGCTCAGCACGTCGATCTGGCCGTCCTGGTCGCTGACCCCGACTCCCGGCGTGTAGGGCCGGTCGGTGGCCGCGTCGAAACCACAGGACGTGAGGGCCGAGGCTGCCAGGGCACCCACCACGAGGGCGGTCGTGCGGCGGCGTCGGGGCCAACGGTGGGGCATGTGTGCTGCCTTCGCGGTCGGGTCGTCGGACGTGCTCACCCTAGTGCCTCCGCTACCTCGGACGCCGCCAGGCTCAGGCGTCAGGCTAGGAGCGCAGCCCACCGGCGAACGCCGCGGCCACGAGCCCGGTCACGACGGCCGTGGTGGCGATGCCGGTCAGCACCAGCAGCCGGGTCGCGCCGGTGCGCAGCCCGACGCGCAGCGGGAGGTGCCGGTAGCCGACCCGGTTGTCCTGCACCAGGTCGGGCAGCGCGCCGAGCACGTGCACGCACACCCCGAGGAGCGCCGACAGCGCGACGAGGACCGGCCGGGGCGGGCCGATGTCGCCGGCCGGGGGCGAGCCGCCCCAGCCGCCGTACGACAAGAAGGCGGGGTACGCCGCGAACGCGACCGCCCACGGCAGGAAGCTCAGCCACGACCGCCGCAGGACCAGGTTGCCGAGCAGGCCGACCGCGACGCTGCCGAGGTACCAGCCCCCGGCGACCACCCCGCTGGTCAAGGAGAGGGGGATCAGCAGGAGCACGGCGCAAGCCATCGCGAACCACGCGTTGGCAGGGCGGACGTCGCCGGCGGCCAGCGGCTTGGACGCCAGCTCGTCGGCGTCGAGCGCCGCTCGGTCGCGGGCGACGTCGACGAGGTCGTTGTGCCAGCCCAGCACCGCCTGGCCGACCAGCACGGCGGCGGCGACCACGCCGACCTCCCGTGCCTCCCGCCCGCTCACGGCGGCCGCGCCGGCGAGCCCGGCCATGACCAGGAAGGCTCGTCTGGGGTGGCTCGCCCGGGTCAGCAGCGACCACGTCTGCGACAGCGCGGACATGCCCGGCAGTATCGGCCACCGGCCCCCGCAGAGACCGCCGACGTGCCGCGCACGCACAACCCGGGCCGCGATGTCAAGCCCTCGCGTATCCTCAATAGGGCCTCTGACCTGCGCAAACGCTTCGAGTAGCCCGCAGGGGACGTGATAGACTGGAGCCCTAGGAAGAGGGGCACATCACATATGACTTTCACCGTAGGCGAAACGGTTGTTTACCCGAATCACGGCGCCGCCGTCATCGAGGACATCGAGATGCGGACCATCAAGGGGGAGGACCGGGAGTACCTCGTCCTTCGGATCGTCGCCCAGCAGGATCTCGTCGTCCGAGTCCCTGCCTGCAACCTTGACCTCGTCGGCGTCCGCGACGTCGTCGACAAGGAAGGGCTCGACCGCGTGTTCGACGTCCTGCGCGCTGCGCACGTCGAGGAGCCGACCAACTGGTCGCGCCGCTACAAGGCCAACCTGGAGAAGCTTCACTCCGGCGACGTCATGAAGGTCGCCGAGGTCGTGCGCGACCTGTGGCGCCGCGAGCGCGACCGCGGCCTGTCGGCCGGCGAGAAGCGGATGCTGGCCAAGGCCCGGCAGATCCTCGTCTCCGAGCTGGCGCTGGCCGAGCACACCAACGAGGACAAGGCGGAGGCCATCCTCGACGAGGTGCTCGCCTCCTGAGCGCCACCCCTGACGACAGGCGACGCCCCCGGACCAGCTCCGGGGGCGTCGCCCGTTCTGCGTCTGGTGTCCGGGTGGCGGTGGTCGTGGCCGGACGCGGCGACCTGGCCTTCGCGACCCTGCACGGCGAGCCGCTCCTGGCTCATGCACTGCGGACCGCGTCGGCCGCGGTAGCGGCCGAGGTCGTGGTCGTCGTCGACGACGCGACGCGCCGGGCTGCCCAGGACGTCGCCCCCGCCGTCGCCTCGATGACGGTCGAGGAGTGGTGGGCGAGCCGTACGGCGCCGGCCGAGCTCGTCCACGACGCGCTCTGCCCGCTCGCGCCGGCCTCCCTGCTGGCCGAGGTTGCGGCGGCTGCGGGGCGAGGGCCGGCCGTGGCGGCGTACCGACCGGTCACCGACACGGTGAAGACAGCCCGGGACGACCGCATCGAGGGCACCATCGACCGCGACGGTCTCGGCATCGTGGTCGCACCCGTGCTGGTCCCGCTCGAGGTCGGAGCCGATGGGCCCGCGCCGCCGCTCGATCTCGCCCGGCTGGTCGACTGGCTGCGGGCGCGGACGACCGTCGACCTGGTCCGCTCGCCGTCGCTGGCCCGGCGCGTGCACGACCTCGGCAGCGTCGCGCTGCTGGAGTGCGTCGACGAGATGGCGCGGCGTACTCGCTGACGTCGGGGCGCCGGGTCGTTGCGTGGGGCCACTGCCGCGCAATTGAACTGATGTTGCCCTTCGTGGGCCGCCGTGGCGGCCCTAACTGCGCAATTGCGCGGAAATGGTCGTCACGACTTGCGGCGCAGGACCTCGGAGAACTCCCGCACGAACTTCACCGGCTGGCGCAGGACCGCGCCGGGGAGCGAGCGCAGGTAGCCCCAGGGGTCCTTGCGCGCCCGGCGCAGCATGCGCCCCGGCTTGCTGAGGATGCGCTTCTCGAGGTCGTGGGCGTACGCCGGCAGCATGGTGCGCGGGTTGACCTCGAGGTGGGTGCCGCAGCGCGTGCAGCGCGTCGACTCCAGCAGCCGCCCGGCGTAGTGGAGCTCGTGCGAGGTGTCCAGGTCGCAGGTCTCGCAGTGCAGCTCGACGTGCTCGGTGCTCATGCGCCCTCCTCCATGGGTCCGGTCGCCGGGCGGTCGTGGCGGTCCTGGCGGTCCTGGCGGTCCTGGCGGTCCTGGCGGTCCTGCCGGGGATGCCGGGCGTGCCGCAGCCAGTCGAGCGGCGAGTGGTGCGCCGACGGCGCGCGCCGGTCGCTGAGGTCGTAGCCGGCCTTGGCGAGCAGCCGCTCCGCGAGGAACAGGTCCTCGGGGAAGGTGATCTTGAGGTTGCGGGCGTCGCTCGGCACGCAGGCGATCGGCAGGTCGGCGTACCGCTCGATGCAGCTGGCGGTGTCGGTGCCGACGAAGCCGTCGCGGTCGGCGGCGCGGTACGCCGCCAGCAGTGGAGCGGCCGCGAAGGCCTGAGGGGTCTGCACCGCGACGACCGCCCCCTCGGTGACCGCCGAGACATCGTCGGGTCCGGCCTCGCCGTGGGGCGCGAGGGTGATCAGCCCGGCCGGCGCGAGGACGGGGAGCGCGCCGCCGTGCAGCGACGCCGCGGCGACGACGTCCTCGAAGAGGCGGGTGGAGGCCAGCGGGCGGGCGGCGTCGTGGATCACCACCACGTCGACCTCACCGCGCTCGATCGGCCCGGCCAGCGCCTGCAGGGCCGCCCACTCCGAGCCGTGCCGGCTGTCGCCGCCGACCACCACGGTGACCTCGGGGCCCTCGAGCTCTCGGTCGAGCGTCCGCTCGACGACCTCGCGGTCGCGCTCGCGGATGACCAGCACGGTGTGGGTGACGTGGGGGAGCTCCCGCGCCCAGCGGATCGACCAGGTGAACACCCGTCGCCCCGCCAGCGGCAGCAGCACCTTGTTGGTGTCCTGCCCGACCCGCCGCCCGTCGCCGCCCGCGAGGACGACGAGGGCGGCACGAGGAGCGGAGGGCACCGCCAGAGCCTAGGGGGCGCCAGCGAGCGCGTCCCGGAGCTCCTTGAGGCTGGGCGCCGTCTCGGTGTCCATCGCCTCCTGGATGCGGCGCATCCTGACGATGGTGGAGTCCTCGAGCAGCTCGACGTCGTCGTAGGTCAGCAGGTGGTCGGCCGGGACGTCGCGGGTGAGGGTCGCCCCCGCGAGCACGCCGAGGGGTACGCCGTTGTCGCGGACGAAGTCGGCGGAGTCGTCGATGAGACCGCGCACGGTGCTCCCGCCGATGCCGTCGATCCGCTCGCCGGCCTTGAGGGGCCGCTTGGTCTCGGCGCCGACCTCGGCGGTCCAGTGCTCCGAGGTGAGGCTGGCCCGGTGGTCCAGGGCCATCTCGTAGACGGTGAGCGGCGCCTCGAGCGAGGCCAGGTGGTAGGGGCGGTAGAGCGCGAAGTACGGCCCGTCACCCATCTGGAGGTAGGTCATCTCGTGGTGGACGTAGGGGTCCTCGGTGCGGACGACGACGAACACCCCGGGCGCGACCGGCCCGGTGCAGTAGTCGACCACGCCCGGCTTCTCGAGGACGCCGCCGTCCTCGACGAGGGCGAACGTCTGGTGCAGCGTGGGCACCGTCGAGGCCGGACCGTGCATGCCGCGCTTGCTGACGCCGAGGCCGGTGGTGTTGGCCAGCGACGCCATCTCGATCATCGCCTTCGACCCGTCGACGAAGCTGGTCAGCATCTTCGCGTTCATGCCCTTGGACGTCGCCCGCTCGGCGAGCGAGTCGGGGGTGGCGTAGCGGTCGAGCGGGTTGTTCTTGCCCTTGCCGGCGCAGATCACCTCGAAGTTCAGGTCGCGGGCGAAGTCGACCAGGATCTTGGTCTCGACCGGCTCGTCACCGCGGCACACGGAGTAGATGGCGCCGGACTCGTCGGCGAGCCGCGCGAGGTAGCGGCCGATCGTGACGTCGGACTCGACGTTCAGCGTCGCGAAGCCCATGCCCGCCGCGAGCGACTCGACCGCCGCGCGGGCGCCGACGTCGGGGACGCCGGTGGCCTCGACGACGATGTCGAGCGGCAGGGCGCCGAGCTCGTCGATGCCGCCGAGTGCCACGGACCCGCCGTTCTCGATGGCGCGCACTGCCTCGTCGGTGGTGGTCGCCTTGTCGGGGGTGATGCCCGACTGGCCGAGGGCCTCCTCGGCGCGCTCACGCTGGACGTCGAGCACGGCGGAGAGGGAGATGCCCGGCATCCGGAGCAGCTGGGCCGCGAATCCACGGCCCATCTGGCCGGCGCCGATGAGGCCGACGCGCAGGGGGCGTCCGGTCTCGTCCAACCGCTGTTGGAGGCGATCGCGGTAACTCATGGTGGTCAGGTCTCCTGAGATCTGGTGATGGTGAACGCGTCACCTGGGGTGAGGCGCGGGATGGGGCCGACGGCGACGCAGACGTCACCGGGCAGCTTGGCCTCGGTGCGGCCGTCGGCCTTGAGGTCGAGGTGGCCGAGGTTGAGCAGGTTGTCCCGGACCACCGATCCGACGGCGAGGATCTCCAGGCTGGTGTCGCCCAGGGTGATCGTGTCGCCGGGCCGGGGCCCGTCCTCGGCGCTGGTGACCTGGTGCAGCACGGACATGTCGTGCAGCTCCTCTGGGGCACCAGCGCCGAAGAAGATGAGGATGCCGTGCTCGAGGAAGGCCTCGACCTGGCTCCCGATCTGGGTCACCGCCGACTCGTAGACCGGTCGTGCACCGGTCTGCACCGGGTCGGCGGTGGTCATGCCTCCTGCACGTCCTCGGGCTTGACCCCGGAGACGAAGAGCTCCTCGGTGATGAACATCGCCAGCGGCCCGGACGGGCTGGTGGCGTGCACGTCGACCGTGAGCACCTTCTTCATGGGGTAGACGCCGACGCGAGCGGTGCCACCGCAGTCGATCACCGCGACGGCGATCTTCTCGAACTTGGCCGAGCTGGAGAAGCCGTCGAAAGCCTCGCCGCCGGTCAGGTCGGCGATCCGCTGGGCCACGGGGTGGATCCCTCCGCCGGTGACGGAGTAGATGAGCGGGCGCTCGTCGGTCGGCGTGATGGTCAGGGGACCACCCCAGCCGCCGCGGCCCTTGGTCACCGTCACGGACTTGTAGTCAGGCATGTCGAACCTTTCAGTTGGTGGCGGGTCAGCTGGAGCTGTAGAGCCCGAAGCTGGCCAGCCAGGCGAGGACCACCGAGATCGGACCGGTGAAGAGGCGGGAGATCAGCACGGCTGGAACTCCCACTTCCACAGTTTCCGGTTCCGCCTCTCCGAGGGCCAGGCCCACAGGGATGAAGTCGCAGCCGACCTGGGGGTCGATGGCGAACAGGGCGGGCAGGGCGTACTGCGGCGGGATGTCACCCTCCGCGATGCGCGTGCCGAGGAGCACGCCGACCACCTGCGCGATGACGGCACCAGGACCGAGCACCGGCGAGAGGATCGGGATGGCGCAGAAGATGCTGATGGCGAGCAGACCGACCAGGTTGCTGGCGAGCGGCTCGATCAGGTGCGCGAGCCAGCCGCCGATGGTGCGGTCGTTGATCACGACGCCGTTGATGATGCCGATCAGGACGGCGATGAACGCCATGAAGGGCAGGATGTTGCGGATGACGGTGTCGATGGTGTCGCGACCGGCCTGGTAGAGCGTGCCGACGACGCCGCCGACCGCCTTGCCGATCCTGACGAGCAGGGTGTTGAACCCGCTCATGCCGCCGCCGCGCTTGGGTGAGGTGGTGGTGGTGCTCATGCCGCGGCCTCCTGCAGCTCGCTGTCACGACGGGCGATCATCCGGGTCGTGATGAACTCGGTGACGACGCCGCGGATGAGGATGACGACGAGGCCCACCATCAGGTAGCGCACGGCCAGGTCGGTCTCGTTGAGCCCGAGCTCGATGATGCCCGCGGCGATGCCGAGGAACACGAAGAGCTCACCGGGGTTGGCGTGCGGGAAGATGCCCGTGATCGGGTGCACGAAGCTCACGGCCGAGTCGTAGAACGCCGGCTTGTAGCGCTCCGGAAGGAAGCGACCCATGGTGTAGGCCATCGGGTTGGTCAGGAAGAACACCGCGAGGAACGGCAGGACCAGGTAGCGCACGGGGTAGTAGATGAGCCCCGGACGCGCAGCCATCTCGCCGATCTTGTCGATCTTCTCCGGCCCGATGAACCGGATGAGCGCGTTGACGGCCGTCAGCAGCACGATCAGGGTCGGAATGATCCCCGTGACCAGGCCCATGAAGGTGGCGCCGCCCTGCTCGAAGACGCCGATGAAGGCGTCGGCCCATCCTGCGATGGCGCCCCAGAAGCCACCTGGTTCATTGACCGTCGGTGTCTCCTCCGCGGCCTGCAGGGCCGCGGCCAGGAATGTTGCTGGCATGATTTCTCCTGTCGAGTCGGCCTTCTGTCGAAGGACCGTGATGATGCTTGCCTGGCATCGGTGGTTCTCGTTCTCATGAGCGGGATCGTCCGCTCGACCGGTACGGGTCGGGTCCGCGGTGAGGGTTGCCGCCCTCTCCTTGGTTCAGCTCGTTGGATCAACGGGCCCGGCTCGCGCCGATAGGCGCGCGTGCGAGCGGCCTCAGGCAGCGTCGGTGAGCTGGCGACCACCCCCTTGCCCGAGAAGCTCGACGGCCTGTCGGGCCGCCTCTCGCTGCTGCCTGGTGAGGCCGGGGTACGCCCGGTCCCCGAGGATCTGGTTGGCCTTGGCGCCCACGATCGCCGGGCAGGCCTTGCCGCGGGCGAAGGTGGTGAAGCCCTGGATGGTCAGCGCGTCGCGCACGATCCGGTGCTCGTCGACGGCCAGGGCGACGTACGCCCGGCCGCCGCGGTAGCGCTTGCCGCCGATGCCGATGCTGACGGGGGTTCCGGGGTTGCGGGCGCGGAGCGCGCGCACCTGCTGTTGGAAGGCCACCGACTGCTGGTAGGTCAGGTAGGCCTGGACGACCCAGCCGGCGACCACGGCGGCGAGGAGGATGAGCGCGGAGTCCATCAGCTGGTCCTTTCGTTGGCGGGCTGGGCGGGCTGGGTGGGGACGGGCTGGGTGGGGACGGGCTGGGCGGGGGTGGGCTGGAAGGAACCGTCGGTGTGGGCGGCGCTGAGCACGCTGCGGGCCAGGCTCTCGTCGCAGACGAGGGAGTCGACGACGCGGCCGCGCAGGGCGCCGAGCACGCCCGGGGTCTTGGCCCGACCCGAGGCGACGCCGACGACGTGGGGGATCGCGAGCAGGTCGGACAAGGTCACCGCGAGCACCCGGTCCTCCACCGCGCCGTGGATGGGCTGGCCGCTGGCGGTGTAGTAGCGGGCGCCCACGTCGCCCACAGGGCCGGCGGCCCAGAACGCCGCCTGCTCCTTCTGGCTCAGCCCCAACGACAGCAGCACCGCCTCGGACGACCCGTGCGTCGGCGTACCGATCCCGACCAGCGCCAGGTCGGCGCGGGCCGCCTCGGCGACCGAGTCGGCGATCGAGGGCTCGGCCATCAGCGCCTCACGAGCGGCCGAGGACTCGAGTGCGGCGGGAGCGTGCAGGAACCGGTAGTCGGCGCCGAGGCGCACGGCGAGCTCACGGACCAGGGCCTGCCCGCTGATCTCGTTGCGCACCGACGACAGTCCGCCGACGAGCTGGCAGAGCGTGAGGTCGTGGTAGGTCTGGTCGGTCGTGGTGGCGTACACCATCGACTGCAGTGCGGTGCCCCACGACAGGGCGACGGTCATCGAGTCCTTGAGGTGGTCGAGCAGCAGCCGTGAGGCCTGGGCGCCCACCTGGTCCTCGATCCGCAGGCCGGCCCCGGTGCGCGCGTGCGCGACCCGGACCTCACGGAGCCCGAACAGGTCGCGCAGCTCGTCCTCGAGCTCGTTCACCCGGCCGGCCGGGTCGTTGACCCGGATCTCGACGATGCCCTGCTTCTGCGCCTCGGTGAGCATCCGCGACACGTTGCTGCGGCTCGTCCTCAGCAGCGAGGCGACCTCGGCCTGCGAGCGCCCCTCCACGTAGTAGAGGCGCGCCGCAGCCACCAAGGTGGCGGGATCGCGTGGAGTAGGCATGTTCACCTTTGTGACGATGGATGTTCACATTCGTTCGCGACGAACGTAGGGCTGTGACGGTGGTCACGTCAAGGGTTCTGGCGAGGTTTGGTCCGCCAATTGCTGGTGGCGAGAAGGTCAGGCGGGCGGCACGTCCAGCAGCTCGGCGAACCGGGCCAGCAGGTCGGCCCCGTGGGCGCCGTCCGCCACCCGGTGGTCGACGGTCACGCCGGCCTCGACGGTCAGCGCGACGCCGAGGCCGCCGGGCACGGCGACGGGCCGCGGCCTGATGGAGCCGAGGGACAGCACGCTGGCCTGAGGGGGCGTGAGCAGGGCCTGGAAGCGGTCCACGCCCGCGCCGCCGAGGTTGGACAGGGAGCCGTTGGCGACGGCCATGTAGGCACCGTCGACCTTGCCGCCCTGGGCGGCCCGCACGACCTCGCGCACCTCCGCGTCCTTGTCGCGCGCGTCGCCCAGGTCGGGCTCGGCGAAGACCGGGACCAGCAGGCCGCGGTCGGTGGCCACGGCGAGCGCGATGCTCGGCGGGCCCGCCGTGGTCGGCTGGTCGTCCTCCCAGCGGGAGAGCAGCTCCGGCACTTCGCGCAGCGCGGCGGCGTACGCCCGCAGCAGGACGGTCGTCCACGAGAGCCCGTTGCGCCGCGCGTTGGCGGCATCGAGGTGGATCTCGCGCCAGACGGTGAACTGCGGGATCGCCGCGGTGGGCACCATGACGCGGGCCACCGCACGGCGCACGGCGACGCGGCGGGCCTGGGCCTTGTCGGTGGGGACGGCGGCAGCGGTCGCCGCGGGGGCGCTCACCGGGGCCGGGGGTCTCGACTGACCGCTCGCTTCGCTCGCTGCTCGACCACCGGTGGGCAGCGCCTGCTCCACGTCGGACACCCGGACCAGGCCCTCGGGACCGGTCGGGGTCACGGTCTCCAGGTCGATGCCGTGCTCGCGGGCGAGGCCTCGTGCGCGGGGGACTGCGGGGATCGGGCCGCTGTCGGCTTCCTGGGGACTCGGGACGGTTGCTTGCGCGACCTCCTCGACCACCGATGAGGGCGGCTCCTCCTCGGCCGCCGGTTGGTCCGGCTCGGCGGCTGCGTCGGCCTGGACGGGTTCGGGGACGGGGGCGGCGAGGAGGTCGCCGAAGCCGCCGCCGTCGTCCTCGCCCTCGACCCAACCGATCGGCTCGCCGACCTCGACGATGCCGGACTCGACGACGATCTCCACCAGGGTGCCGGCGACCGTGGCCTCGACCTCCATGTCGACCTTGTCGGTCATCACCTCGGCGACGACGTCGCCGACGGCGATCTCGTCGCCGACCTTGACGCTCCAGCCGTTGACCTCGCCCTCGGTCATCGTCATGGACATCTTGGGCATCCGGATGGCGAGCCTGGCCATGCTCAGGACTCCTTCATGAGCACGCGGGCCGCCTCGACGATGTCGGGCACCTGCGGGACGGAGGCGCGCTCGAGCTGCGGCGCGTAGGGGATCGGGATGTCGAGACCACTGAGCCTCTTGACCGGCGCGAGCAGCCGGTAGATCGTCGGCGACTCGGTGATGCGGGCTGCGATCTCGGCGGTGAAGCCGGCGTGACCGGGCGCCTCCTGGACCAGCAGCAGTCGGCCCGTGCGCGAGACGTCCTCGTGGATCGGGGCGTCGTCGAGCGGCGAGAGCGTGCGCGGGTCGAGGACGGAGATGTCGATGCCCTCGCCGGCCAGCGTCTCGGCGGCCTCGAGGGCACGCGACACCATGATGCCGGTGGCGACGAGGGTGAGGTCACGACCGGTGCGGTGCACGGCGGTCTTGCCGATCGGCACGCGGACCGCCTCCTCGGGAACCGGGCCCGAGGTGCGGTACAGCAGCTTGTGCTCGAGCACGATGACCGGGTTGGGGTCGTCGATGGCCGAGAGCAGCAGGCCCTTGGCGTCGGCCGCGGTGGCGGGCATGACCACCTTGAGGCCGGGCACGTGGGCGAACCACGCCTCGAGGCTCTGGGAGTGCTGGGCCGCGGCGCCGGTGCCCGATCCGGTCGGGGCGCGCAGCACCATCGGCACGGTGGCCGCGCCACCGAGCATGAAGTGGATCTTCGCGGCCTGGTTGACGATCTGGTCCATCGCCTGGTTGGTGAAGTCGGAGAACTGGATCTCCACGATCGGGCGCATCCCGGCCAGCGCCGCCCCGACCGCCGCGCCCACGATGCCGAGCTCGGAGATCGGGGTGTCCCGGATCCGCTCGGCGCCGAAGCGGTGGTAGAGGTCGCCGCTGACGCCGAACGCGCCGCCGTACACCCCGATGTCCTCGCCGAGCATGAAGACGCGGTCGTCGGCCTCCATCGCCTGGCCGATCGCCTCGCGGACGGCCTCGGCGTACGTGATCTCGCGTGTGGTCATGTTGATCAGCCTCCTCAGGCGCCGAGCTGGGCGGTCACGGGTGCGAACACCGCGTCGAGCAGGTCGGCGGGTTGGGCGTCGGGGGCGGCGTTGGCTTCACGCACCGCCGAGCGCATGTCCTCGAGCGCCTGGGTGCGGACGTGCTGGATGTCCTCGTCGCTGAGCAGCCCCGCCTCGCGGATCTGTGCCTCGAAGCGCAGGATCGGGTCGAGGCCGCGCCACTCGGCGATCTCTTCCTTGGTGCGGTAGAGGTTCTTGTCGGACTTGCTGTGGCCCTTCCAGCGGTAGGTCACGTTCTCGACGAGCGTCGGCCCCTCGCCGCTGCGGGCCCGGGCCACGGCCTGCGCCACGACGTCGTAGACGGCGGCGACGTCGTTGCCGTCGACGGTGACGCCGGGGATGCCGTAGCCGGCGGCGCGTTCGGAGATGTGCTCGATCGCGAAGGCCTTCTCGGTCGAGAAGGACATGCCGTACTTGTTGTTCTCGCAGATGAAGACGACGGGGAGGTTCCAGATCGCGGCCAGGTTGACCGCCTCGTGGAACGCGCCCTCGTTGGCGGCTCCGTCGCCGAAGAAGCAGGCCACGACGCGGTCCTCGCCGCGCAGCTTGTAGGCCAGCGCCGCGCCGGCGGCGATGGGGATGCCGCCCGCCACGATGCCGTTGGCGCCGAGGTTGCCGGTGGCGACGTCGGCGATGTGCATCGAGCCGCCGCGGCCGCGGCAGTAGCCGGTCTCCTTGGCGAGCAGCTCGGCCATCATCGCGACCAGGTCGGCGCCCTTGCCGATGCAGTGTCCGTGGCCGCGGTGCGTCGAGGTGATCGCGTCGTCGGGGCGCAGCGCCCGGCAGGACCCCGTCGCCGAGGCCTCCTGGCCGATGGAGAGGTGCATCGTGCCGTGCATGAGACCCCGGGCGAAGAGGTCGTCGACCGCCTCCTCGAACCGCCGGATCGTCCACATCGTCAGCAATGTCTCGCTCGCGCTGGCCGCGTCTTGGAGGGGGTGGGTCATGGTGCTCCGTTCGGGCGTCCATCTGCACAAATGTGCATATGTCAATCACGTCTGTTCACGAACCGTAGAGCGTGAGACGGACGTCACGCAAGAGGCGATCTCGTTTCCTGGCCGTAACAGGTCGTTACCGGGCGACAACCTGGGGTGCGTCAGCGCGGCCTACCGTCGCGCCATGGGCGCAGTCGCATGGGAGCCGGTGTGCCGGGCGGACGAGCTGGAGTTCGAGCGCGGCGTCTCAGCGCTGGTGCACGGACAGTCGATCGCCATCTTCCGCACCGCGTCCGACGACATCTTCGCGCTCGGCAACCACGACCCCTTCGCCCGCCGCTCTGTGTTGGCGCGGGGGATCGTGGGGCTGCGGCGCGGCATCCCGTTCGTAGGCAGCCCCGTGCACAAGCACGCCTTCGACCTGCGGACCGGCATGTGCCTCGAGGTCGAGACGGTCAGCGTGCCGGCGTACGAGGTGAAGGTGGTCGACGGGATGGTGCTGGTGGGAGGGCGGCTCAGAGCCCAGGCTTGAGGTTCGCGCTGAAGACGTCGTCACCGCCGTAGCCCGACTCCTGCCAGACCAGCCGGTTGCCCGACAGGTCCGGGTAGCCCTGCTGGCCACGGCTCGCCCTCACCGGGAACGTCGATCCGGAAGCTGGTGAGAAGACCATGAGGTCGGTGTCGCCGGCGCTGATCCCCTCTGATCTGGCCACGCCACCGCCGAGCGTGCCCACACGGTCGGCCCACACGACGTACGACGCGGACACGGTGACGCCCATCGGAGCCGCGTCGCCGGAGAGCTTGTACACCCCTCCGGACGCCGTGTCCGCCGCGGCGGCCTCCCCTCCGCGGTCGACGGCGGCGACCAGGTCGCCGTAGATGTCGACCGAGACGACCAGCTCACCCATGCTGCCGAACTTGGCGAACTTCCCGCCGGGTCGAGCGGTCCACAGCTGGCCCCCGTTGGTGCCGAAGGCGATGCTGCCGCCACCGGCCCCGAGCGCGGTCACCTGCTGGCCGCCGAGCCGGGGAAGCCGGGTCCTGACCACCTTGCCCGCCGCGTCGACGAACCCGACGATCCCGGCACTCTCGTCGACCCAGGCCGCACCGTCCTCGGAGCCGGCCAGCCCGATCTCGTAGGTGCTGTCGTCGACACGGGCCACGAGCTTGTCCCCACCCTTGTCCCTACCCTTGTCCCCGCCGCCGGCAGCACGGATCAGACCGTAGAACGAGTCGAGGCGCACGGACGCGTTGCCTGCGAACGCGAGCTGCCAGGTGTCGGGGTAGTCGGCGAGCACGCGTGGCTTGCCCGAGCCGTCCTTGACGGTCGCCAGCCCGAGCGGGCCCTGCCCACGCAGCAGCCACCCGGTGCGGGTGCCGCTGACGACGGGCTCGATCTCGGTGCCGGAGGAGACGGCGACCGGGTCTCCGAAGGGCTCCAGGAACGCCGAGCAGTCGGCGCAGATCTTGTTGAACTCGAACTGCTCCCGGGCCACTCGCAGGATCGTCGGGTCGTCGCGCCGCGCCGAGATCGCCTGCTCGACCGCCGACCGCGCGGTCAGGAAGCCCGCGGTCGGGCCGAGCCGGTTGGTGAGCGCGTCGTAGACGGCGGCGTCGAACGACTGCGCCAGCGGGGAGTCGTTGCCCGACCTGCCGTCGATCCTCGCCAGGCGTGCGCGGATGCTCCACAGCGCGTTGTTCCAGATCGAGGAGTTGAGGTGGACGCCGCCGTTGTCCTGCGTGCTCACGCCGAGCAACGCCAGGTGGTTGGGCGGGTTGAGCAGGTAGAGGTAGTCGTCGAAGGTGTTGCCGGTCAGCATGTAGCGCGTCGCGAGGCCCTCGGGGTAGTCGTTGCAGAAGTAGGTCTCGGTCGTGAAGCCGACGCAGGCGTCCTCCATCAGCAGCGGGGTGTCGACACCCTTGTAGCGGTTGCCGATCACGTTGCCGAAGTAGTCGGAGAAGCTCTCGTTGAGCGCTCCGCTCTGGCCGGCGTAGATGAGCGCCGCGCTCGAGCTGGTCACCCCGTGGGTGATCTCGTGGGCGGCGGTGTCGATCTCGACCTCGGTGACCTCCTGGGGTGCGCCGCTCGAGTCCTGGCACGGGTTGCCGTAGACCATCGCCGGCTCCGCGAGGTTGGGGTCGAACCGCGAGTTGCAGTAGCTGTTGTCGCCGTAGTTGACAACGCTGATCAGGCTGGCGCCCTGGCCGTCCCACGACAACCGACCGTGGACGTCGCGGTAGTAGTCGTAGATCTCGCGAGCCAGCGAGTGCGCCGCCAGCGCCTCGGGGTCGGTGATGCGGGTGCCGCCGCGCTCGACGTAGGCATCGCCGGGCAGTGGCTTGCGGTCCTCGTATCGGTCGCCCATCGTGAAGGTGTAGATGCCGCCGCGACCGCTGCTCGCGGCGTACGACGGCACGGTGCTGTCAAGCAGCTGCACGCCGCCCGCGACGCGGGTTCCGTTGGCCCGCAGCTCCTCGCCTCCGGGACCGCGACCGTCGACCTCGACGGTGTCGCCGGGCGCGCTCTGCGCGCTGGCACGCGACGTCGTCAGGTGCACGCCGGGCTGCTGCCGGGGCGTGCTCCACCGCGTCGACGCGACGGTGCGGGTCTCGGCCGATCCCGGGCGGAAGTCGAGGGGGTCGCCGGTCTGCGCGTCGAGCAAGTAGGTGCCGTCGGTCAGCCCGATCGGCCCGCGCTCGGGGTCGACGCCGGCGACGACCACGCTCCATGCGAGCCGTCCGGTGCCCTGCGGCAGCACCACGAGCGCCGGTTGCCGCTGGACGGTCCCGCCGGTCAGCCGGACGGCCGCACGCCGGGCCGCGCGCCGGCCGAGCCCGGGGGTGGTCGACACGTCGAGGCCGGGATAGACCCGCCCGCCGACCGCGTGCAGCACCGCTCCGTCCGTGGTCGACAGGTCGAAGACCAGCCCGCCCTCCAGCACGGGCACGCCGCCGAGCCGCTGGGTCGCGCGGATGGTCACGGCACCGGACTCGTGCTCCGGCAGGGCCCCCGCGCCGTCGGGCTCGACGTCGGTCGCGGAGACGCCGAAGAGGTCCGGCCCGTAGGCGTCCAGGAAGGCCGCGATCACCACGGCCACCTCGGGCTCGGCCGGCTCGGTCGCCGCGGGGTAGCGGCCGCCGTCGAGCTCGCCCAGGTAGCCGGTGACGTCGTCCTGGCGGCCCACCCACCCCGAGCGTGTCGTCGCGCGGAGGTCGTCGATCGCCCGGTCCAGCGAGCGCAACCGGTCGGCGGCGGCCACCGCGTCGCCGGGCGAGTACGTCGTCGACACGACCAGCGTGCTCGGCTCCCGGTCGCTGGCCAACGGGCCACCATCGGGGCTGCCAGGGACCGGTGAGCACGCGGCGACCCCGAGCGCGGCGGTGCCCGCGACGACGCCGGCGAGCACGCGGTGCGCGGCGGTCCTCCTCGGCATGCGGCTCCTCCCAGACGGCCCTGACTGTCTCGGGGAGCAGGGTCCCTCACCAGTCCCGGGTCGCGCCCGATGGTCTAGATAGGACTGGCCCCGAAGGACCGGCCCCGCCCACGATCGGCGGTGACAGAATCCGGCGACCACCACCAGATCCGGGGGAACCACGTGCCCTGCTCGACCTGTGCGGCCCACAACCCCGAGGTGGCGGCGTACTGCCACCGATGCGGCAGCTCGTTGCACGCAGCCTCCCGCGGTGGCGCCTACGCGATCCAGGGCGGGGAGGGGGTCGGCCAGTTCGCCCTGATCTCGACGATCATGCCGCACACGTCGCGGCGGACGGCTGACTCCTACCGCTGGGCGCTGATCGCCAGCTCGGTGCTGATCCTCGGCGCGACCTTCCTGGGGCTGCTGCCGATCGCGGTCGCGGCGGCGGCGTTCCTCGTGCCGATGACCTACCTCGTCTACGTCTACGACGTGAACCTCTGGGAGGACACGCCCGTCAGGTTCGTGCTCGCGGCCTTCGTGGTCACCGGGGCGCTCGCCGTCGTGGTGTCCTTGTTCTTCTTCCGATGGGTGTTCGCCGACGACTTCACCGGCCTGCTGCTGAGCGTCAACCGCGGCGGCGTCGGGGCGATGCCGATCGGCGCGCTGCTGGTCTTCGCGGTGCTGCTGCCCCTGGTCGCCGAGGTGGTCAAGAACCTCGCCGGCATCGTCCTCGCCCGGATGCCGCAGTTCGACGACATGGTCGACGGGCTGACCCTCGGCATCGCGTCCGGGACGGCGTACGCCGCCTTCGAGACGCTGGTCCTCTTCTCGGCCGTCTTCACCTCGCCGCAGTTCCGCACCACCGAGGGGCTGGCCAGCTGGATCGCCGTCGTCGTCAACCTGATGATCGTGAAGTCGCTGATCTACGGCACGGCGACGGGCATCTCGGTGGCCACGTTCTCCGGGCGCGGTCAGGGCTACGACGGCTTCACCGGCCGCTACCTCGCCGCTTTCGCGCTGGCAACCGGCGCCAACGCGGCGTACTGGCTCGGCGTGCGGCTGCTCGCCTACGTGCCCTGGGGTCAGGCCCTCGGCGTGCTCTGGGGTTTCGTGATCCTGGCCGCGCTGGTGATCCGGCTCCGGGTGGTCATGCACCAGGCGCTGCTCGAGGCCGCCGTCGAGGACGCGGCCCGCGGTGCCGACCTGCGCTCGACGAGCATCGAGTCGTTCTGCCCCGAGTGCGAGCACGCGCTGCTCTCCGGCTCGCAGTTCTGCATCGTGTGCGGCACGTCGGTGCGCTCGACGTCGCACCAGAACCGGACCCATCTCGGCGTCGGCCGGACAGGTGGTGCCGCATGAGCGACGAGACCCGTCCCGGCTCCCCGCCCGACCACGTGCCCGACGAGCCGGAGACCTACGCCGCGGCCCCGGTCGACCCGGCCGACCCGGCCGGCTTCGGGCCCGCGCAGGGCCAGGCGCCGATGACCGCGACGCCTCCGGGAGGGCGCGCCACCAAGGGCCGCACGATCGCGCTCATCCTCGCGGGCGTCGTGACCGTCGGCCTGCTCGGCGCGGTCGCCGGCCTGGTGCTCGGCGACGACGGTCCGGCCGGGACGCCCAGCCCACCGGCGTCGCCCCTCGACCGGGCCGAGGCGACCGGAGTCGTCTCCGGGCGACCTCCGGCGATCACCCTGGCCGCGGCGCTGACTGCTCCGTTGGGCGCCCCGCTCGCGCCGACGCAGGACCTGACGCCCGAGGGGGAGGACCCCGACGACGCCGGCGAGACCGACGACCCGGGTGGCGGGGACCTCGGCGGGGACCTCGGCGGGGATCTCGGAAGTGACGAAGGACGGCTGGTCACCCTCGACCCCGGCGTCGACGTCTACGTGCCGGCGGGCTGGGAGGTGATCGGCCAGGACGACACCGCGATGCTGCAGCACGCCGGCCGCACCTACGTCTTCACCATCACCGGCGTGACCGACCCCTCCACCGAGGCGGCGGCGCTGATGCAGGAGATCGCGCCCGACCTGCTGCCGGACTCGACGTACACCCAGTTCGAGAGCAGCGAGATCACGCCCGTCGAGCCGACGGGGTCGTTGGTCTCGCTGGCCTTCGTCGACTACGTCGCGACGTACGTCGACGCGCAGAGCTCCAGCCCGATCTACGGGCGGCTGATCGTGGGCATCCGGCAGGACGGCGTCGCGCTGGCGATGACCATCGAGTCCTCCCCACCCAAGGCGTTCAACAAGGAACAGCCCGACTGGACGCTGATCCCGGGAGTCACCTTCACGGTGTTCTCGGGGCAGTGAGCCCCGCCGCTCGTCGCCAGCCGTTCCTACCCGGCCGCCACGACGAGGGCGGTGGCGATGGCGGCGACGCCCTCGCCGCGGCCGGTGAGGCCGAGCCCGTCGGTGGTGGTCGCCGAGACCGACACGGGGGCGCCGACGGCCTGCGACAGCACCGACTCGGCCTCGGCGCGCCGCGGACCCAGGCGCGGACGGTTGCCGACGACCTGCACGGCGACGTTGCCGATCTCGAAGCCGGCGGCGCGCACCAGGCGCGCGGTCTCGGTCAGCAGGTCGACCCCGGAAGCGCCCGCCCAGCGCGGGTCGGACGTGCCGAACACGCTCCCGAGGTCGCCGACCCCTGCGGCACCCAGCAGGGCGTCGCAGGCCGCGTGGGCGGCGACGTCGGCGTCGGAGTGCCCCTCCAAGCCTTGCGGCTCGTCGGGCCAGTGGAGCCCGGCCAGGTGCATCGGCCGGCCGTCGACGAGGCGGTGCACGTCGGTGCCGGTGCCCACGCGCGGGAATCCGTAAGGAGTTCGTTCCACCTGCCTGATCATGCCTGAGGGAGAATGTCCTCATGAGCACCACGGCGCCGCATCCAAGGGACTCCCGTGCCCTCTGGGCGCTTGCGGGCCTGGGTGCGGGGCTCGCCGGACTGGCGGTCAGCTACGCCGCCGCGCTGGCGCTCACCGTGCGCCAGTCGCCGGTCGTGGCGGTCGCCGAGGCCGTCATCCGGCTGACGCCGGGAAAGCTGGCCGAGTGGGCGATCCAGACCCTCGGCCACTGGGACAAGCCGGTGCTGGTGACGACCATCCTCGGACTGCTGGTGGTGTTGTTCCTCGTGGCCGGGTTGCTCACGCGACGGGCGTGGCTGCTCGGCCTCGCCGTCTTCGCGGGGTTGTCCGTGCTGGGCCTGGCGGCGGTGCTCACCCGTCCCGGCGCGACCGCGTGGGACGTGCTCCCTCTCGCAGCCGGGTTCGGGACCTGGCTCATCGCGTTGAACCTGCTGACCGAGCCGCTGCGGCGGCTGCGCGAGCACGCGACGGGCAGTCCCTCGTCGCCCCTCGAGCCGGGCGGACCCGGCTTCGGGGAGGAGCGGCGCACGTTCCTCCTGCGCGCCGGCGTGCTCGGCGCGGTCGCGATCGGAAGCGGTGTCCTGGGCCGGTTCCTTGGCCGTGGCCGCCGGCACGTCGAGCAGACCCGCAACCTGCTGCGCCTCGACGGCGTGACGCGACCGCGGGTCCCAGCGGAGGCGAGGATCGGGCTGGACGGGGTGTCGTCGTGGCAGACGCCGGCGGACGAGTTCTACCTGATCCACACCGCCATCGCGATCCCGACCCTCGACCCCGACGACTGGCAGCTGCGCATCCACGGCCTGGTCGAGCGGGAGATCGTGCTGACCTACCAGGACCTCATGGACCGGCAGATCACCGAGGCCTGGATCACCCTCAACTGCGTCTCCAACCCGGTCGGGGGCTCGTTGATCGGCAACGCGTGGTGGAGCGGGGTGCGGCTGGCCGACATCCTCGCCCTGGCCGCGCCGCTCGAGGGCGCCGACTGCGTGCTCCAGACGTCGGACGACGGATGGAGCTGCAGCACCCCGCTGGCCGCCCTGACCGATCCCGGGCGCGACGCCATGCTCGCGCTGGCGATGAACGGCAAGGCGCTGCCGCTGGAGCACGGGTTCCCGGTGCGCACGATCGTGCCGGGGCTCTACGGCTATGTCTCGGCGTGCAAATGGGTCGTGGAGATGGAGGTGACGAGGTTCGCCGACGTGTCGGCGTACTGGACCGAGCGCGGGTGGAGCGAGCAGGGCCCCGTCAAGCTGGCCTCGCGCATCGACGTGCCGCGGTCGGGCACCGAGGTGGCCGCCGGCCAGGTCGAGGTCGGCGGCGTCGCCTGGCGGCAGCACGTCGGGGTCGAGGCCGTGGAGGTCGCCCTCGACGGTGGTGCCTGGCAGCCGGCCCGGCTCGCCGGCGTACCGACCGACGACACGTGGGTGCAGTGGGCGGCGACGCTGGAGGTCTCTCCCGGCGACCACTTGCTGCGGGTGCGCGCCAAGGAGAAGGGCGGCGACTGGCAGACCAGCGTCCAGCGCGACGTCGTCCCCGACGGCGCCACCGGTCTGCACGAGATCGACTTCACCGCGACCTGACGGTCGGGGTCTCGACCACCGGGGTCGTTTCACGACCTCCTAGACCGCGGTGACCGGGGTCAGCGCACGACGCGCAGCGTCTCGAGGGTCGGGTCGGCGGCGTAGGCGACGCGGGTGCCGCTCGCTCTGGCGGCCCGCAGGCCCTCGAGGATCTCGTGGGTGACCAGCTCGCCGGGGGCGAGCACCGGCACGCCGGGCGGGTACGGCGCGACCAGCTCGGCGCTCACCCGGCCGGCGGCGTCCCGCCACGGGAGGGCCTGCCACGCGGCGAAGAACGCCTCGCGCGGCGACAGCTCCACCTGGGGGCGGACCTGCCAGCTCAGGGCGGGGACGGGCGCGCGGGGCGGACCGGCGTGGCGGCGTACGGCGGCGACGAGCGCGGCCTCGAGGCGCGCCAGGGTCTCGTCGTCGTCAGCCACCGTGGCCATCGCGACGAGGGTGTCGCGGTCGGCCATCTCGACGGGTACGCCCGCGGCGACGAGGTCGCGCTCGACGAGGACCCCGTCGGCGCCGGTGGGGGGGAGCAGCACCACGAGCTTGGCCGGGTCGAAGCGCCCGGCCGGGAAGTCGGCGGGACCCAGGACGCGGAGGTCTGGCACGGCGGCGGTCAGCCTGTCGCGCAGGTCGTCGAGCCGTCCGAGCAGGGCGCCGAGGAGCTCCTCGCCGCGGGCCGCGAAGAGCGCCCGGGCGCCGTCGAGACCGGCCAGGACCGCGCCGGCCGGGCTCGTGGTGTTGCCGGCCTCGAAGCCCGCCTCGAGACGGGCGGCGTCGAGCCGCTCCGTCCGGGCGAGGGCGAGGGCGCCCTGGCTGTAGGCAGGCCAGGCCTTGTGGGCGCTGGTCACCATCGCGTCCGCGCCGAGCGCGAGTGCGTGCCGCGGGACGCGTGCGTGGAACCCGAGGTGGGCCCCCCAAGCCTGGTCGACGACGAGCGGCACGTCGTGGTCGTGCGCGACGCCGGCGAGCGCGGCGACGTCGGAGACGGTGCCGAGGTAGCCGGGCTCGACCGCGAGCACCGCCCGCGCGCCGGGGGTGGCCGCCATCGCCCCGGCGACGTCGGCAGCCTCCAGTCCCAGAGGTACGCCGCTGCGCGGGTCGATCCGCGGCGCGACCCAGACCGGTTCGAGCCCGGCCAGCGCGAGGCCCACGAAGGTCGACCGGTGCGCGGTCCGGGCGACGACGACCCGGTCACCAGGGGTGCCCAGCGCCAGGCACAACGCCTGGTTGGCGTGCGTCGCGCCGCCCGTGGAGAAGCGACACCACTCCGCTCCCCACAGCCGGGCCGCCCGCGCCTCGGCGTCGGCGAGGGTCCCGGCCGTCTGCTTCACGTCGTCCAGTCCGCCGAAGAGCGGCACGTCTCCCGCCAGCGCGCGGGCCAGGCCGGCGTCGAGCCAGTCCGCCCTGCCCTTGTGGCCGGGGATCGTGAAGGGGGTGCGGCCGGCGTCCAGGTGGGTCAGATAGGCATCCAGCAGGGGCGCGTCACCGCGGAGGTCGTCGGGTGGCGCCATCGGGCGAGGCTAGTCCCCCGATCGGTGTGCCCCTACCAGTTGCCTACCAGTTGCCTACCAGTTGCCTACCAGTTGCCGGGGCTCGCCGGCAGCGGGTGCGCAGCGTCGTGGACGACGTACGCCGTGCCGCCGGAGGCGTCGAGCCAGGCTCGCTCGAGCTGGGCGCGTGAGTAGGTGCGGCGAACGGTGGCGTTCGAGGTCGCCGCCGGGTCGTTGACGACGACGTCGCCGGTGCTCGTGAAGCCGACGACGACCAGCAGGTGGCCGTTGCTCGACGAGATCGGGGCGCCGGTCAGCCCGCCCTTCCCGAAGGCGATCGAGACGACGACGGGGATCCCTGCGGCGACGAGCTGCTCCGCCTCGGTCAGGTCGCGCAGGCGGGTCACGAAGGCGCTGCCGCCGAGGGGACGCATGCGGGCGGCGGCGTACGCCGCGTTGAAGGACCAGTTGCCGGTGCCGTCGTACCCGTGGTCGTAGACCGCGCGCGCGGTGGCGTCGACCCACGGATCGGGATCCCCGGCAAGCGCCCACGACGGGGCGGGCGGCAGGGCGCCGAAGTAGCCGAGCACCATCGCCAGCGAGGTCGGTGAGCACCACGCCTCGCCGCCGCCGCCCCACTGGGGGAAGTGACCGCGGTGCGTCATCTGGGAGTACGCCGGCACGTCGAGCACCACGCCGCGGCCGACGCCCGGGGCGCTGGTCGGACCGGCTGGCGTGGCTGCGGAGGTGACGGCGCCGAGCGACTCGACACCGACCGCCGCCTTCGTGCCGGCCTTGCGGGCCAGGGTGACGCGGAGCTGCCAGCGGGTCAGTCCGGCCGGCGCTCGCCACGTGTCGACGGCGACCGAGGCGAGGTCGTCCTTCTGGCCGGAGAGCGTGGTGCGACGTACTCGCTTGTCGCCGGTCGCCCAGCGGGCCAGCGTGTCCCAGCTCGACCGGCGGCCGTCGGTGGCGCGGCCGCGCACCTCGACGGCGATCCAGCTGCGCTTGGTGGTCGTCGCCTCCCAGGAGGCGACCAGCTCGTCGAAGGCGAAGCCGCTGTCGACCCAGGGGGAGCGCCAGCGGCCGGTCTCGTACGTGGTCGCGCCCAGGCGGGCCCGGCCGGGCGCGGGCGCGTCGAGGGTGAGCGCGTCGCCGGTCACGGTGACGCCCCTGGGCTTGCCGGCGGCGAGCTCGGCGGCGCTGTCCCACCTCGTGAGCGAGACCTCGGACGGAGTCTGTTGCGGTTGCCGGGCGGCCACGGCAACGGACTGCGCGGGAAGCGTCGCCAGCAGCAGGGTTGTCAGCAGCAGGGTCGTCACGAGACCGGCGGCAGGGGGAGGAGCGCGCACACGAGACGATAACCCGCGACGTCACATCTGTCCCAGGAGTCACAAACCCGGGTCGCAACGATGCGGGGCGACGACCTCGCTCTCACTAGACTCCGCCGGGTGAGTCTCCGCCTGTACGACACCGCGACCCGCGGGGTGCGCGACTTCGTCCCCCTCGAGCAGGGCCGGGCGGGCATCTACGTCTGCGGTCTCACCGTCCAGTCGGAGCCGCACGTCGGGCACGTGCGGTCGGCGGTCAACTTCGACGTGCTGCGACGCTGGCTGACCAGGCAGGGCTACGCCGTCACCTTCATCCGCAACGTCACCGACATCGACGACAAGATCCTGGCCAAGGGCGAGGCGCAGGGGCGGCCCTGGTTCGAGGTGGCCTACCTGATGGGCCGCGAGCTCGACAGGGCGCTCGACGCGATCAACGTGCTGCCACCGACCTACCAGCCCGCCGCCACCGGCCACGTCCCGGAGATCCTCGAGCTCGTCGGGCAGCTGATCGCCCGCGGGCACGCGTACGCCGCCGAGGACGGCTCGGGTGACGTGTACTTCGATGTCCGGTCGTGGCCGGCGTACGGCGAGCTGACCCGGCAGAAGGTCGAGGACATGGAGCCCGCCGGAGACGCCGACCCGCGCGGCAAGCGGGACCCGCGCGATTTCGCGCTGTGGAAGGGCTGGAAGAAGGAGACCGAGCCGCAGACGGCCGCGTGGCCGAGCCCCTACGGTCCCGGCCGGCCCGGCTGGCACATCGAGTGCTCCGCGATGGCGGGCAAGTACCTCGGCCCGGCGTTCGACATCCACGGCGGCGGCGTCGACCTGCGCTTCCCCCACCACGAGAACGAGCAGGCCCAGTCGCGCGCGGCGGGTCACCCGTTCGCGTCGTACTGGCTGCACAACGCCTGGATCACCACCGCGGGCGAGAAGATGAGCAAGTCGCTCGGCAACTCGCTGCTCATCCCCGCCGTGCTCCAGCGGGTGCGGGGGATCGAGCTGCGCTACTACATGGTCGCCGCCCACTACCGCTCGCACGTGGAGTTCTCGTTCGAGGCGCTTGACGACGCCGCGGGCGCCTTCCGCCGGATCGAGGGCTTCCTCGACCGGGCCGGCGCGGACGAGGCAGCGACCGACCTGCCCGACGTCTTCGTGGCCGCGATGGACGACGACCTCGGCACCCCGGCGGCGGTGGCGGCCATCCACGACTGCGTCCGCGAGGGCAACAAGGCGCTCACGGACGGCGACGACGACGGCGTACGCCGCGTGGCCGGCCAGGTCCGCGCGATGCTCGACGTGCTCGGCCTCGACCCCGCCGACCCGGCATGGGGCTCGACCGGTGGCAGCGACGACGCCCGCCTCACCTCGGCCGTCGACGCCCTGGTCGTCGGCCTGCTCGCCGAGCGAGGGGAGGCGCGGGCCGCCAAGGACTTTGCCCGCGCGGACGTGATCCGCGACCGGCTCAAGGCCGCCGGCATCGCGATCGAGGACACCCCCGAGGGACCGAAGTGGAGTCTTGAGACCTGATGGCAGGCAATTCGCAACGCAAGGGCGCGATCCGCAAGACCGCCAAGAAGCCGACCGCCGGGTCGGGCGGACGGGTCAAGCGCGGCCTCGAGGGCAAGGGCCCTACGCCGAAGGCCAAGGACCGGCCCTACCACAAGGCCCACAAGGCGGTGGCGCGCGCGCAGCGCGACCAGTCGGCCCGGCCCAAGCGTCGTACCACCAAGAGCTCGGACGCCGAGTGGATCGCCGGGCGCAACCCGGTCGTGGAGGCGCTGCGCGCCGGCGTGCCGGTCAACGGGCTGTACGTCGCCGAAGGCGCCGAGCGTGACGGGCGGCTCCGCGAGGCCTTCGCCCTGGCCGCGGAGGGGGGCGTCGGCCTGCTCGAGGTGAGCCGCACCGAGCTCGACCGGATGACGGCCGGCGCGGTGCACCAGGGGCTGGCGGCGCGGATCCCGGCGTACGAGTACGCCCACCCCGACGATCTCCTCGACACCGCCGCGGCGCAGGGCGAGCCCCTGCTGGTCGTGGCGCTGGACTCCGTGACCGACCCACGCAACCTCGGCGCCGTGGTGCGCTCCGCGGCCGGCTTCGGCGCCCACGGCGTGTTGATCCCGGAGCGCCGGGCGGCGGGCATGACCGCCTCGGCGTGGAAGACGTCGGCGGGGGCGGCCGCGCGGACGCCGGTCGCCCAGGCGGTCAACCTCGTGCGCCAGCTCAAGGCTTACCAGGACGAGGGCTGCATGGTCATCGGCCTGGCCGCCGACGGCGACGCCACCCTGCCCGACGCGATCGCGAGCGGGTGGGCCGACGGCCCGCTCGTCATCGTGGTCGGGTCCGAGGGCAAGGGGTTGTCGCGACTGGTCGCCGACACCTGCGACCAGCTCATCTCGATCCCGATGGCCAGCTCGCTCGAGTCGCTCAACGCCGGGGTCGCGGCGTCCATCGCGCTGTACGCCGTCTCCCGGGCCCGCGCCGGATCCGACGGCTGATCACCGGGCTGATCACTGGGCTGATCATTGGGCTGATCCGAGCGTTCCGGCCGTCGGGCGCTGGGCGCGTCGTTAACGTGAAGGAATGCCCGACTCCCCGCGGCCCCGTCGGCGGCTGTTGACGCGCCGTCGCGTCAAGCTGCTGGTGCGTGCACTCGCGTGGACCGGGATCTGGGTGGTGCTGACCTTCCTCTTCGGTCTGGTGATCTTCCTCAACAGCAGCCGGTCCCTCGTGCTGGCGAGCCACGACGCCGTGCTGCGGCCCACCACGTCGGGCTGGGTCGAGGTGCTGCCGGGGCCGGTGCTGCCCGACGTCCGGTTCCCCTCGGGAGCGCGACTCGGGGTCGAGGTCTACCTCGGCAAGACCGAGGCCGAGTCGACCGAGGCGCTGATCGAGAGGTACGCCGTCATCGCGGCGCAGCCCGACGGCCAGAAGGCCAAGGTCGCCGCAGCGCTGCGCGACATGGTGGTCAGTGCGGCGCTGAGGGGCGGCACTCTCGGGCTGGTGCCGGTGGGGATGTGGTTCCTGCTCGGCAGGCGACGCCGTCGCGAGCTGACCCACCGGCTGCGCAACCCCTTCTACCTCGGCCTCGGCGTCGCGGTCGTGACCACCAGCCTCGTGATCTGGGAGCCGTGGGCGGACAGGGACCCCCAGCTCTCCGACAACCTGGAGTGGCAGACCATCGCGGACTGGCTCGGGCCCGAGGTCCCGCTGCCCGAGGAGGTCCAGGCCCTCCAGATCCGCGGCGACGTGACGACCGCGCAGACCCGGCGGCTGGTCGAGAGCGCGGTGGACACCTACGACAAGAGCCTCGACTTCTACAACCGGGCCGCCGACGACGCTGCGCTCCTCGCCCTCCGCGAACCCGCGGACGACGAGACCGTCGTCGTCCTCGTCTCCGACCGCCACGACAACATCGGCATGGACCGGGTCGCCCGCGCGATCGCCGACCGCGGCGGCGCGACCGCCGTCTTCGACGCGGGCGACGACACCTCGACGGGTGCGGAGTGGGAGGCGTTCAGCCTCGACTCGCTCAACGAGGCGTTCTTGGACCTGGACCGGTACGGCGTGGCGGGCAACCACGACAACGGTCCCTTCGTCGCGTCGTACCTGTCCGACCTGGGCTGGACGATGCTCGACGGCGAGCTCGTCGAGGGTCCCGGTGGGATGACCCTCTTCGGCGTCGACGACCCGCGCTCGAGCGGTCTGGGCAGCTGGCGCGACGAGACGGGGCTGTCCTTCACCGAGGTGGGGGAGCGGCTCGCCGACGCGGTCTGCGCCACCTCCGAGCGGGTGGCGACGCTGCTGGTGCACGACGCGAACCTCGGCCGGCAGACCCTCGAGCGCGGTTGCGTCGACCTCGTCGTGGGCGGCCACCTGCACGTGCCGAAGGGACCCGAGCAGTTCCTCGGCCCCGACGGGGAGATCGGCTACAGCTACACCACCGGCACGACCGGCGGGGCGGCGTACGCCATCGCGCTGGGCAGCAAGCCGCGGCGCTCGGCCGACGTCACCCTGCTCACCTACCGTGACGGTCGCCCGATCGGCCTCCAAGGAGTGACCCTGCGGACCGACGGTCTCTTCGTGGTCGGCGACTTCGTCGAGCTCGACGGCATCGACGGCGGTGACGACAGTGCCGACCCCACTGACATCGGCACTCCCCGCACGTCCCCGTCGTCCTAGTCCTCGGTGGTCGAGGGTGTGTCAGGCCTCGAGATCCATCGACGGCCGGATCGCCGGCGCCGAGGTGATCGCCTCCTCGGGCTTCCTCCAGAGCTCGGTGGCGATGTAGTCCCGCGCGGTGTCGAAGATGTCGACCTCGGCGCCGGCGCGCTCGGAGAGGTACCACCGGTGCGTGAGGATCTCGTGGAAGATCTCGGCGGGCTCGAGCTTGCCACGCGCCTCGGGAGGCACCATCGAGATGATGGGGTCGTAGATCTCGGTCATCCAGCGGCTGGCCGCGAGCTGGCGGTCCTCACCGTCGAGGCCGAAGTGGGCGATGTAGCTGTTGACGTCGTTGAGCATCCGGCGCGCCTGGTTGTCCTCGACGAGCATGCCTGTGAGCGACTGCAGCTCGCGCTGGTGGTGGCCGAGCTCCACGACCCGAGGCTGCAGCCGGACCTTGTCGCCGTCGAAGTCGGTCACGATGTCGAGCTCCTCGACGTCGAAGCCGAGCTCGTTGAGTCGTTCGATGCGCTGCTGGATGCGCCACATCTCCTCGGCAGGGAACTCCTCCTCGACGGTCAGCTCGGCCCAGAGCGCGTCGTACCTCTCCGCCAGCATCTCGACGATCTCGTGCGCCTCCACCTCGGCGTCGAGGTTCTCGCTGGCCTGGAGGTCGAGCAGCTCGGCGAAGATGTTCTCGGTGCCGACGGTCAGGTCGTTGCGGCGCATCTGGTCGCTGAGCTGGGGGCGGAGCTCGCCGGTCTCGGCGTCGACGAGGTACGCCGCGAACGCGCCCGCGTCGCGGCGGAAGAGGACGTTGGACAGGGACACGTCACCCCAGTAGAAGCCGGACAGGTGCAGGCGGACGAGGAGCACGACGATCGCATCGACCAGCGAGGGCAGGTGCTCGGCGGTCATGCCGTGCGCGAAGAGGGAGCGGTAGGGCAGCGAGAACCTCAGGTGTTGGGTCAGCAGCGCCGTCGGCAGCGGCTCGCCGTCGGGGTCGACCCGGCCGGTGACCACGGCCTGCGGGACGACGCTGGGCAGGCCGAGGCGCTGGAGGTCGCGGAGCATCGTGTACTCCCGGAAGGCGATCGGCTCCTGGGTCTCCTTGACGGCATACGTCTTGGCGCCCAGCCGGACGATGCGGACGACGTGTCGCGAGAGCCCGCGGGGGAGCGGGACGACGAACTCGTCGGTCCACTTCTCCAGCGGCACCGACCACGGGAGCGAGACGATCGCGGGGTCGGGCCTGTTCGCCACGAAGCGGAGGGCCACGTGTCGAGGCTAGTGCCTCGCGGGCTCGGCTAGCGGCCGCGCCGGCGACCGGTCGGCTCGAGGAAGGCCGCGCCGGGTCCACGCAGGGCAGCCTCGTCGCCGGGATTGTTCAGCGTGCACGTCTTGAGGCTGAGGCAGCCACAGCCGATGCAGCCGTCGAGCCGGTCGCGGAGCCGCTCGATCCGCTCGATCTGGTCCTCGAGCCGCTGCCGCCAGCTGCTGCTCAGCCGCGACCAGTCGGCCTTGGTCGGTGTGCGTCCCTGCGGCAGGGTCCTGAGCGCGTCGGTGATCTCGTCGAGGCTGAGCCCGACCTGCTGGGCGGCTCTGACGAACGCCACCCGGCGCAGGGTCGGCTGCGCGTACCGGCGCTGGTTGCCCGTCGTACGCACCGACTCGATCAGCCCGATGGACTCGTAGTAGCGCAGCGCGCTCGGCGCGACGCCCGATCTCGCCGACAGCTCGCCGATGGTGAGGACCATGCTCCCATTGTGACGGGTGACCTCAAGTTCGCTTCAAGTTGGAGGCCTTCTGAGCACTCGACTCCGCGCTCGCCTACGATGTGGCTCCGCGTCCACACGTGGATCCGCCGCGTTAGCTCAGTGGTAGAGCATTCGCCTTGTAAGCGAAATGTCGTCAGTTCAATCCTGACACGCGGCTCGATGTCAGCGGCTGTCCCTACTTTGCACCAATGCCTGAATTCGAGTGTCGCGGCTGCGGTCGCGAGAGCAGCGGCCGTCGAGGTCGCGCCTTCTGCAGAAACTCCTGCCAGATGGCGTCGAATCAGCGTGTGCTGCTCGCGCGCTGGTGGGAGACTGGTGAGGGGACGACGTCCTCGCGCGCCCAGCACTACATCCGGTCCCACGTCCTTGCTGTTCAAGGGGGGGCGTGTGCGCCATCTGTGCCGGTGGGACCCAGTGGCAGGGGTTGCCGCTCACATTGGTCCTGGACCACATCGACGGCGACGCAGACAACAACAGGCGTGACGACCTCCGACTCGCCTGCCCAACTGTGACTCGCAGTTGTTGACCTACAAACGCCCACGGCCAGCCGTGCTGACGAGGTCAGCGGACCTGCCGCACCTCGAACTCGCACGCAGGCTCGGCGATGGCGTCCTGGACGGCGATGAGCCGCAGCTCGCGCTCGTCCGACTCCAGCGTCGCCAGCAGCACGGCGTACACCGACGACGCCGTCCGCGCGAGTGCGTCCGCCGGCGAACCGGTCGAGCGCAGGTGGGCGGTGTAGAGGGCGGCGGTGAGGTCGCCGGAGCCGTTGGCCTTCATCGGCAGCCGCGGCGTCTGCACGATCCAGGCGGAGTCACCCTCGACGGCGAGCATCTCGATGGTGTCGGCGGCGGCGTCGGGTCGCTCGACGGAGGTCACCAGCACCGACGACGGACCCATGGCCCGCGCGAGGTCGGCGGACTCCAGGGTCGACTCGAGCGACCCGGGAGAGGTGTCGGTGAGGAAGCCGAGCTCGAACTGGTTGGGGGTGATCAGGTCGGCGACCGGCACGACCTTCTCGCGGATGATCGGCGGGATCGCCGGGTCGACGAAGCACCCCGACTTGGCGTTGCCCATGACCGGGTCGCAGGTGTACGTCGCCGCCGGGTTGGCCGCCTTCACCCGCGCCACCGCGTCGACGATCACCTCGGCGATGCCGGCGCCGCCCTGGTAGCCCGAGAGCACCACGTCGCACGTCGGCAGCACCCCGCGCTCCTCGATGCCGGTGATCACGTCGCGCACGTCGTCGGGCGGGAGCAGCGGGCCGCGCCAGGCGCCGTACCCGGTGTGGTTGGAGAAGACGACGGTGAACACCGGCCACACCTCGTGGCCGAGCCGCTGCAGCGGGAAGACCGCCGCCGAGTTGCCGACGTGACCGTAGGCCACCGAGGACTGGATCGACAGGAACCGCATCCCGTCATCGTCGCACCCGCGGCGCAGCGCTCAGAAGGCGAGCCGGTCGAGCACGGTGGTCACCAGCCAGATCACGATCGGGGCGAGCAGCCCGGTGACGACGGCACGACCGGTGTCGACGTCCCACGGCCAGGTGGAGACGTCGTCGACCGCCTTGTCCGCGGCGGTCAGGGCGGCGATCACGTCGTTCAGGGCCGCGGCGCCTTCGAAGTCGCCCTCGTCGACGAGCTCCTGCAGCCGATCCAGGGTGCGGGCACTGCGTCGACGCAGCGCATCGCGATGGCGGGTCTTCTGCTGAGAGAGGAGGCGGTGCGCGCCCCAGACGGGAGCCAGGAACGACGCGGCGGCGAGCAGGAGCGCCGCGCCGCCGATCGCGGCCCACTGCGCCGTGGTCGCCAGCTGCGACAGGGCGAGCGAGGCCACGACGACGACCGCGACGGTGAAGAGGGTGTTGACCGCCGCCAGTCGCGACAGGGCGTACAACGGTCCGAGCGTGAAGAGGTCTGCGCGCACGTGACGGGTGTAGATCTCGTTGACGACGCGGATCTGGGTGAGGATGTGCGCCGTCGTGATGCCGACCCCCGTCCACACGAGCAGCTGCAGGGCGCCCTCCACGACCGAGGCAGCCGGCGAGGTCATCATCGCGAGCCGCTCGTCGGAGTCCTCCGGGCGGATGGCCATCGCGGCGGCGAGGAGGAGCAGGCCGCCGGTCGCACCCGCCACCAGGGTGCGGGTCGGCAGGTGCACGAGCCGGAACTCCAGCGCCGCCAGCTCCTGCTCGTCTCCCACGAGGAGCGGGCGGGTCTGCGCGAAGGCGCGGACGGCGACGTCGTTGCGATAGTGGTACGACGGCAGCAGGGCCATCGCGTAGACCGGCAGCATCACGTGGATGAAGCGGAAGTCGTCCGGAAACGTGCCGTCCGCCCACGTCACGGCGACGACCGTCAGCACGAGGACGAGCGCGAGCGCGGCGTAGAGCAGGTGCGGTGGGACGCGGCCGCGGCGGATCGCGTCGACCAACCGGTCGAGGGGGCTCGGCGCGAAGGGCCGGGCGGGCGCGGCTGCCGTCACGTCGTGCGCCACGCCTCACCTCCCCGGCTCCCCCAGCGGACGCAGCCACTTGTCGACGTCCGGACCTAGGGTGCCTGCCATGGAGCGTTTCGTCGACAGGGACCTGTCGGGTGCGGAGTTCCGCGAGGTGCTGCTCGACGGCGCCCGCTTCGTGGGCGCCAGCATGCTCGGCGTCACGATCGAGAGTCACAACATCGGCGGGCTCACCATCAACGGCGTGAACGTGGCGGGCTATGTCGAGGCGGAGCTCGACCGACGCCACCCCGAGCGCCGCCTGCTCCGGTCCGGCGACCTCGACGAGCTGCGCGAGGGCTGGCGGCTCCTCCAGCAGCAGTGGACGGCCACGATCGAGCGGCTCCGCCGCACGCCCGGGCTCGAGCGGCGTAGCGTCAACGACGAGTGGTCGCCGATCGAGACGCTGCGGCACCTGCTCTTCGCGCACGACGCGTGGTTCCGTCGTGGCGCGCTGGGCCAGGAGACGCCCTACGGCGCGCTCGGCATCCCGGGCAGCTGGCTCGAGCCGGGCCACCTGCCGGAGGTCGACGCCCGCCTCGACGCCGACGCCGACCCGACGCTCGACGAGGTGCTGGCGCAGCGGCGGGAGCGGGTCGACGAGGTCACGGTCTGGCTGCGGGACGCCACCCCGGAGCAGGGCGCGGCGCCGCGACCCGACCTGACGACGAACGGGTGGCCGCCGCACCAGCCGGAGTACTCCGCGCTCGAGGCGGTCAAGGTGGTCCCCGAGGAGGAGTGGTGGCACCTGCACTACACGCTGCGCGACCTCGACCTCATCGAGGCGCAGGATGACTGACGACCACCCTGACGTCGACGACCTCGACCTCACGGGGTGGGTGGTCCGCGAGACCGTGCTCGACAAGTCGCGCTTCGTCGGCGTGGTGATGCGCGACGTCGAGCTCGACGGGCTGATCACCAACCTGACGGTGAACGGCGTCGAGGTGACGGCGTACGTCGAGGCCGAGCTCGACCGCCGCGAGCCGGTCCGGGTCCTGCTGAGGTCGGACGACCTCGACGACCTGCGAGAGGCCTGGATGGTGCTCCAGGCCGGCTGGGCCGTGACGACCGAGCGGCTGCGCCGGATGGGGGAGGGGGCCGCGCAGACGAGCGTGGGCGGCGAGTGGTCCGCGGTGCAGACCCTGCGCCACCTGGTCTTCGTCGCCGACGCGTGGCTCCGCGGCCATGTCCTGGACGGGCCGCTCGCCTACCACCCGCTGGGGCTCGGCGCGTCGTTCATGGACGGCAGGCAGCTCGGACTCGACCCCGACGCGCACGTGACGTTGGACGAGGTGCTGGCCGTCAACGCGGAGCGCGTCGACTTCGTGACCCGGGTGCTGGTGGCGGCGACCCCTGACACCGTGGGCGCGCCGGTGCGCGAGCTGCCCGCTGGTTCGTTCCCGGCTCCGCAGCCGGGCAGAACCCTGCTGGACTGCCTGCACGTCGTGCTCAACGAGGAGTGGGCGCACCACTCGTTCTGCGTGCGCGACCTCGACCGCCTCGAGTCAGGCGCCGCGCCCTAGGGTCGCCCTCATGGAGATGACCTACCGCCCGCTGGGCGACTCCGGCCTGCTGGTGAGCGCGGTCGGCATCGGCTGCAACGCCTTCTCCCGCCGCGTCGACGCCGACGGTGTCGCCGAGATCGTGGCCGCGGCGCGCGACACCGGGATCACCTTCCTCGACACCGCCGACGTCTACGGCGGCACGTTCGGTGGTTCGGAGGAGCTCCTGGGCGCGGCGCTCGAGGGGCAGCGCGACGAGTTCGTGCTGGCCACCAAGTTCGGCCACAGCGAGCCCGGTCCGGCCCTCGGCGCCCGCGGCAGCCGGGCCTACGTGATGCGCGCCGTCGAGGGCAGCCTGCGTCGTCTCCAGACCGACCACCTCGACCTCTTCCAGCTGCACGTGCCGTGCGACCTGACCCCGATCGAGGAGACGCTGTCGGCGCTCACCGACCTGGTCCAGCAGGGCAAGGTGCGCTACATCGGGTGCTCCAACTTCTCCGCGTGGCAGCTGGCCGACGCCGACTGGACCGCCCGCACCGCCGGGCTCGAACGGTTCGTCTCGTTGCAGAACGAGTACTCCCTCCTCGAGCGCGAGCTGGAGGACGAGGTGGTGCCGGCCTGCGAGGCCTACGGCGTCGGGGTGCTGCCCTACTTCCCTCTTGCGCGGGGGTTGCTCACCGGCAAGTACCAGCCCGGTGCTCCGGCTCCGGAGGGGTCGCGGGCCCACCAGGAGCTCGACCGGGCAGCGTGGTTGCGCGACGCCGACTGGGAGCGGGTGACCGCGCTGACGGCGTACGCCGAGGAGCGCGACCTGACCCTCCTCGACGTCGCCATCGCCGGGCTGGCCGCGCAGCCGATGGTCGCGTCGGTGATCGCCGGCGTCACCTCGGGCGACCAGGTGCGGGCCAACGCGGCCGCGTTGCGCTGGCTACCGACCGAGGCCGATCTCGTCGCCCTCGACGAGCTCACCGAGGACGAGTGATCGAGCGCGTCCCGGTGATCGAGCGCGTCCCGGTGATCGCGCGTCGCTGTGATCGTGCGCGTCGCGGTGATCGAGCGCGTCGCGGTGATCGAGCGCAGTCGAGATCAGGCGACCTGGAGCGAGCGCTTCGAGAGGCCCATCCAGAAGCCGTCGATGACCTGCAGGCCGGGTGCCTCGGGGTCGGTGGCCGCACCGAGGGTGACGAAGAGCGGGGTGTAGTGCTCCACGGTCGGGTGCGAGTAGGGCATGCCGGGCGCCTGGTGCTGGTATGCCGCGAGCGCGTCGACGTCGCCGCGGGCCAGCGCCTCGCCGGCCCAGGCGTCGAAGTCGGCCGACCAGCCCGGCACCTGGGCGTCGATGCGCCACTCGGTGAGGAACGGCAGGCCGTGGGTCAGGAAGCCCGACCCGATGATGAGCACGCCCTCGTCGCGCAGCGGCCGGAGCCGCTCGCCGAGGGCCAGCAACCTGGTGGGGTCGTCGGTGGGCAGCGACATCTGCAGGACGGGGATGTCGGCCTCGGGATACATGATCTTGAGCGGCACCCAGGCGCCGTGGTCGAGGCCGCGGCTGGGGTGCTGGTGCACCGGCTCGTGCGCGGGCATCATCGCGGCCACTCGTTGGGCCAGCGCCGTGGCGTCGGGAGTGTCGTAGGTCATCTCGTAGTAGCGCGGCGCGAAGCCGCCGAAGTCGTAGACCAGCGGCGCCTGGCTGGCGCTCAGCATCACCGGCGCCGACTCCCAGTGCGCGCTCACGATCAGGATCGCCTTCGGGCGCGGCAGGTCCTGGGCCCAGGCGGCCAGCTGCCCCGACCACAGCGGGTCGTCGAGCAGGGGCGGGGCCCCGTGGCCGATGTAGAGCGCGGGCATGCGACCCGACGAGTCAGTCATGGACACCATGCTACTCCCGATAGTTCAACTTTCAACTTGCGTGGGATCACGCAGGCAGTGCCCAGTCGACGGGCGCCCCGCCCTGCTCCTCGAGCAGCGTGTTGACGCGGGAGAACGGCCGGGAGCCGAAGAACCCCCGCGACGCCGACAGCGGCGACGGGTGCGCGGACTCGACCCACGGAACCGAGCCGAGCAGCCCCTTGAGCGACTGGGCGTCGCGCCCCCACAACACGGCCGCCATCGGCGTGCCCGCGGCCGACCGAGCGGCCAGCACCTCGATCGCGCGCTCGGTGACGGCCTCCCACCCGCGGCCCCGGTGCGAGGCTGGCTCGCCGGGCCGGACCGTGAGCACCCTGTTGAGCAGCATCACGCCCTGCTCGGTCCATGCGGTCAGGTCACCGTGCGCAGGCGGCTCGATGCCGACGTCCGTGCGCAGCTCCTGGTAGATGTTGCGCAGGCTGCCCGGCAGCGGACGTACGTCGCGGGCGACCGCGAAGGACAACCCGATCGGGTGCCCGGGCGTGGGGTAGGGGTCCTGCCCCACGACGAGCACCCGCACCTCGGCCAGCGGTCGCGCGAAGGCCCGCAGGATCGCGTCGCCGGCGGGCAGGTAGGGACGGCCGGCGGCGACCTCCTCGCGCAGGAACCGCCCCATCGTCGCGATCTGCTCGTCGACCGGCGCCAGCGCCTCAGCCCAGTCGGGGGCCATCAGGCCCTTGTCCACGAGTCCCGCCAATGCCGATCCCGAGGGCGCGCTCATGCCGGGACCGTACAGTGCCGAGGTGACCCGCCGCCCACGAGCGCCGAGGCGTGCCCGCGTCAGCGACGTCCGCGAGATCGCCCTGTCGATGCCGGGCACGAAGGTCGTCGAGGGCGGCCAGGGCGTCTATCAGGTCGCCGGGCGCAGCTTCATCTTCTTCCGCAGCCGGCGGCCCGACGCCTTCGACCCGGAGACGGGCGAGCGCTACGACGACGTCATCGTCTTCTGGGTCGCCGACGAGGGCGCCAAGCGCGAGATCCTCTCCGAGGAGGGCACGCCCTTCTTCACCACCCCGCACTTCGACGGCCACCCGTCGGTGCTGCTCCGGGGCAGCCGGATCGGCGAGCTCGACCGTGACCAGCTCGCCGAGACCGTGTACGACGCCTGGCTGGCCCGGGCCTCCAAGACCGCCGCCCGCAAGTGGCTGGCCGAGCGTGGGCTGTCCTGACTATCGACCGGTGTCGAGGAAGGTGAAGGCGTCCAGCAGGTTGTCGGTCCAGGGGTGGTCGGCGAGGACGAAGGCGGCGGGCCGGCCCAGTGGGGCCTCGACCTCGGCGGTCTCGCCGGCGGTGTACTCCCGGCCGGTCCAGACGTGGGTCCACGTGCCCGACGGGAAGGTGAGCTCCACCTTGTCCTCGCCGGCCGAGAGCACCGGCGCGACCAGCAGCGCGTCGCCGAGCATGAAGATGTCGTCCTGGTCGGCCGCCGACGCCTGCGGCCCGGCGAACCACACGTGCCGCAGGGCAGGTACGCCGGTTGCCGCGGCCCGGGCGACCACGTCGCGCCGGTACTCACCTAGCGCCGCGTGCAGGCGCGTCATGCTCGCGAAGGCCGCGGCCGTCTCCGGCGTGTCGTAGACCTGCACGTTGTCATCGGGCCGGTTGCCCTCGTGGGTGCGCATCACGACCCCCAACGCCTCGAGCTCGGCCCAGCGCTCCAGCAGCTCCTCGGACCGGGTGTAGTCGCGCACCACCGCGTCGACCGACGTGTAGCCGCCGACGTCGCTGTGCACGAGCGGCCAGCCCGAGACGCCGGCCGACAGCATCGCGTGCAGCGCGGACGGCAGCCCGTCCTGCTCGCTCCAGTCGACCAGCTGGTCGCCGGCCCAGAAGAGCGGCACGTCGCGGGCCTGCCCGAGCGCGCCGCTGCGCATCCACGTCACGCAGTCGGGCAGCTCCGCGCGCCGGCAGGCCAGCGCGACCGTGCGCGCCCACAGCGCCGGCCACCGGTTGTGGGCATACGCCGGAAGCCCGTCGTCCAGCTCGGCGTCGTACGGCAGTCCCTCACCGAAGTCCGCCATGAAGCCGCTCACCCCGTCGGTGAGCACCTCGTCGGCGATCACGTCGGCGAACCACGACCGCGCCCGCGCGTTCGTCAGGTCAACCAGCGACGCCTCGAACCCGCCCTGGTCCAGCTCGTAGGTGCCGTCGCCGGAGCGGCGTACCAGGAAGCCCGCGTCGGCCGCCTCCTGCCACAGGTTGCGGATGCCGCCGTCACCTCCTGGGCGCAGTGACGCGTCCACCAGGAACGGGTTGACGTACGTCGTCACCTGGATGTCCTGCTCCGCGAGGTCGCGGACGAGACCTCTCCAGCCCGGGTACCACGCGTCGTCGCGCTGCCAGGTCCACCACAACCGGTCGCCGAACGACGTGATCCGACGCCCGGTCCAGTCCTGGATCCACACCGCGGAGATGTCCGCGTCCGCGGCGAGCAGGGTGTCGAGGTGCTCGCGCACCTCCGTCGTCCCACCCTGGAGCCCGACGATCGCCCCGTCCAGCGGCCACTCGGCCAGCGGCGCCGCCGGTCCGCCCTGCTGCGCGGCCACCAGGCCCGCCGGGTCCAGCGCGGAGGTGACCTCGGCGCGCAGCCGGTTGCTCCAGACCTCGAGCACGACGCGCCCGGGGTCGCGCAGGTCGGCGACGGCGAACGCGTGCGAGGTCTCCTCGTCCGGGTCGAGCCGCAGGCCGCGCAGGTCGTCGGTCACGAAGGAGGACCATGCGCCGTACGTCATGTCCTCGGTCCCACCCGCCCCGCCGTTGGTCACGTCGGCCAGGAAGGTCAGCGGTTGCTGGCCGCGCCCGACGCCCTGCTCGCGCACGACGATCGGCAGCAGCCTGCCGTCGAGGTCCCACCCGGCCGTCTGCGCGCCGAACCCGTGCACTCCGGCGCCCTCCGACCTCCCGGAGACGAGTCCCACGGCGTAGAGCCCGCCATCGGTCACCACGTCGATCGTGGCCCCGCCGGCCTCGCGCGGCCGCACGGTGACCGTGTACGGCGCGCCGTTGCCGATGCCGGAGAGCCGGCCGGTGATCTCCACCTGCTCGTCGGTCGGGGTCACACCGGTGACCGACTGGTCGCCGAGCCTGTCCTCGATCGTGACCGTGGGCCAGAAGTAGCCGCGCCGCTCGTCCCAGGCGACCGACCCGCGTGCGCCGGTGACGAAGGCGCCCCTGTCGGACGCCCACACGACACGTTCGCCCTCACGGATGCTCAGGCCTTCGGCCGCGCTGAGCGTGACGGTCAGCCCGTCGACCTCCCACTCACCCGCGACCCCGCTCGCCACGGTCAGCGCCCCCGCCTCCACGACGTCCAGGTCGTCGTGGGGGAGGACGAAGCGTTCGAAGGCGACGGCCCCGCCGACGGCCAGGAGCACGAGCACGGCCAGCACGACCAGCAGCCGGCGCAGCCACCTGCGCACGGTCAGCTCCCGCCGCTGCCGCGCACGGGACGGGCCAACCGGTCCAGGAACGCGACCAGGAGCGCCTCGCGCATCCGCGGCGACGCGACGTCCAGCAGGGCGTTCACGCCGGCCATCCGGTCGGGAAGGGCGAGACCGCCCTGGTCGGCGTCGTCGGTGCCCACGAGCCCGGACGCCGCGAGCAGGCCGTCGAAGTCCGCGTCCGACAGCGCGGCGGGGTCGAGCGCCTCGATGAAGGCCACCACGTCGGCGTCGACGGCGACCGGTCCCGCCGCGGCCGCGGCCGCCACGGACTCGCCCAGGGAGACGACCAGGTCGTCCAGGTGCGCGGCCGTCGCCGCGCTCACGGACAGGTGGATCGTGGGTGCGGTCCCGGCGTACGACATCTGCGGCTGCACGAACCACCCGCGGGCGGCCATCTCGTCGCAGACGGTGAAGGCGTCGCACGAGCCGTCGGTCGCGATCGTCACGAGCGTCGAGTCGGGCGCGACCAGGACGGAGAGACCGGGCTGCGCCTCGACGACGGCCACGATCCGGTCGACGGCGTCGAACGTCTCCGCCGCGAGCCGCAGGTAGCCCTCGTCGCCCAGCGTCTGGGTCACCGCCCACGCCCCGGCCAGCGGACCGCCGGACTTCGTCGACTGCATCGTCGAGTTGAGCATCGTGTAGCCCGGCCAGTCGGCGAAGGCGAAGTACTGCGGCCGCCGTCCGGCCGGATCGCGGTGCAGCAGGAGCGAGGTGCCCTTCGGGGCGTAGGCGTACTTGTGGGTGTCGACGGAGATCGACGTGACGCCGTCGACCGCGAACGTCCACGGCGGCACGACGCGGCCCAGGCGCGCGGCGTACGGCAGCACCCAGCCGCCGATGCACGCGTCGACGTGGCAGCGGACGCCGCGAGCGCTCGCCGCCGCGGCCAGCTCGGCGATCGGGTCGACGACCCCGTGCGCGTACGACGGCGCGGAACCCACGACCAGCACGGTGCTGTCGTCGATCGCGGCGGCCATGGCCCGTGCGTCGGCCCGGAAGTCCGCGCCGACCGGGACCACGCGCGTCTCGACGCCGAAGTAGTGCGCCGCCTTGTGGAAGGCGGCGTGCACCGTGTCGGGCACGACCATGGTCGGACGGTCTACGTCGGGCCGGGCGTCGCGCGCTGCCTGCACCGCGAGCAGGCACGACTCGGTGCCGCCCGAGGTGACCGTGCCGACGGCGGTCTCGGGCGCGTCGAGGAGGTCGAGAGCGAAGCCGACCAGCTCGTTCTCCATCGCCAGCAGGCTCGGGAAGGCGGTCGGGTCGAGCCCGTTGGTGCCGGCGTACGACGCCACCGCCTCGCGCCCGACGGCGTCGACGTCGGGAAGGCCGGAGTCGTAGACGTAGGCCAGCGTGCGGCCGCCGTGCACCGGCAGGTCGCCGGCCTGCCGGTCACGCAGCGTTGCCAAGACCTGAGCCCGGTCGGTCATGCCGAGAGGCTAGTGCGACTCGTCGCGCCCGTAGCCCGCTTCGCGGGCTTTGATGATCGCCTCGGCCCGTCCTGCGGCGTGCAGCTTGGCGTAGATCGCCGAGACCGTGTTGCGGACGGTCTTGCTGGAGACGTAGAGCTCGGCGGCGATGTCGTCGTTGGACCGGCCGGCGGCCAAGAGGTGCAGCACCGTCCGCTCGCGGTCGGACAGGTCCGGGAAGGGCTCCTCGGGCGTGGCCGGCGCGGCGGTCGCGGTGGCGAAGAACCCGGCGATCCGGCCAGCGAGCGTGGCGCCGAAGACCATCCCGCCGCCGGCGGCCGCGCGGATCGCGGTCTGCACCTCGTCGGCGCCGGATCCCTTGAGCAGGTAGCCCGACGCTCCGGCGCGGAGGGCCGCCAGGATGGTCTCGTCGTCCTCGTTCATGGTCAGCATCACCACGCGTACGCCGGGGTGCCGGCCGGTGACGAAGCGGGTCGCCTCGATGCCGTCGAGCTGCGGCATCTGGATGTCCATCACCACCACGTCGGGCGAGGCGTGGGCGACCACGTGCAACGCCTCCCGCCCATCGCTGGCGGACCCGACCACCTCGACGTCGTCGAGGTTGCCCAGCAGCGCCACCAACCCGTCGCGCACGATCTGGTGGTCGTCGACGACGACCACGCGGATGTCGCTCACGCACGCCCCTCTCTCACTGGCAGCCAGGCTCGCACGCTGGTGCCGCCGCCCGGCGGACAGGTCACCTCGCTGCGCCCGCCCAGCTCGTCGGCGCGCTCGCGGAGCGCGACCAGCCCGACGCCCACCTCGGCCCGCTCGTCGATGCCGGTGCCGTCGTCGGTGACCTCGACCAGCAGCTCATCGGCCTCGCGGCGCAGCCGGACCGTGCAGGTCGTCGCCCCGGCGTGGCGGTCGACATTGGTGAGGGCCTCCCCGACGATGCGGAACGCGGCCACCTCGACGGCCGCCGGAAGCGGGCCGAGGTCCTCGGCGGCCTCGACCGTGGTGCGGGCCTTGGTGTTCGCTGCCTGCTGGCGCAGCGCGCCGACCAGCCCGAGGTCGTCGAGGGCGGGTGGTCGCAGGTCGTGGACGAGGCGGCGTACGTCGGCGACGACCTCCTGCACGTGCCCGCGGGCCCGGACCAGCTGGGCCTTGGCCCCGTCGGGATCGCCGTCGACCATCATCCGCGCGTTCTCGAGCTGGAAGACCACCCCGCTCATCGCAGGCCCGAGCCCGTCGTGCAGGTCGCGGCGGATCCGGCGGCGTTCCTCCTCACGGGCGACGACCAGTCGTTCGCGCGAGTCCTGCAGCTCCTCGGCCAGCCGGCTGGTGCGCGCGGCCGTCGCGGCCTGCCGGACGAGGTCGCCGAGCAGCCGCTCGTCGCGTCCGCTGAGCCGGCTGCGCAGGCCCCTGGCCGGCAGCACGAGCCGCCCGACCTCGACGTCGCGGTAGTTGATCGGCAGCGTGCGGGTCTCCGGCGGACGCTCGCCGAAGGTCGCCACCAACCTCTCGCCACCGCCTCGGTCGACGTCGACGCTCACGAAGGAGATGCCGAACGCGCCGGCGACGGCGTGCGAGACGGCGGCCAGCTGGGCCGCGCCGTCGTCGGCCGTCTCGAGGGTCGAGGCGAGACCGGCGACGACGTCGTAGGGGTCGTCGCGCTCGCCGAGCACCAGGCGGCGCACCCAGCCGCCCAACCACTGCCGCAGGGGTCCGTAGAGCAGCACGGTGACGAGCAGCACGACCAGCACGACCTGGCCCGTGTCGAGGGAGTCGCCGATCAGGGCCGTCAGGCCGGCCACGGCTGCGAGGTCGACGACGACAAGGACGAACCCGAGCGCGCCGTACACGGTCGTGCGGGCCAGCAGGTCCTGGATCGGGACGAGTGCGGGGTTGACCACGGCCACCGTCATGGCCACCGGCACCAGGACGACCACGAGGAAGAGCGCGACGTCGCCGATCACCTCGACGCGCACGAGCAGCGCGGCCACGACGAGCATGGCCGCGACCAGCACGCCCCAGAGCAGCCAGCGCATCCGGTCGCGGTCGACGCCGACGGAGCGGCGGTAGCGCACCGTCACGGACCAGACCGGAACCACCAGACCCAGCGCGATCGCGACGACCTGGACCGAGTCGACGATCGCGCCGGCGTACGCTCCGAGCGCCGAGATGGTGGTCGGGTCGCGGTCGATGCCCGGCGGGTAGGCCAGGTCGAGGCTCGCGTCGTCGGACGGGACGACGACGTAGACCAGCGCGCTGACCGACATCACCGTGACGGTCACCCAGCCGGCGACCCGGGTCGCGCCCGAGGTGAAGCGGCCGTCGGGGAAGAGCAGCGGGAGGATCACGATCGTCAGCGGCAGGAGCGAGGTGAAGCGGTAGAGGAACCACACCGCGAAGGTCATGCCGTTCATGGGTTCGTCGGTCGCGACGCCGAGGCGCACGTACGACTGGGACAGCCCGTCGAGGAGCCAGAAGATCCCGACGGCGGCGAGGGTCCAGCCGAAGCCCCGGTACGCCGTCTGGCGCAGCACCACCAGGGCGCAGCCGACCATGGCGAGTCCCACGAGACCGAGCAGGCCGCTCGTGTCGAGCGCCGGGCCGAGACTGCCCTGCACGTCGGCCGCCGCGACGCGGAGCTCGAGCAGGATCGTCACGCCCACGCAGGCCAGTGCGGCGAGCAGCAGCGCGACGGGCACGGCGGTCCGGAGCGCGCGCCGGTCCGCTGGCGAGGGCCCCGGCGCAGTCGTCACCGCGACATTGTGCGGGACGCGGACCTTCGGTGGTCGAGCGCAGTCGAGACCACCCGACGAGGATGGTCTCGACTGTGGTCTCGACTGTGGTCTCGACTGATCGCTCGCTGCGCTCGCTGCTCGACCACCGGCGGCTGCTCGACCACCGGCGGCTGATCGACCGCCGGCGGCTGCTCGACCGCCGGCGGCTGATCGACCACCGAGGGTCGGCCTCAGCGCTCGCTCCGGAAGACCTTGTCCCCGGCGAAGAAGCCGAGAGCGACGACGAGCAGCCACAGCGGACCGGTCATGCCGGCGAGGTACTGCAGCGGCGAGACGCCGGCCACCAGGGTGATGCCGCCCAGCACGAGGCTGGTCCGGCCGATCCAGCGCGGGACGGCCCCGGCCCGCGCCGCGACGTGCACGGCGGCGGCGGAGAGCCCGGCGAGGACCCAGCACCACGGGATGGTGCCGATCCAGTGGTTGAACATCGCGGCGTTGGAGGGGTCGATGAACTCCTTGTCCGCCACTGCGATGAACTCGGTGTCGAGACCGGTGCTGAGCACGGACACGACGGCGGTGCCGACCAGGCCCGCGAAGGCGATCTGCGGGACGAGGCTGTCGCTGCCCAGCCGGGCGCGGAGCCGGCGCTGGAGACCGGCGGCGAACACGACGAGCAGCACGGCGCCGACCAGCGTGGCGGTGTGGAACAGGCCGATGGCCACCGTCTTGTCGGCCAGGTCGGCGGCGATCGCCTCGGGGTCGCCGACCAGCTCCTTGTTGTAGACGGAGCCGACCATGCTGGAGGTGACGATGGTCGCGATGCCGGCGAGGCCGGCGCCGACCCCGGCGAGGGCCCAGTTGCGCGACGGTGCGGTGGTGTGGGCCTCGTCGGGCTGACCGGGGGCGACGGCGACGTCGCTGCGGACGGGGTTGCGGGTGGAGATGTGGGTGGTCATGAGGTCTTTCCTTCCGTGTGGGATCGACGGTGCGTCGATGGAAGGAGGTTGTCGGGCCGCCTGTCCCGCGGCCCAGGGACAACGAGGCACCGTTGCCGGGACATGCCGGCGGTCACGTTCGGGGGTCTGGTGACAGCTGCTGGCGCAGCTTCCTCGACCACCCGGGTTCAACCGCGGGCGGTGTCCTCGAAGGCCGAGTCGACCGTCTGCGCGTCGAGGGAGTAGCGGCGCAGCCACCGCAGGCTCAGCAGGGTGAGCGCGGCGGGGAGCAGCGAGAAGCCGAGGACGATGGCGACGACGGCCGAGCCGGGCTGGTCGACACCACCGGACGTCGAGCTGACGTAGCCACCCAGGGCCAGCACGACGGCGTACACACCGGGACCGAGCGCGAGGCCCAAGGTCTCCCCGGCGGTCCAGACGCCGGTGTAGACACCCGCGCGGTTGCTGCCCGTGCGCCGGGCGTCGACGGCCGCGGCGTCCGGGAGCATCGCCAGCGGGAAGACCTGGCACCCGGCGTACCCGACCCCGACCAGCGCGGTCGCGACGAAGGCGACGGCCGAGCCGGCGACGGCCGAGAGCACGGCCAGCGTCGCCCCGGCGGCGAGCACGAGCGAGGCCACCTGGTAGCCGCGCTTCTTGCCCACCCGCTCGCCGACCCGTGCCCAGACCGGCGTGAGCAGCAGCGCCGGGCCCACGAAGCAGACGAAGAGGATCGTCGAGGCGGCCTCGCTCTCGAGCACGTCGGTGGCGAGGTAGTCGACGCCGGCGAGCATCGCGCCGGTCGCCAGCGCCTGCAGCACGTACGTCGTGAGCAGCCAGCGGAAGTCCTGCGCCCCGGCCACGATGCGCAGCTGCTCGCGCAGGCTGCCGGTCCCGGGCTCGACCGTGCCGACGGGGGCGTCGCGGGTGCCGCGGTAGACCGCGACGACCCCGACCAGGATCACCACCGCCATCACGACGCCCATCGCGCGGTAGCCGTCACGGCCGCCGACCTGGTTGCGGATCACCGGCGCCGTCGCGCCGGCCAGCATGATCGTGAAGGCCAGGATCGCCACCCGCCAGGTCATCAGGCGGGTGCGCTCGTCGTACGACGCCGTCAGCTCGGCCGGCATGGCGACGTACGGCACCTGGAAGAAGGCGTACGCCGTCGCGGCGGCCAGGAAGAACACCAGCACCCATGCCGCCTGGGCCACCCGCGATCCCGCGTCGGGTCCGGCGAAGATCAGCGCGAACGCGACGGCGAGCCCGATCCCGGCGCGCAGCAGCCACGGCCGTCGCGGCCCGCGGGGGTCGGTGGTGCGATCGGAGATGCGGCCCGCGACCGGGTTGAGCACCACGTCCCACGCCTTCGGGAGGAACACGATGACGCCGGCCCAGATCGCCGCGATGCCGAGCGAGTCGGTGAGGTAGGGCAGCAGCATCAGCCCCGGCACGGTCCCGAAGGCACCCGTCGCCACCGAGCCCGAGCCGTACCCGATCCGCACGCGACGCGGCAGGCTCGTGGTCGACGACACGAGCGCAATGTAGCGGCGGCAGGCGCACCGGGCGGCACCTCCTCGTCGTCGCCTACCTCGTCACCTGCACACTGGTGTCCGCCGTCGCCGTCGCGACGGCCCCGAGACCCGAGGCCGAGACCGAGGCCGAGACCTGATCGAGGAGAGTCGTTGAGCAAGAGGTCCCACCTGCTCGGTCTCGTGCTGGTGTGGAGCGCCGGCCTCGTCCTCGCGGTGGGCACCTTCGTCTACGTCCTGTCCCAGCCGGACTTCCTCTTCCACCCGGCGCGCGACCTGGAGCTGCGGGCGACGTACGACACCTACCGCCAGACAGGCGTCCTCCTGATCAAGCCCAACGGCAGCGGCTCCTGGTACGGCGCGGTCGAGGGCACCGGGATGACCCGCGCCTCCGGCGACGACGACCCGGGGATCTACCTCGTCGCCTCCCTGATGTCGCACCTGACCGACGCGTCCTCGCCGTACACCGGGCTGCGCTGGCTGATGGCCCTCGTGAGCGCCCTGCCGATGCTGGTGCTGCCCGCCTTCGTGTCCGCGCTGGTCCGGCGCACCTGGGCCGGGCTGGCGATGCTCCTCGTGCCGCTCGTCGCCCTGGTCACCAACCACGGCGAGGTCCTCACCGGCAGCAACTACGGTCAGTCCGACGACGCCAGCCTGGTCCCGGTCTACGCCGTGTACGCCCTCCCCGGCGCCATCGTCTTCGGATCCCTGGTGCTGCTCGGCTACGCCTACGCACGCGAGGTCAGCACCCGGTGGCTCGTGGCCCTCAGCATCGTGTCGGTGGCGATCGCGGGCTTCTCCAACCTGCTGCGAGGCCTGTCCGGCATCGGGGTCGCCCTCGCCCTGGGGGTCCTGTGGTTCGTGCAGGCACGTCGATCGCGGCGCTGGGTCACCGCCGCCGGGCTCGGGGTCGTCGTCGCGGGACTGGCCGCCGGCGTGAGCCTGCTCGTGCCCAAGCTGGCGATGGACCTGGTCGAGCAGCAGCGGGCCGACGCCGTGACGGTGGAGACGTCGTCGACGATGGCCAACGCCCCCTGGGACAACCTCTACCTCGGCCTCTCCTGGCCGCAGCCGATGACGGGCGAGGAGTCCACGTTCGGCGTGCCGTGGTCCGACGAGCACGCGTGGGCCCGTGCCGCCGAGGAGCGGCCCGGCACCCTGCCGTTCACGCCCGAGTTCGACGAGGTGATGCGCGAGGTCTACCTCGATGAGGTGAGGGCCGCCCCGGGCAAGGCGGCCAGGCTGTACGCCGAGAAGACGGCGTTCACCGCAGAGCACTTCGCCGCCGCGCTCGGCGTCATCGCGCTCGGCCTCGTCGTCGTCGCGGTGACCGCTCGTCGGCTCGACCCGGTCGTCGGCAGACGGCTGGGCGTCGCGGCCCTGATCGCGGTCCCCACCGTGGTCTTCGGGTTCCTGCCTCCGGTGCTGGTGATGCCGATGCTCTACTACGTCTCCGAGCTGGTGGCCGGGCTCGCCTTCCTGTCCGTGCTCTCCCTGGCCGGGTGTGTTTGGGCCGTCGCCGCCCTCGTGGAGAGCCGGCGGGGCCGCGCGTCAGCGGCCGAGGGTGCGTGAGGACGCCGATCCGTAGCGACGCCGGGGGTTGGTGCCGATCACCGGCGCGGCCTTCTCGGCGGGTTGCTTCTCGGCGGCCGCCTTCTTGACCGGCGCCTTCTTGACCGGCGCCTTCTTCGCGGCCGCCTTCTTCGCGGCCGCCTTCTTGGCGGCTGCCTTCTTGACCGGCGCTGCCTTCTTGGCGGCCTGCCGGGCTGGCGCCTTCTTGCGCGCGCGGCCGGTGGTCGACGAGGAGCCACTGTCGAGGTCGTCGGCAGCCGACCAGCGGGCGACCCACTCGTCGATCACCGGCCAGGTGGCGTGACGTGCGGCCCGTCCGGTGAGATGGCCGAGGTGGCCGCCCGGCACGACCTCGAGCGCGGTCTCCCGCGACCCGGTCAGCAGGGGCAGCAGCGCCTGCACCGACGGGAGCGGGGCGATCCCGTCCGCGGCGCCGGCGAACACCAGCACGGGCACCTTGATCGAGGCCAGCTCGATCGTCCGGTCGCCGAGCTCCATCGAGCCGGTGACGAGCGCGTTGCCGCGCACCAGACGGTGGTAGACCTGCCCGAAGGACCGGCCGGGGTAGGCCGTCATCCGCGAGGAGAACCGGTCGACCGCCTCCAGCTGTGCGAGGAACTCGGTGTCGTCGAGGTTGGCCGCGATGGCGAGCGGCTTGGTGACGAGCTTCTGCACCGACGCGAGCTGGAACGCCCAGCCCACCAGGGGCTTCGGCACGCCGCCCATCGCGCGGTAGGCGCGGGTGATGATCCCGCCCCCGGCGCCGAGGTCGAGCAGGGGACGCAGCGGCGCGACGAGAGGCACCTGCTTCACGTCGACCGGTGAGCCCAGGACGGTCAGCGACCCGATGGGGAGCTCGGGCCGGTCCGCGGCGGCGAGCAGGGAGAAGATCCCGCCGAGGGACCAGCCGACCAGGTGGACCGGCCGCCCGCCGGCGTGCTCGGAGACCACCCGCACCGCCTCGGGGACGACCTCGTCGACCCAGTGCTCGATCCCGAGCGAGCGGTTGCGGAAGGCGACCTCGCCGTACTCCACGAGGTAGGTCGGCCGCCCCTGCGTGACCAGGTGCTCGACGAGCGAGCAGCCGCGGCGCAGGTCGTAGCAGAGCGCGGGGGCGGCGAGCGGCGTGACCAGCAGGACCGGATCACCGGACGGGTCGACGCCGGCCGCCGGGCGGTAGTGGTAGACCTCGCGCAGCTCACCGTCGTCGACGAGGGTGCGCGGCATCGGGCGCAGGTCGGCGAGGCCGCCGTACAACAGGGAGTGGGCGACGTTGCCAGCGGCCGCCACGACCTGATCGGGCTTCGGCACCAGGTCCATGGGTACCGACGCTACCCGGGGGTGCTCGACAGGCCCGCCCTGCGGCACCGAGACTGGACCGGGAGGTCGCCATGAAGTGGGCACGGACGGCAGGCATCGGCGCGACTGCGGCGCTGGGTGCGGTGACGGCGCACGACCTCACCCAGAAGAAGCACGCGATCCTGCGCAACTTCCCCGTGATCGGTCACCTCCGCTTCCTGCTCGAACGATTCGGGCCCGAGCTGCGGCAGTACATCGTGACCGGCAACGACGAGGAGCGGCCGTTCAGCCGGGACCAGCGCCGGTGGGTCTACGCATCGTCCAAGCTCGAGAACAACTACTTCGGCTTCGGCACCGACAACGACATGGAGCGCGGTGACGGCTACCCGGTCATCAAGCACCGGACCTTCACCGGCCCGGGGGCGCCGACCGCCATCCACGCCGGCGAGGAGGTCCGGCTGCCGTCGGCCAAGGTGCTCGGCGGTCCGCGAGGCCGTGAGCACGCGTTCCGTCCCAACTCGGTGGTCAGCGTCTCGGGGATGAGCTTCGGCGCCCTGTCCGGGCACGCGATCGAGGCTCTCAACCGGGGGGCGGCCGCCGCCGGGTGCCTGCACAACACCGGCGAGGGTGCGATCTCACCGCACCACCGGCACGGCGGGGACCTCGTCTTCCAGATCGGGACGTCGTACTTCGGCTGCCGCGACAAGGCGGGAGCCTTCGACCTCGCCCGGCTCAAGGACCTCGTCGCCTCCTCGCCGGTGCGCGCGATCGAGGTCAAGCTGTCGCAGGGCGCGAAGCCCGGCCTGGGCGGGCTGCTACCCGGTGTGAAGGTCAGCGCCGAGATCGCGGAGATCCGTGGCATCGAGGCCGGCGTCGACTGCGCCTCGCCCAGCCGGCACACCGCGTTCAGCGACGTCGACTCGATGGTCGACTTCGTCGAGCTGCTCGCCACCGAGACCGGGCTGCCCGTCGGCATCAAGAGCGCGGTCGGCAACCTGGAGTTCTGGGACCACCTGGTCGAGGTGATGTCGGGCCGCGACCGCGGCGTCGACTTCGTCAACATCGACGGCGGCGAGGGTGGGACGGGCGCCTCGCCGATGATCTTCGCCGACGCCGTGGCGTACCCCTTCCGCGTCGGCTTCGCCGAGGTCTACCGCCGCTTCGCCGCCGCCGGCCTCACCGACGACCTGACGTTCATCGGCGCCGGCAAGCTCGGCATCCCCGAGAACGCCGTGATCGCCTTCGCCCTCGGCTGCGACATGGTCAACGTCGGCCGCGAGGCGATGATGTCGATCGGCTGCATCCAGGCCCAGAAGTGCCACACCGACCACTGCCCGGTCGGCATCGCCACCCAGAACCCTCGCTACACGCGCGGCCTCGACCCGACGTCGAAGAGCGTCCGGGCCGCCAACTACATCAAGACGCTGCGTCGCGACCTGCTCAAGGTCTCCGAGGCGGTCGGCGTCGTGCACCCGGGTCTCGTCGGCCCCGATGACGTCGACATCCTCGACGGGCTGCGCAGCAGCCGCTCGCTGCGCGAGGTCTACGGGTACGACGCCGGCTGGGGCCTCCCCGGCGAGACGCTGGTCAAGGAGATCACCGACCTGATGCTGACCGAGGTGCACCAAGCCGGCGCCACCGGCGCCCACTAACGACCCGGTGGTCGAGGAGGTCGGTCAGGACCGTCACGAGACCCTTGCTGAGATCGGCGCACGTCACTGTCTCGTGACCACCGGAGGGGTCAGCGCTTCGGCTTGACGTCCCCGGCCAAGTCCGTCAGGAACGAGTCGGCCCAGTGGGCGACGTCGTTCTCCAGCACCTGCTTGCGCAGCGCGCGCATCCGGCGGGTGCGTTCCTTGGGGTCGGCCCGGCTGGCCTCGACGAGAGTGGCCTTCATGCCGTTGAGGTCGTAGGGGTTGACCTGCCAGGCCTGTCGCAGCTCGTGCGCGGCACCGGCGAACTCCGAGAGGACGAGCGCCCCGTCGTCGTCGAAGCGGCAGGCGACGTACTCCTTGGCGACGAGGTTCATGCCGTCGCGGTAGGGCGTCACGACCATCACGTCGGCGGCACGGTAGAGGGCGGCCATCTCCTCCTTGGGGTAGGAGGAGTGCAGGTAGGAGACCGCGGGGCGGCCGATCCGGGCGAGGTCGCCGTTGAGCCTCCCGACCAGCCGGTCGATCTCGTCGCGTAGCAGCCGGTACTGCTCGACCCGCTCGCGCGACGGCGTGGCGACCTGGACGAACACCGACTTGCCGACGTCGATGACCCCTTCCTCGATCAGCTCGCCGTAGGCGCGGAGCCGGGCGCGGATGCCCTTGGTGTAGTCGAGCCGGTCGACGCCCAGGAACACGGTCTCGGGGTCGCCGAGCTGCGCGCGGATCTCGACCGCCCGCTTGGCGACGCCCTCGGACCGCGCCAGCTCCTCGTACGCCGCGGCGTCGATCGAGATGGGGTAGTTGCGGGCGCGCACCAGCCGGCCGTCGGGCAGCTCGATGGTGTCGCGGTGCGTGCGGTGCCCGACCCGCTGGCGGACCAGGCGGACGAAGTTGGCCGCACCGCCGGCGAGCTGGAAGCCGATCAGGTCCGCGCCGAGCAGGCCCTCGAGGATCTGTCGACGCCAGGGGAGCTGCTGGAAGAGCTCGGTCGGCGGGAAGGGGATGTGGAGGTAGAAGCCGATCTTCAGGTCGGGCCGAAGCTCGCGCAGCATCTGCGGCACCAGCTGCAGCTGGTAGTCCTGCACCCACACGGTCGCGTTCTTGGCCGCGGTCTCGGCGGCGGCCATCGCGAAGCGCTGGTTGACCGCGACGTAGGCGTCCCACCACTCCCGGTGGAACTCCGGCTTGGCGACGAGGTCGTGGTACAGCGGCCACAGCGTGCCGTTGGAGAAGCCTTCGTAGAACTCCTCGATCTCCTGGGCCGAGAGCGCCACCGGGACCAGCCGCAGGCCGTCCTCGGTGAAGGGCTCGAGGCCGGCCTCGTCACCGCCCGGCCAACCGATCCAGGCGCCGTCGTTGCGACGCAGCACCGGCTCGAGCGCGGACACCAGGCCACCGGGTGACCGCCGCCATGCGGGGTTGCCCTCGGCGTCGCGGACGCGATCGACCGGTAGCCGGTTGGCCACGATCACCAGGTCCGCCGATCCGCTCGTGGTCACGGCTCAACCCTAGGGTCACCTGCCTGAGGCGTGCTCACCCCGCAGGGTCGTCCCCTGGGTAGACGAGACCGATCTGTGCTCGGATCGAGTCCAGCTGCCGCATCAGCGTCAGGGTCTGGGCGTGCGGGACCAGAGGGCTCTCGAGCAGCCCCTCGCTCAGGCACCGCTGCACCTCCGCCGCCTCGTTGCCGAGCCCGCTGCCGATGAGCCCCGGAGCCTCGATGCGCTCCGGCTGGCCGTCGGTGGGCTCCCAGTCGACGTACGTCGGGTGGTGGAACTGGCGCGGCAGGGACAGCAGGCCTTCGGTGGTGGCGATCGTGGCCGTCGTGCTGAGCGCGGAGGTGATCGACGCGGAAAGGGCGGCGACGGCGCCGCCCGGGTAGCGGCCCGCGATGGCGACGTCGAGGTCGATCCCGGTGTCGGACAGGTCCCCGGTCGCGGTCAGCGTCTCCGCCGCTCCGAGCACCAGGTGCGCGAAGGTGAGGGGATAGATGCCCATGTCGAGCAGCGCCCCGCCGCCGAGCTCGGGGGCGAGCAGCCGGTCCGTGGCCGGGCGGTCCACGCGGAAGCCGAGGTCCGCGCGCACCTGGCGGGGGGTGCCGAACCTGCCGGTGGCGAGCTGGGACAGCAGCTCGCGGACGACCGGGTTGCAGGCCATCCACATGGCCTCCATGAAGAAGACGCCGCGCTCGCGAGCCAGGTCGACCAGCTCCTGCGCCTGGCGGGCGTTGAGCGTGAGCGGCTTCTCGCAGAGCACCGCCTTGCCCGCCTCGATGGCCGCGCGGGCGTGGGTCGGGTGCAGGGAGTGTGGCGACGCGACGTACACGACGTCGACGGCCGGGTCCGCCGCGAGCTCCTCGACCGAGTCGTACGACCGGGTGGAGCCGTCGCCGTGCTCGCGCGCGAACGCCGCCGCGGTCTCGACCGCCCGGGACGAGACGCCGGCGATCCGGGCGCCGGGCACCCCGGCGAGGTTGCGGGCGAAGCCCGTCGCGATCTTGCCGGTCGAGCAGATGCCCCAACCGATGGGGGAGTCGATGGTCGAGCCCACAGTCATGCCGCGACCCTGGCACACCTGACACCGCGCCGCGACTCGCCCGAGGACGAATGACATCGCTGTGATTCGTCACCTATGCTGAGGTCAGCCACAGCCTCACGACCGCCCAGCCCTCTCTTCCAGGAGCCTGTCAGATGGACGCCGCCAGCTCGCTCTCGCCCCAGGGCGACAAGCCGACCCTGAGCGACCGCGACCGGGAGATCCTGGAGTTCGAGCGGCAGTGGTGGAAGTACGCCGGCGCCAAGGAGACGGCCGTCCGCGAGAAGTTCGACATGTCCTCCACTCGCTACTACCAGGTCCTCAACGCGCTGATCGACAAGCCCGAGGCGCTCGAGGCCGACCCGCTCCTGGTCCGCCGGCTGCGCCGGCTGCGGGCCTCCCGCCAGCGTCAGCGATCCGCCCGCCGTCTCGGCTTCGAGCTCTGACGCTCCAGCCCGGACAGCGCCGACCGAAGGACGTCTTCCCCATGTTCGTCCGCAGCACCCTCGACAGAGCCCGCAACGAGCGTGGCTTCGCCTACCCGTCCCCCCTCGTGATGCTCAGCGTGGTCGCGGTCGCGATGGCGGGCATCGCCTTCGTGGCCACGCGGGACCAGCCGGAGACCGAGCGGCAGATCACCCCCGCCGCCGCGCCGCCCAGCACCCCAAGCGAGACGCCGACCGTCACGCCCGAGCCGGAGAAGAAGCCGGCGAAGCCGAAGGTCCAGCGGGCCAAGGTCTATGTCGAGGTCTACAACAACACCGGCATCCAGGGGCTTGCCGGGCGGGTCTCGCAGCGCGCCACCGACATCGGCTGGCAGGTCGTGGGCTCCGACAACTGGGTCGGCACCATCCCGGCCAACACCGTCTACTTCCCGCCGCGGCTGAAGGCCGCCGGCCGCCAGCTCGCCCTCGACCTCGGCATCCGCCGCGTCCAACCTGCTGTCGGTTCCATGAAGCTGGACCGACTGACGATCGTCCTCACGGGCGAGCTGTGAGACGAGCAGCCGGCCGCGAGGAACGAGCGGTCGGCGTGGGCTGGGCCAGGTCGAGCAAGCCCGCGACCGAGCGTGCGAGGTCGCGCAGGGCGCGTCGAAACCCCTGTCACTTGCGCTGAGGGGGAGGGTGGCAGGCTGTCGAGGGTGGAGCTGACCTCGAACGAGGCGAAGGAGCGGTACGCCGCCCTGGCGGCGAACATGTCGCGCACCGTCATCGGGCTGGACTTCGACGGCGTGCTGTCGCCGATCGTGGACGACCCGGCCCAGGCGCACATCCACCCCGACGCCCACGACGTCCTCGTCCCGCTCGCGACCAAGGCCCTGGCCGTCGCGGTGATCACGGGACGCCCGGCCCGCCAGGCGCTGGCCTTGGGAGGCCTCGACGAGATCGGCGCCGAGATCGCCGGCGAGGGCCGCGAGCTCTACCTCTTCGGCCAGTACGGCAACGAGCGCTGGTCCTCGACTCAGCGCCGCATCGTCTCCCCGCGGCCGCCGGCCGGGCTCGCGCGGTTCCTGCGCGAGCTGCCCCAGCTGATCCGCAGCGCCGACGTCACGGGGGCGTACATCGAGGAGAAGGGTCTCGCGGTCGCCGTGCACACGCGGCAGCTCGACGACCCGGCGGCGGCGCAGGAGCGGCTCATCCCCGTCCTGGAGAAGGCCGCCGCCCAGCACGACCTCAGCCTCGAGCCCGGTCGGGCGGTCGTCGAGGTGCGCGCCGGTGGCATGCACAAGGGCCTGGTCGTCGACTACCTCGCCGAGCAGCTCGAGGCCGGCGGCTTCCTCTTCGCCGGCGACGACCTCGGCGACCTCGAGGCGTTCCACGCGGTCGCCGACCTCCGGACGCGGGGTCTCGACACGCTGCTGGTCTGCTCCGCCTCCGACGAGCAGTCGGCCCTGGTCGAGCTCGCCGACGTGGTCGTCCCGGGCCCCGACGGCGTCCTCGACCTGCTGCGCCAGCTCACCGCCGACGCTCCCTGATCACATCGCGGACAGTCGACTCGCATGCTGAGACGGCTTCGCCTACGCTGAGGGACAGCTCATCAAGAGGGACTGAGGGAACGGCCCGTCGAAGTCCCGGCAACCGCCGCGAGCCTCCTGTTCTGGTCAGCAGCTCCATCGCCTGGTCGGGACGGTCGCGGAAACGGTGCTAATTCCGGCCCGGACGACCGTCGTCCGGGGCAGATGAGAAGGAGGACCTCCATGAGCGCCGTTCTGTCAGAGCCCGTCACGCCGAGCGCGACCACCGGCCGCGCGCTGCGCGAAGGAGCCTTCGGCAACGCCCGGGCCCTGTCGTGCCGCGAGTGCGGTCACCAGGTCGACCTGGGCCCTCAGTACGCCTGTCCGGAGTGCTTCGGTCCCCTCGAGGTGGCCTACGACTTCCCGGCGGTGACCCGCGAGCAGATCGAGGCCGGCCCCCGCAACATCTGGCGCTACAAGGCGCTGCTGCCGGTCCCGACCGACATCGAGGAGAGCCCCAACACCGAGCCCGGCTTCACCCGTCTGCTGCGCGCCCACAACCTGGGCGACAAGCTCGGCATCGACCGGCTGTGGGTCAAGGACGACTCCACCAACCCCACGCACTCCTTCAAGGACCGCGTGGTCGCCTGCGCACTGAGCGCGGCGCGCGAGCTCGGCGCGACGACCTTCGCCTGTCCCTCGACCGGCAACCTCGCCAACGCCGTCGCCGCGGCCGGCGCCCGCGCCGGCATCCGCACCGTCGTCTTCATCCCGAGCAACCTCGAGCGGCCCAAGCAGATCAACTCCGCGGTGTACACCGAGCAGCTCGTCGCGGTGAACGGCAACTACGACGACGTCAACCGGCTCGCCTCCGAGATCGCCGGCGAGGAGGAGGGCTGGGCGTTCGTGAACGTCAACGTCCGCCCGTTCTACGCCGAGGGCTCCAAGACACTGGGCTACGAGATCGCCGAGCAGCTCGGCTGGCGGCTCCCCGACCAGGTCGTCATCCCCGTCGCGTCCGGCTCCCAGCTCACCAAGGTCGACAAGGCCTTCCAGGAGCTGATCGCCCTGGGCCTCGTCGAGGCCAAGCCCTACAAGATCTACGGCGCCCAGGCCAGCGGCTGCTCCCCGGTCGCCACGGCCTTCAAGGACGGCGTCGACGCGATCCGCCCGGTCAAGCCCGACACGATCGCCAAGAGCCTCGCCATCGGCAACCCCGCCGACGGCATCTACGTGCTCGACATCTGCCGCCGCAGCGGCGGCACCGTCGAGGACGTCTCCGACGACGAGGTCCGCGACGGCATCGTGCTGCTGGCCCGCACGGAGGGCATCTTCACCGAGACCGCCGGGGGCACCACGGTCGGCGTCCTCAAGAAGCTCGTGGAGTCCGGCCAGCTCGACCCGACGCTCGAGACCGTCGTGATCAACACCGGCATGGGCCTCAAGACCATCGACGCCGTGGCCGACCGGGTCGGACCGGCCGCGACCATCGACCCGTCGTACGCTGCCTTCGCCGCGACCAACCTCTGACACCGAGACCGAGGAGCCCCGCACGATGTCCGTCTCCGTCCGCATCCCGACGATCCTGCGCACCTACACCGGCGGCGAGTCCGAGGTGAGCGTCGAGGGCGGCACCCTGGCCGAGGTGATCGACAGCCTCGACGCGAGCTACAGCGGCATCAAGGGCCGGATCCTCGACGAAGCGGGTCAGATCAGGCGATTCGTCAACGTGTACGTCGGCAACGACGACGTGCGCTTCCTCGACAACCTCGACACCGCGACGCCCGACGGCACGCAGATCTCGGTCATCCCCGCGGTCGCGGGCGGCTGAGCGCCCCGGCGCACCTGGCCACCAGGTCGCCGACGACGCGCGCTCCGCTGGCGACGGCGTCGACGAGGTCGTCGACGAGCACGTCCAGGTGCTGGCGCCGGGCCCGCCGCCGCGGGCGGAGCAGCTCCTCGGCGTGCTGCGCCTCGAGCCAGCCCTCGCTCTGCCATGTCCTGATCTCGCCCGTCAGCCAGTCCACGCGCGGGCGTGCCACGGGCCTGAGGAGGGGCATGGCCCGATCCTGCCCCCGCTGCGACGGACCGCCGAGACCTGACGCCGAGTCGTTATGTGCTTGAGCCGTCGTCGTGACCGGGCCAGGATGGGGCATGGCCTTCACCGCTCCCAAGGGTTGACCCAGCCGACGCTCCGACAGCAGCCGCCGATCCGCCCCGAGCGCTCCGACCGGCAGGCTCCTGGCGTACGCCTTCCTCAGCGAGTCGATCCCGATCTACCCGGTCTACGCGCTGCTCTTCGCCCAGCACGGACTGTCGGCCGCCGAGATCTCCTCGCTGTTCGTGGTCTGGTCGGCGACCACCTTCCTCTTCGAGGTGCCCTCCGGCGCCTGGGCCGACGTGGTCTCGCGGCGCGCGCTGCTGGCGGCGAGCGCCGTGGTCAACGGTCTGGGCTACGCGCTCTGGGTCGCCTGGCCGGGCTACACCGGCTTCTTGATCGGCTTCGTGCTGTGGGGGTTGGCCTCCGCGCTCGCGTCGGGGACCTACGAGGCGTTCACCTACGACGAGCTCGCCGCCGCCGGCCAGGAGCACCGCTACGCCCAGGTGATCGGCTGGACCACGACCGCCGGACTGGTCGGCCTGCTGCTGTCCAACCTGGCCGCCGCCCCCCTGATCGACCTGGGTGGCATCGAGCTCACCGGCTGGATCAGCTTCGGGGTCTGCTGCGTCAACGCGCTCGTCGCGCTGTCGTTGCCGCGCGCCTCGCCGCACACCGAGGCCGCCCTTCGAGGCGGTCGCTTCGCTCCCTCCTCAGGAACCGGGTTCGAATGTGACCCCGAGATCGACCAGCGAGGCGGACCGCTCGCCCGCTGGTGGACGATGCTCCGGGCCGGCACCCGAGAGGCGACCACGCACCAGGTCGTCCGCCGGGCTGTCGTGCTCACCGCGCTGATGTACGGCTTCCTCGCCTTCGACGAGTACTTCGGACTCGTCTTCGTCGACCTCGGCGCGACGACCGCGATGGTCGCGCTCCTCACCGCCGCGACCGCGGCCGCGCAGGCGCTCGGTGGGCTGCTGGCCGGGCCGGCCGCGCGCCTGTCAGCGCTCTCGATGGCTGCCCTGACAGCGGTCTCGGCGATGCTGATCGGGGTCGGCGCGGCGCTGTCGCTCTATCCGGCGGTCGTCGGGATCTCGCTCGGGTACGGCGTTCTCCAGCTCGTCCTCATCGTCACCGAGGCGCGGCTGCAGGACGCCATCGAGGGACCGGCGCGGGCCACCGTCACGTCGGTCGCGGGCCTCGGCTCGGAGATCTTCGCGATGGGCTTGTACGCCGGCTTCGCGATCGGGTCGTTCTGGCTCGGCTACGCGGCGCTGGTGTCGGGCATGGCCGTGCTCGTGGTCGTGGTGGCGGGGCTGTTCCCGCGCTGGCTGCCGCCACCGGTGCTAGACGACTCCGAGGACCCCGAGATCCCCGAGAAGACGACGACCTGATGCGAGGGCGGGACCCGCGAACCGCTACTTGCCTTGTCGCCCTTCCAACGAAGGTGCCCAGGTGACTGTGTGCTGTGTGACATCCTGACGTCGTCAGGCGCCCGAGGGACAGGAGCAGAGGTGGTTGAGCGAGTTGGAGTGCGTGTTCCGGCGCGAGCCGTTCCGACAATCAATTTTCTGGTCTCGCTGAATGCCGACGCGCGGGCTGCAGTCCAGCGAGTCCTACACGGTAAGCCCGTCACAGTTTCGATGCACGCGCTGAAAGTAGAAATCGCGGAGGCGCTGGGGAATGCCCCGGAGTCAACAAAGTGGGCAAATGAAGTACTTGGCGAGCTATTCGGGCTCGCAGCCGTCGCGAAAGCCCATGACTGGGGTCTTGAGGCTGTTGCAGATGGAGTTTCGCGTGCTGACGGCGTTGATGTTGACGACGAGCAGCGAGGTGGCTTCGTCGCGTTCCTACACGGAGCTCTCGACTCGCCAGCGGTGAAGACGCTCGGCAAAGCCGCGGACCTTGTCACGGAGCACTCACGCCGACTACACCTCGCAAGATTCGTGACTGATCTGGTGCCTATCTTTGATGACCCCGACGAAGAGCCACTTGGCGCCGTGGTGGTACACCGACTCCGCCTCGATTGCTTCGCCGAACGGGACGAGGTGGTGGAGGTCGCGATGACCACATCTCAACTTTCCGAACTGTTGGAGGCCATCACCCGCGCTCAACAGAAGGCCGCATCGCTGGAAGCCATGCTTGGCCGACTCTCGATGTCCGCCTTCGACACTTCCGAGGATGACTAATGCCTCTCCGCTCCTCTCAGCGTGAACACGAAGTGCTGGACCCTATCAAGGAGTACTCAGACGAGCCGACCCCATCTGAGGCCAAAGCCGAAGGGCTACGTGGCGGCTGGGAGATCGACGATCCAGGAAAGTCGTACAAGTTTGATCTGCTGCAGTTCGCGAAGATCGCGCCGCCGAGACCGGACGGGTTACAGCGAAGCAATGTAGAAGTGTTCGCCCAGTTCTCAGATCTTCGCGACGAGTGGCTCGCAGCGACGGAGATGGTTTCCAACGTCCAGCAAATGACGATGCACCCTGCGTACCAACAGATGATCGGACTTGGCCCACAAGTAGTCCCGTTCATGATCGATGAACTGCGGAGCGGGCCGCAGCACTACTACTGGGCGCTGGCGGCCATCGTGGGGACAGATCACGGAACTGGAGCTGACACGATGCGCGAAGCTGCTCAAAAGTGGGTTGAATGGTACGACCAGGGCCGCTGACCGCGGAAACCCTGCTCTGCCAGGTCTTTCCACGGTTGCGGCCCGATCATTTCGTCGTAACCAGCAACAGAACTCCGGAGTACAACTGCATCGCTTGGGCCGCTGGGGACGATCAGCGATGGTGGTGGCCAGCTCAGTCCATTGGTGGACGGCAGCTCGGAGGTCACTACTGGCCCGATGGGATTGACCTCGATCCGACGATAGAGAACTTTGTCGCAGCGTTCCGCACTCTGGGCTACGAGCCTTGTGACTCCGGCGACCCTGAAGAAGGCCTGGAAAAGGTTGCCCTGTACTCCTTGTCAGGAGCCCCGACGCATGCCGCCCGTCAACTGCCGGACGGTCAATGGACGAGCAAGTGTGGGCCGTCGTACGACATCACTCACAGAACGGTGGACGTGATCGGCGGTCGCCGTCCGAATGACTACGGAGACGTCGCGCAGTACATGATGAGGTCGCTGCGGCGCGATCGCGAGATGCGAGTGCGGCATGTCGACGTGGGCGGGACCGACCTGGCGGTCCGCGAGTGGGGAGAGGCAGGCGGGAGACCGGTGCTCTTCGCGCACGCTCTCGGCCCGGCCAGCTCGGCCGCCCTGCTGGACGTCTCGGTCGCGCCCCTGGTAGAGGCGGGCTTCCACGTCGTCTCGCCCGACCTGCCCGGCTACGGCGACTCGCCCGCGCTGGCCGCCGAGGACTACTCCGTGCCCGCGATGGCCGACCGCCTCTGGTCGCTGGCCGGCCAGCTCGGCCTCGACCGAGTCGTGCTCGGCGGGCACAGCTGGGGCGGCGCTATCGCGGCGTACATGGCCGCGGCGCGACCCGAGCGGGTCGAGTCCCTGGTGCTCGTCGACAGCGGGCATGTCGACTACGACGCCTCGACCGGCGCCCCGGTCGGCGCGACGCTCGAGGAGATGGTGGCCGCCGCGGGGGAGAGCCGGCTGCGCGCGCGCGACCGCGCCGACCTGGCCGGCCAGCTCGAGGTCGACGTCGACGACCCGCTGGTCGACCTGATCCTGATCGCGGTCACCGAGGACCCCGAGGGAGGTCTGGTCACCAAGGTCGGCGCGGTCGCTGCCGGGGCCGCGCGCTACCACCTCATGCAGAGCTCGCCCGTGTCGCGCTGGCCCGCGATCGCCGCCGGCGGCTACCCGGTCTTGCTGCTCCTCGCCACCGAGCCCGCCGCGACGCGCGAGCTCAGCGAGCAGGCCGCCCCGAGGTTCGCCGCGGCGGTCCCGCACGCCGACGTCCGGCTCGTCGAGGGCGTCACGCACTCGCTCACCACCGACCTGCGCGACCAGTTCGGCCGAACCGTCGTCGAGTGGCTCGCGAGCGCGAGATGATACGACCGCATTGACGGGTCCCGCCCCGGCAGCGAGACTCCGCTGGGGAGGTACGCCAATGGAGCTGGGTCGGAGCTGCGTCGCGGTCGTGGGTGCGCTGGGGCTGCTCGGGGGTGCGCTGGGCGCGCTTCCAGTGGCGAGCACGGGGGCGGTGCCGAGCGAGACGCCACCTGCTGCGTCTCGAGAGACCGCCTGGCCGACGCTCGACGGCGTCGTGCAGAGCGGCGCGGGCAGCGGGGCCGACCCGCTCGCCGGCGTACCCGTCAGGCTGATGCGCGCGACCGCCAAGGGTCCCCGCGTGTTCGCGACCACGACGACGGATGCCCGCGGGCGCTTCACCGTCGCGCCGAAGCACAAGCCGCCGAAGGGCGTCTACTACCTGTCGGCCGCCGTCGCGCCCCGCGTCGACCTGGTCACGCTGCTCGGCTCCCAGCTGCCGGGCAAGGCGACGGTCAACGAGCTGACCACGGTCGCGGCGGCGTACGCGCTGGCGCAGCTCAGCCACCGCGGCGAGTTCAGCGGCGACGTGCAGGCGCTCAAGATCGCCGACGGCATGGCGCGCAACGTCGCGTCGCCGCTCACCGGCGCCGTCGGCAAGGTGCTGCGCAGGTCGCCGAACGCCGACGAGACGATCTCCCTGCGGCTGACCCGGTCGCTGGCGAACGTCGTGGCCGCGACCGTCGCGAGCCGGGTGGCGACCGACGACTTCCTCCACTCGACGCGCCGCTTCGGTCGCCGGCCGGGCAGCGTCGTCCAGGGCCTGGCCAACCTGGCCAGGATCCCCGGGCAGGACGCCGACGAGATCCACGACCTGTCGCGGCAGCGCGTCACCTTCAGGCCGGGGCTCGGCAGGACCCCCGACAACTGGTCCATCGCGGTGAAGGTGAACGACACCGGCGACGACGGCACGTTGTGGGGCGGGCCGGGCAACATCGCGTTCGACCGCCGCGGCTTCGCCTGGGCGACCAACAACGTCGTGCAGGGCACTCCCTACTCCGCCACCTCGGTGGTCGTGCTGAAGCCCGACGGCTCACCGGCCGACGGCAGCGGCAGCACCCCGAGGTCGCCGGTCGTCGGCGGCGGCATCCTCGGCACCGGCTTCGGGGTCACCGTCGGGGCCAACGGCCGGGTCTGGTTCGGCAACTACGGGTGGGGTGGCTCCGACTACCAGCCGGCGCCCGGCCAGAGCATCACCCGCTACTCACCCTCGGGCGAGCCGGTCGGTGGCTTCGCCTCGGCTCCCGGCGTCGACCGCGCGCAGGGCATGGCCACCGATGCCGACGGCAACGTCTGGGTGACCAGCTATGGCAACAACAAGGTCTTCGTCTTCCCGAAGGGCGACCTCGGCGCCGGGATCGGCCACGAGTTCTACCCCGGCAGCCAGCCCTTCGACGTCGCGGTGGCGCCCGACGGTGCGGCGTACGTCTCGCTGAGCGGCGGGCTCTTCGGCACCTTCACCAGCTCCGTCGCCCGGCTGACCTTCGACGGCACGCGGCTCCACGAGAGCTTCGTCGTCCAGGTCGGCACCGCGTTGAAGGGCATCGACGTCGACTCGCACGGCGTGGCCTGGGTCGCGTCCCTCGGTGACGACTCGGTCTACGGCATCCGCCCGAACGGCGACAAGATCGGCCCCTTCCACGACGCCGGCGGCGTCCTCGGCCCCTGGGACGTCACCGTCGACGGCCACGACAACCTCTGGATCAGCAACTTCGGCCACGTCGAGGTCGACGACAGGCTGCCCTACGGTCGCGTCTCGGCGCTGTGCGGTCTCTCGAGGCGGCACTGCGGCGGCGCCGCCACCGGCGCCCCCCTCACGCCGGGCACCGGTCTGACCATGCCCAGCGCGGGCAGCCAGGTGCTGCTCGCCGACGGGACCCCGCTCTACGGCACGGGCGGCAAGCCGAGCTTCAGCCCGATGATGCGGCAGACCGCGTCGCAGATCGACGCGGCCGGCAACCTCTGGACCATCAACAACTGGAAGCCGCCCTTCGACGTCGACGCCTTCGGCGCTCCCGGCAAGGACGGCAACCCCGGCGGTGACGGGATCCTGATCTTCCTCGGGCTGGCGGTGCCCGGCCAGGGCTAGGCCCTCGTCTCGGCCGCCGCGGCCTCGCGGCGCCGGCGCAGGTGCGCTCGCTCGGCCTCGTTGTCGCAGCGGGCCAGCGCAGCGTCGTACGCCGCCAGCGCCTCGTCGTGACGCCCGGCCCGGACGAGGAGCTCGGCGCGCACCGACGGCAACCGGTGACCGGGCAGGTCCAGGCCGTCGAGCAGGGCGAGACCCGCGAGCGGCCCGTCGGCCTCGGCGATCGCGACGGCGCGGTTGAGCCGGACGACGGGGGAGCCGGTGAGCTGCTCGAGCTCGGCGTACCGCTCCGCGATCCGCGGCCAGTCCGTCTCGGCCGCGCTCGCGGCCATGGCGTGCTCGGCGGCGATGAGGGCCTGGAGGAGGTACGGCGCCGGGCTGGCGTGGACGAGCGGCCTGAGCAGCCGGATCGCCTCGTCGATCGCCGCGTGGTCCCAGCGCGTCCGGTCCTGGTCGGGCAGCAGCACGACCGCGGGCTCGCCGGTCTCCGGGTCCGGGGCGACCCGGGCGCGGCGCCGCGAGTGCTGCAGCAGGACCAGCGCCAGGAGGGCGTCCAGCTCGGCGCGGGGCGGCGCGACCTCCCGGATGACCCGCACCAGCCGGACCGCCTCGGCGGCCAGGTCGGTGCGCAGGACGTCAGGACCCGACCCGGGCGCGTAGCCGGCCGTGAAGGCGAGGTAGGCCACCTCCGCGGCGAGGTCCAGCCGCCCGTCGAGGTCGGCGCCGGTGGGCAGCACGAACGCCTCGGCCGCCAGGCGCTTTCGCGCCCGGGTGAGCCGGGCCGCCATGGTGGCGGTCGGCACCAGGAACAGCCGCGCGATGTCGGCCGTCGGCACGCCCATCACCAGGCGCAGGGTCAGCGCAGCGGCCGCCTCGGGAGCGAGCGCGGGGTGCGTGCAGAACAGCACCAGGCGCAGGCGCTCGTCGTGGACGAGCCTCTCGCCCGGGGCGGTGGAGTCGGCCATGACGCGCTGGGCCTCCTCCTGGATCTCGGCCTCGACGGCGAGCCGGGGCAGGGTGCGGGCGTGCACCGCCTCGGCCCGGATCCGGTCGAGGACCCTGCGCCGCGCGGTGGTCAGCAGCCACGCGGGTGGGTTGGTCGGGACGCCGTCGCGCGCCCAGGTGCGGGCTGCGGCCTCGACGGCGTCGGCGAGGGCGTCCTCGGCGAGGTCGAGGCGCCGGTACTGAGCGACGAGCAGGGCCAGCAGTCGGGCCCACTCGTCGCGCTGGACGGTCGCCAAGACGGTCTGGGCGCCTGTCTGGGCGCCTGGCTGCGGTTCCGGCTCCGGGGTCACTCGCCGATGTCGACCACGGGGCGGATCTCGACGGTGTAGGCGGCCGGGAGCATCCGGACGAGCTCGACGGCGGTGTCGAGGTCGGGGAGGTCGACGATCCAGAGGCCGCCCACCTGCTCGACGGTCTCGGCGTAGGGGCCGTCGGTGACCTTGCGGTCCGCGCCGGAGCCGGGGTGCACGGTGCGCGCGGTGGACGCGTCGTCGAGCGCCTCGCCCGCGACGACGGAACCGCGCTGCTCGACGGCCTCGTGGAAGGCGCCCATCGCGGCCATCGCCTCGTCGCGCTCGGCCTCGGTCAACGCCTCCCAGCGCTCGGCGGCGTTCTCCTCCGCCATCATCACGACGAACTTCACACCGTCACCCCCCGCTTCCGGACAGGCACTCGCGCACCTCGAGGGCGCCCTCCCCCTCGGCGAGGATGCCGACGGTGTCGAGGAGTCCCGGGAGGTCGTCGGTCTCGATGAGGTAGAAGCCGCTGAGCTGCTCGACGGCCTCGGCGTACGGTCCCTCCGTGACCGCGATCGCGCCGCCGGTGTCGCGTCGTACGACGCGTGCCTGCGACGCCGGCGCGAGCTCGGCGCCCCCGGTCATCTTGTGCCCGCGCTCGGCCAGCGCGGCGGCGAAGTCGCGGTGCTTGCCGTAGACCCGCTGGCGCTCGGTCTCGTCGAGCGCCGCCCAGGTGGTCTCGTTGTCGGGGATCAGGACGATGTACTCGGTCATGGGGTTCCTCTCGCTCGGTCGGAGTCTGTCATCGAGATGACGGGCGACGAGCTGTCGAATCGACAAGGCTCTGATGATTGTCCAGACCACGGGCGCGGGCCTAGCATGATGAGGTGAGCGTATTACTCGCTACCTGCGCCGATCGTCCCGAGGGTGAGCCGAACGCCGCCGTCCTGGACGCGGCACTGGCCGCGCGTGGCATCGACTCCCGCTGGGTGCGGTGGGACGACCCTGCGGTCCGCTGGTCGGAGGCCGGGTTGGTCGCGGTTCGGTCCACGTGGGACTACACCCACCGTCTCGACGACTTCCTCGTCTGGGCGCGGCAGGTCGAGCAGGAGACGCTCCTGCTCAACGGCGCCGACGTCTTCGCCTGGAACTCCGACAAGGCCTACCTCACCGGGCTCGGCGACCTGCCCGTCGTCCCGACCGTGGCGCTGGCCGGCCGGTGGGGGCTGGTGGGTGCGGTGGCGGCGCTGGGGCGGGTCGCCGTGGTGAAGCCACGCGTGGGCGCGAGCGGGCACGGCGTGGTGCTGGCCTCCGACGCCGCGGACCCGGTGCTGGCAGGCGTGCCCGACGTACCCCTCGTCGTGCAACCGCTCGTCGAGTCGATACGCACAGAGGGCGAGCACTCGATCTTCATGATCGACGGGCGGGCCCGGGGTCGGGTCCGGAAGGTGCCGGGCCGCGGCGAGATCCGGGCGCACGAGGAGCGCGGAGCGGTCGTGAGTCCGGTGTCCCTCGACGAGGACGTCGTCGCGCTGGCCGAGGCAGCGCTCGTGCGGGCGGGCGAGATCACCGGGCGCCGGATCGACTACGCGCGCGTCGACCTGCTCCGTCACGAGGGTCGTTGGTGCGTGGGGGAGCTGGAGCTGATCGAGCCGGGGCTCTACCTCGACGTGCTGCCGGGGCTCGCCGAGCCGTTCGCCGACCTGGTGGCTGCGCGGTTGGGTCCGGGACGGCTCAGGTGAGGCGGGCCCGGGCGAGCCTGGCCTCGCGCCGGGCCTCCCTGGCCAGCTGACGCGCCTCGCGCCGGGCGTCGCCGGCGACCCGCTGCGCCCGCCAGGCGAGACCCGGCTTGCCCTCGGTGTCGACGGCCGCGAGGAACAGGCCGCCGAGCATCGAGACGTTCTTGAGGAAGTGCTGACGCTGGGCGCGCTTGGCCGCGGGGTCGGGCTCCTCCCAGAAGGGGTGCTCGGCCACGGTCGTGGGCACCAGCGTCACGGCCAGCACCGTCGCCGACAGCCGGGGGGCGCGCCCGGTGGCGAGCGCGAGGCCGGCCACGACCTGCGCCGCGCCGGAGATCCGCACGAGCGTCGTGGGGTCCTCGGGGATCGGGAGCTGAGGGGCGAGCTTCTGCAGCAGCGGGACCAGCCTGTCGGTCACCGGCTCCGCGGCCCCTGCCTTGGACTTCGCGTCCTTGAGCGCGGCGACGCCCCCAGCGACGAACACCGAGGCGAGCATCGGGCGGGCGAGCATCCGAGAGAGCGTCATGAGGCCTGTCTACCGGAAACGCGCACCGTTTGCACTCGACGTGGGCGAGTGCTAAACATGACGCTGGCACTCTCGACACGAGAGTGACAACCCTGGATCGGGGAGGCTGAGGTCCGGAACGCCGGCGGGAAGGGTCCGCCGACACGGCCGGGCCGTCCGTCGCGGGCAGCGTTCCGATCCTCCAGGACATCAGATCCGGTAAAGGAATCGCCCAGCATGAGCAAGCTGATTGCTTTCAACGAGGAGGCCCGGCGCGGCCTCGAGCGTGGCATGAACACGCTCGCGGACGCCGTCAAGGTCACGCTCGGTCCCAAGGGCCGCAACGTCGTCCTCGAGAAGAAGTGGGGCGCCCCCACGATCACCAACGACGGTGTGAGCATCGCCAAGGAGATCGAGCTCGAGGACCCCTACGAGAAGATCGGTGCCGAGCTCGTCAAGGAGGTCGCCAAGAAGACCGACGACGTCGCTGGTGACGGCACCACCACCGCCACCGTGCTCGCCCAGGCGATGGTCCGCGAGGGCCTGCGCAACGTCGCAGCCGGTGCCAACCCGATGAGCCTCAAGCGCGGCATCGAGGCGGCTGTCGAGGCCGTCTCCGCCCAGCTGCTGACCATGGCCAAGGACGTCGAGACCAAGGAGCAGATCGCCTCGACGGCGTCCATCTCCGCGGCCGACGAGACCGTCGGCGAGATCATCGCCGAGGCGATGGACAAGGTCGGCAAGGAAGGCGTCATCACCGTCGAGGAGTCCAACACCTTCGGGCTGGACCTCGAGCTGACCGAGGGCATGCGCTTCGACAAGGGCTACATCTCGGCCTACTTCGTCACCGACCCCGAGCGCATGGAGACGGTCCTCGAGGACCCCTACATCCTCGTGGCCAACCAGAAGGTCTCCTCGGTCAAGGACCTGCTGCCGCTCCTCGAGAAGGTCATGCAGTCGGGCAAGCCGCTGCTGATCATCGCCGAGGACGTCGACGGCGAGGCCCTGTCGACCCTGGTGGTCAACAAGATCCGCGGCACCTTCAAGTCCGTCGCCGTCAAGGCACCGGGCTTCGGTGACCGCCGCAAGGCCATGCTGCAGGACATCGCGATCCTGACCGGTGGCCAGGTCATCTCCGAGGAGGTCGGTCTCAAGCTCGAGTCGACCGGCGTCGAGCTGCTGGGCCAGGCCCGCAAGGTCGTCATCACCAAGGACGAGACCACCATCGTCGAGGGTTCGGGCGACAGCGACCAGATCGCCGGTCGTGTCAACCAGATCCGCGCCGAGATCGAGAAGTCGGACTCCGACTACGACCGCGAGAAGCTCCAGGAGCGCCTCGCCAAGCTGGCCGGCGGCGTGGCCGTCATCAAGGTCGGCGCGGCCACCGAGGTGGAGCTCAAGGAGCGCAAGCACCGCATCGAGGACGCCGTTCGCAACGCGAAGGCGGCCGTCGAGGAGGGCATCGTCGCCGGCGGCGGCGTGGCCCTGGTGCAGGCCGGCGCCACGGCGTTCGAGAAGCTCGACCTCTCGGGCGACGAGGCCACCGGTGCCAACATCGTCAAGGTCGCCATCGAGGCCCCGCTCAAGCAGATCGCGGTCAACGCCGGTCTCGAGGGTGGCGTCATCGCGGAGAAGGTGCGCGGCCTGACCCCGGGCCACGGGCTCAACGCGGCCACCGGCGAGTACGTCGACATGATCGCCACCGGCATCATCGACCCCGCCAAGGTGACCCGCTCGGCGCTGCAGAACGCCGCGTCGATCGCCGCGCTGTTCCTCACCACCGAGGCCGTCGTGGCCGACAAGCCGGAGAAGGCTGCCCCGATGGGCGGCGACCCGTCCGGCGGCATGGGCGGGATGGACTTCTGATCGACCAGGCGCACGCGGCGAAGCCGCGGACGCCGTCGGTCGATCAGGTTGAGGAGCGTCCGGCGCAGACCTGAGCGAAGCGAAGGACTGCCCGGTGCGTCTCGAAGCCTCGGTCCGCCAAGCAGACAGCGCAACACCAGAACGGCCCCCGCTTCGGCGGGGGCCGTTCTGCGTCACGGCGTTCTGCGTCTTAGAGGCCGGCGAGGAACGCGCGGACCTCGCGCTCGAAGAACCCGGGTGCCTCGACGTGGACGTCGTGGCCGACGCCCGGCACGACGACGAGCCGGGAGTCGGGCAGGGCTGCGTGGATCGCCCGCGCGACGGGCAGCGGAGCGCGCACGTCGTGCTCGCCGACCATCAGCAGCGTCGGACGGTCGAGACCGGCCAGTCCGGGTCGCAGGTCGGCAGCGGCGAACGCCTCGATCATCGGCAGCGTCCCGGCAGGGCGCACGGAGTGCAGCATCGTGCGGAACAGCTCGGTCGGCTCGGGGCCCGGGTCGGTGTGGAAGAACTCCGCCAGATAGGCGTCGGCCCACTCCGACGGCGGGCGGGCGAGCTCGCCGCGCAGCCGGGTCAGCCGGGCGGCGACTTCGTCGGCCGGGAGGGAACCGGCCCAGCCGGCGTACGCACCGGCGAGCACCAGCGAGCGCACCTTCGCCGGATACCGCTGCGCGAAGGCCAGGGCCAGTCCGGCCCCGAAGGAGAGCCCGCCCAGGTGGACCGGCCCGAGGTCGAGCGTATCGATCAGGTCGGCCACCGCGTCGGCGTACCACGCGAACGGCACCGGCCCGGGCGGGTCGTCGGAGCCGCCGCAGCCGGGCACGTCGAACGCCAGGACGTCGAAGTCGTCCGAGAGTGAGCCGAGCTGGTGAGACCAGGCCCGGCTGTCGCTCCAGCCGCCGTGCAGCAGCACCAGCGGGTCGCCGGCGCCCGCCCGGCGGTAGCTCATCCTCCGGCCGTCGACGTCGAGCTGCTCCGGCTCGAGGTGGTCCACCTCGGCAGTGTGGCACCGTGGAGGCATGCGACGCCTCGGTCTCCTCGTCCCTGTCGTCCTCCTCGCGGTCGCCGGGTGCGGGTCCAGTGCCCAGGACGACGACCTGGGTGGCGCGGAGAGTGCCGCCGAGGCCTCGACGAGCGGGTCGTCGCCGGCCGGCGAGGCGGTGCTGCTCGAGGCCCCGCCCGACGCCGGCGCAGGCCGCTGCATGGCGCCGTCGGCCGACGTGCTCGCCGAGGCGGACGTGGCCTTCAGCGGCACGGTCCGGTCGATCGAGCACGGGCTCGTCGACGTCGAGGTCGACGACTGGTACCGCGGCGACGGCGGCGACGTCGCGCAGGTCCGCGCCCAGTCCGGGCAGATGCAGGCACTGATCGGTGCCGTCGCGTTCGAGGAGGGCGGACGGTTCCTGGTCGCCGGGATCGACGGGGAGCTGATGGTCTGTGGGCTCAGCGCGGCGTACGACGAGCAGCTGGCCGGCCTCTACGACGAGGCGTTCGGTGGCTGATCGGTTCCCTGATCCCACCGGCGTCCACGGTCTGCTCCTGGCGGCGGGCGAGGGCCGGCGGATGGGGATGCCCAAGGCGCTGGTCCGTGACGACGACGGCACGTCCTGGCTGCACCGCTCGCTCGCCGCGCTGCGCGACGGCGGCTGCGCGCAGGTCACGGTCGTCCTCGGGGCCGGTGCGGCGGAGGCCCGGCTGATGCTGGACGGCAAGGTCGAGGTCGTCATCGCCGCCGACTGGGCGGAGGGCATGGGCGCCTCGCTCCGCGCCGGGCTCGGCGCGCTCCCTGACGCGCTCACCGGGCCGGTCGCCACCCTGGTCTCGCTCGTCGACCTGCCCGACGTCGGACCCGACGTGGTCGCGCGCGTGCTGGCCGCGGCGACCGGACCGCAGGCGCTCGCGAGGGCGGCGTACGACGGCGAGCCCGGCCACCCCGTCCTCCTCGGCCGCGACCACTGGGCCGGCGTCATCGAGACCGCTGCCGGTGACCGGGGCGCCCGCGACTACCTCCTCGCCCACCAGCACCAGCTCACCCTCGTCGAGTGCGGCGACCTCGCGTCCGGGCACGACCAGGACTCGCGTTAGCTGACCACGAGGAGCACGTCCGAGCGGTCACCTATCCGTGCTGATCGTGGTCACCTATCTGGACTTGCGGATCCTGGATCGTGCGCTCCAGGTCGTCGTCGAGGTCGCTCACCGTCCAGGCTGCGGCGCTCGGCCAACCAGGAACCAACACCCCGCTGAGTAGCCTGGAAGCGTGGACAACGCCGAGCCTGGGGAGTCGGTGCAGGACGTCGCCGCGCGGCTGCAGGCGACCGGCTACCTCACCGACGAGGCGCTCGCGACCGTCGTGTTCCTCGCCCAGCGCATGGAGCGGCCGCTGCTGCTCGAAGGCGAGCCCGGCACCGGCAAGACCGCGCTGGCCGAGGCGATGGCGCAGTCGCTCGACCTGCCGCTCATCCGACTCCAGTGCTACGAGGGCATCGACGCCACGCAGGCGCTCTACGACTGGGACTTCCCGCGCCAGATCCTGCACCTGCGCGCCCTCGAGGCGGTCACCAACCGCGGCGGCGCCGAGCAGGACGTCGAAGAGGCCGAGAAGAGCCTGTACGACGCCCGCTTCCTGCTGGCGCGTCCGGTGCTGACCGCGCTGCAGGAGAGCCCGGCCGTGCTGCTCGTCGACGAGGTCGACCGGGCCGACGACGAGTTCGAGGCGTTCCTGCTGGAGGTCTTGTCGACCTACCAGGTGACCATCCCCGAGCTGGGCACGGTGAAGGCAGCCCGCCCGCCCTTCGTGGTGCTGACCTCGAACCGCACCCGCGAGCTGCACGACGCACTGAAGCGGCGCTGCCTCTACCACTGGATCGACCACCCGGGGCTGGAGCGGGAGGTGGCCATCGTCCGGTCGCGGGCGCCCGAGGTCTCGCAAGCGCTGGCCGAGCAGGTCGTCACCCTGGTCCAGCAGCTGCGCACCGGCGACGGCCTGCTCAAGCCGCCGGGTGTCGCCGAGACCCTCGACTGGGCCCGCGCGCTCCACCACCTCGGCGCCGCCGAGGTCGACCTCGCCACCGCGTCGGCGACGCTCGGCGCCCTCGTGAAGTACCGCGAGGACGGCGACCGGGTCAGGCAGGCACTCGAGCGGATGCTGACGACGTGACGGCGACCCTGAGGCAGCCCGACGAGATCCTGGTCGGCTTCGCCAGGGCCCTGGCGGCCAGCGGGGTGCCGGTGACGCTCGACCGCACGCAGGGCTACCTCGAGGCCGCCTCGATCGTCGGCGTCGACGACCGGCGCGCGACGTACTGGGCCGGGCGGGCCACCCTCTGCGCAGGTCCGGACGACCGGGCCCGCTACGACCAGGTCTTCGACGCCTACTTCAACGCCCGCGACGGGCTGCCGCGCTCCCGGCCGGCCTCGGAGCCGACCCCGGTCAGCTCGATGAGCCTGGAGGACGACGACGCGGCCGAGGGCGACGCCGACTCCGACGACCAGGACCACGTCCGCGCGCTGGCCAGCGAGACCGAGGTGCTGCGGCACCGCGACGTCGCGGCGATGACCCCGGCCGAGAAGCAGCGGCTGGCCGCGCTCTTCGCCTCGCTGTCGTTGCGGCCGCCGACGCGTCGTACCGCCCGGCACCAGCGCTGGCACCGCGGCGAGATCGACGCGACCCGGACCCTGCGCGCCAGCCTGCGGCGGCTGGGCGAGCCCGCCGAGATCGCCCGGCGACGCCGTGGGCGGCGGCCGCGCCGGGTGGTGCTGCTGGTCGACGTCTCCGGCTCGATGACGGCGTACGCCGACGCGCTGCTGCGCCTGGCCCACCGCTTCACGGTCTCGACCGGCTCGACCAGCGGAAGGGCGCGTGTCGAGACGTTCACCGTGGGCACCCGGCTCACCCACCTCACCCGGGCGCTGCGACTGCGCGACGCCGACCGCGCCATCGTCGCGGCCGGGGAGACGGTGCCGGACTGGTCCGGCGGCACCCGGCTCGGCGAGACCCTGCGCGTCTTCCTCGACCGCTGGGGCCAGCGGGGCATGGCGCGCGGCGCGGTCGTGGTCATCTTCAGCGACGGCTGGGAGCGCGGCGACCCGACGCTGCTGGCCGAGCAGATGCAGCGCCTGCACCGGATCGCGCACCGCGTCGTCTGGGTCAACCCGCACCGCGGCAAGGTGGGCTACGAGCCCGTCCAGCAGGGCGTCGTCGCGGCGCTGCCGTGGTGCCAGGACTTCGTCGCCGGGCACTCGCTGGCGACGTTCCACGAGGTCGCGGAGGTGATCGCGCGTGCGTGAGGTGCTGCCCGAGCTGATGCGGTGGTGGGAGGCCGGCGAGACGATCGGCGTCGGCACCGTGGTCGCGACCTTCCAGTCCGCGCCGCGGCCCCCTGGCGCGTCGATGCTCGTCGGGCCCGACGGCGAGGCCGTCGGGTCGGTGTCGGGCGGCTGCGTCGAGGGTGCGGTCTACGACCTGGCCCAGTCGGTCGTCGCCGAGGGCACCCCGGTGCTCGAGAGGTACGGCGTCTCCGACGACGACGCGTTCGCGGTCGGGCTCACCTGCGGCGGCATCCTCGACGTGTACGTCGAGAAGGTCTCGCGTGAGACCTTCCCAGAGCTCGCCGACATCGCCGCCGACATCGAGGCCGGCCGCCCGATCGCGGTGGCCACCGTGGTGGAGCACCCGGACCCCACGGTCGTCGGACGTCGGATCCTCGTCCGACCCGACGAAGCCGTCGAAGGCGCGTCCCTCGGGTCCGCGCGCATGGACGACGCGGTGCGCGACGACGCGCTGGGGCTCCTGGCCTCGGGGACCAGTGCGACGCTCACCTACGGCCCCGACGGCGAGCGGCGCGGCGAGGGCATGAAGGTCTTCGTCTGGGCGTTCGCGCCGAAGCCGCTGATGCTGGTGTTCGGGGCGATCGACTTCGCCGCCGCCGTGGCGCGGGTGGGCGCCTTCCTCGGCTACCACGTCACGGTCTGCGACGCGCGGCCCGTCTTCGCGACGGCCACCAGGTTCCCCGAGGCTGACGAGGTCGTCGTCGACTGGCCGCACCGCTACCTCACCAAGCTGGTCGACGCCGGCTCGGTCGATGCCCGCACCGTCATCACCGTCCTGACCCACGACCCGAAGTTCGACGTGCCGCTGCTCGAGGTCGCCCTGCGGCTGCCGGAACTGGCGTACGTCGGCGCGATGGGCAGCCGGCGTACCCACGACGACCGCACCGCCCGACTGCGCGAGGCCGGACTGACCGACGAGGAGCTGGCCAGGCTCTCCAGCCCGATCGGCCTCGACCTCGGAGCGCGCACTCCCGAGGAGACAGCGATCTCGATCGCGGCCGAGATCATCGCGGTGCGCTGGGGTGGAACGGGCCAGCCGCTGGCGGTCACGGACGGGCGAATCCACCACCTCGCCGACCGCTGACAGGCCACTTCTGCCCTGTCTGCTGCGAAAGCCGGACGATCTTTAGCAGAACACGCTGGCCAAATCTCTTTACAGTCCGCGCCCGACCCAGCATCGTGCCTCGTGGCGCAGGCGGCGGCCTGCGCGTACCGACAAGAACCCCAAAGGGAGTACCCACGTTGAACCGCAAGCATCTCGCGGCCGCAGCCGCGACCTTGGCCCTGGTGGCGGCGGGGGCCACCACGGCACCCGCGACGGCCGTGGTCGCCGACGCGCCTTCGTCGAAGACCATCGTCAAGAACCTGCTCAGCCCGTTGAGCCTCGCGGTGTCCGACGACGGCACCGTCTACTACTCGCAGAACTTCGCGGGTCAGCTGTTCAGCAAGTCGCCGGGCAAGAAGCCCGTGCAGCACTTCCAGGGCAAGAAGGGCGAGGAGGTCGGCGCGGTCTCGGAGCACCACGGCTCGGTGCGCTTCGCCACCACGGGCAAGAAGAAGCTCCTCTGGGGCATCGGCGGATCGGGCAAGCCGGTCAAGATGGCCGACCTCGGCGCCTACGAGGCGGAGAAGAACCCCGATGCCGGTGCGCACTACGGCTTCGAGACGATCACCCCCGGCTGCGCGCAGCAGCTGCCCACGGGTCCGGAAGCGCCCCCGGCGCAGTACACCGGCATCGTCGACTCGCACCCCTACGGCTCGGCGATCGACGGCTCGACGACGTACGTCGCGGACGCCGGCGCCAACGCGATCCTCGCGGTCAAGGGCAACGGCAAGATCAAGACCGTCGCCCTGATCCCGGGCGTGCCCGTCGTCATCACCCAGGAGATCGCGACGGCCATCGGGTTCCCCAACTGCACCGTGGGCCTCACCTACGTGCTCGAGGGTGTGCCCACTGACGTGGAGAAGGGGTCTGACGGCAAGCTGTACGTCTCGACCCTCACGGGCGGTCCCGAGGACGGCAGCACCGGCGCGCTCTCGAAGGTCTACAAGATCAACCCGAAGACCGGGGCGGTGAAGCTGCTCGCGGACAACCTGTTCAGCGCCACGGGCGTGGCCGTCGCCGACAACGGTGACGTCTACGTCTCCCAGCTGTTCCCGGGGACGATCTCGCGCATCAAGAAGGGCAAGAGCGTCGCGAAGCCCTACTACTCGTCCAAGCTCACCGCGGCGGTCGAGTGGACCGAGGACGGTCTCTACGCCACGACCAACGCGTTGACCGGGCTCGAGCCCGGCTCCTCGCCCAGGGGCAAGGTCGTCTGGATCGGCTGATCCGCCGCACCTGACGCAGCACCGAACGCGGCCCCCGGCCGGCGCCCTCCGGCGCCGGACCGGGGGCTTCGTCGCGTCACGCGCGCTACGGCCTGCGGGTGGACGCCGACCACGCTTCGTCCAGAATCCCTGACCCTCTGGTCTCTTCGGCACCGGGCGGTACCGTGACCACCGTCACTACGACAGTGGGCCGGAGCACGATGAAACCGCACGACCGAGATCTGCAGGACCGTCGGGTCGCCGCTGCGCGCGCGTGGGCGGCCTTCGTCGAGCAGGGTGACCGAGCAAGTGACTTGGTGCGCCCGGAGATCCTGCGCAGCTGGGAGCTCTCGCAGCAGGCCGTCACCCCCGACGTCAGCAGCGCCCCGCTCGCCGACGAGAGCGACACCGCGGAGGTGTGGCGCGGGTCCCCGCTCCAGCACGCGGTCGCCGCGGTCGAGGACGAGCTGCGGCGTACCGCCGAGGACGGCGACCTCGTCATCGCGGTCACCGACGCGGACACCCGGATCCTGTGGACGTACGGCGGCCGGGTGATGCGGCGCAAGGCCGAGACGGTCAACTTCGTGGCGGGCGGCCGCTGGGACGAGGCCAGCGTCGGCACCAACGCCCTGGCCATCGCCATGCGGCAGGGCACCCCGTCGATGGTCTTCAGCGCCGAGCACTACGCCTCGATCGTGCACAACTGGGTGTGCTGGGCGGCCCCCGTGATCGACCCGGCGAGCGGTCAGCCGATCGGCGTCCTCGACCTCTCGACCACCTGGGACCGGAGCCACCCCATCGGCCTCGCGACCGCGCGGATGATGGCGCGGATGATCGAGACGGCCATGCCGCGCTCGGGCTGGTACGCCGACCCTGCTGGCGAGGCGCCCCAGCCGGCCCCCGGTCTCACGATGACCCTGCTCGGCACCGCCGAGTCGTGGCTCGACGGGCAGCGGCTGCTCCTGAACCGTCGGCAGACCGAGATCCTGGCGCTCCTGGCCCTGCACCCCGAGGGCCTGTCGCTGGAGCAGCTGCACGCGCTCGTCTACGGCGACCAGGCCGTCACCTTCTCGACGCTCAAGGCCGAGGTGTCCCACCTGCGCAGCGCCGTCGGTGGGCAGCTCGCCTCCCGCCCGTACCGCCTGCTGCTGCCCGTCGCGACGGATGTCGACCAGGTGCTCACGCTGCTGCGGCACGGCGACGTGGGCGCGGCCGTGGCGGCGTACGGCGGCGACCTGCTGCCCGGCACCAACTCGCCGGCGCTCACCGAGCTGGCCGACTACGTCGCCGTCGCGCTGCGCGAGGCGCTGCTGGCCGACCCGCGCCCCGACGCCGTGCTGGCCTACAGCGAGCGGGCGCCGTACGACATCGAGGTGGTCGAGGTCTGCCTCGCCGCGCTCGGCGAGCACGCGCACCCGGCCAAGCCGTTGCTCAAGGGCCGGCTCGCAGCCGCCCGGACCTGACCGGCCCGGGCGACCGCGGCCCGACTAGGCCAGGAACGGCAGGATGAACGCCTGCGCGGCCTCCGTGTCGACGCGGTAGGCGAAGTCGTTGCCCTTGCAGGTGTTGTTGAGCCCGAAGCTGTTGACGGCGACGATCACGTCGGAGTCCTGCCACAGGATCGGGCCGCCCGAGTCGCCGGAGCAGTTGCCTCCGCGGCCGTCGCCGGGGTTGTTGGTCGTCTGCAGGCCGACGCCGTCGACGAGGTTGCTGCGCAGGTTGATCAGGTCGCTGACGGCGTACATCCGCTTCGGCTGGTTGACGAGGTAGGGCTTGCGCTGCTGCAGGCCGTAGCCGACCGTCGTGAAGTACGTGTCGCGGGTGCCACGCTTGGTGGCGAGCTCGTCGAGGGTGCGGAGCGGGGCGACCGTGGCGTAGCGCTCGACCACGAGCTCGGTGTCCAGCGTGTAGATGCCGAGGTCGTGGGTGTCGGGCGTGGTGAGCGCGCCGGTCCAGCCGGGCATCGCGTGCGGCTCGCCGGTGGCGTCGTACAGGTCCGAGGTGGCGAAGGCGACGCCCTCGAGGTTCTCCTCGAGGAAGATGCGGGCGTACTCCGCGCCGTCCGTGCAGTGCGCCGCGGTCAGCACGACGTCGGCGGCGAGGAGCGAGCCGCTGCAGCGGCCGATGTACTCGTCATCGGCGTCGAACATGGCGACGAGGACGACGTAGGGGTGTGCCCCGTCGTCGTCGACGCCGTAGTTGATGGCCTGCGCCGGAGCGCTGACGGTGGTCAGCGCGGCGAGCGTCAGGAGCGCGGTCAGGGACCGCCTCACGAGGGTGTTCACGAGTGCCTCCATGGCAAGAGTGGAGCTGGGGTGACTAAAGTCGCCAACCCATCACTCAGGCGTGGTCCTGTCAAGGTCACGCCGACAGCTCGGCCCAGGCCACCTTCCCCTGGGGAGACACCGAGCAGCCGCAGCGGGTGGCGACGGCCTCGACGATGGCGAGCCCGCGGCCGTCGAGGTCGGTGGGCAGCGCGTCCTGGCGCTCGGGCCAGCTGGGCGCGACGTCCTCGATGGAGACCCGGACGGTGTCCTGCTCGCGGTGCACGAGCGCGCGGAAGGGGGACCCGCCGTGGGTGACGGCGTTGGTGGCGAGCTCGGAGATGACGAGGGCGGCATCGGCGGTGAGGTCGCGTCGGCCCCACGAGCGGAGCACGTCGACCACGAAGTGCCGGGCGGCCGCGACGGCCGCGGGCACCGGCACGAGCACGCCCGACGCGGCGTCGGAGGAGCTGGTGGTCAGCTCGGTCAGCGCGTAGTCGCCGGCGTACGCGACGTCGGTGTGCAGCTCGCAGAGCCGGGCCACGTCACCGAGGTCAGCCTGCGAGACCGCGGCGACGGGGTAGGAGCACATGATGGAGATCGGGCGGCCGCGTGAGTACGCCGTCCAGAGCGCTTCGAGCTGGAGCGCGCTCACCACGTCGCCGCGCTCCCAGAGCAGCGACACCATCTCGCCGTACGCGCGGGTCGGCCGGCCGTCGTCGGGCATCGACTCCGAGGCCAGCGCCATGAAGCGCGCGGCATCGGGCACGCCCCCGACGAGGAATCGCGCCAGGGTCGTCTCCGCGTCCAGCGGGACGTAGTCGCCGGCCCGCTCGGCCTCGACGACGTCGACACCCGACGCGAGGAGCGCGTCGTCGACCGCGAGGCGCAGCGTGGGACGAGCGAGCATCAGGCTGCGTTCGCCGGCCGCGAGCCCTGCGGCCACGAAGGCCGCCACGCGCCCGCCCAGCTCGCGGACGGTCTCGTAGACCGCCACCTCGTGGTCGTGCTGTCCCATGTCGAAGCGTTCCTATGCAATAACCCCGAGATGAGGCCCCATGCCCCCGTCGAGTGTGCGCCGGGTCGGCCGAAAGGGGAATAGCCGATCGGGCATTTCCCCAGCCGAGTGGTCGAGCAGCGATGCCTCGACTCGGCTCGACAACCGGGAGCGGCCTGTCGGGACCAGGGGCCAACCAAGCGCCAACCTGCCCGCCCTAGCGTGACGCGCATCACGGCGCAGACGCCTGCGCCATTCCAGGAGGTGCGTCAATGACGAGGATCAACCTGCGCGTCGACCAGGAGAACGTCTCCGACGACGTCGAGCCCCGGATGCTGCTGGTGCAGTACCTGAGGGAGAAGCTCGGGAAGACCGGAACCGTCATCGGTTGTGACACCAGCAACTGCGGAGCCTGCACCGTGCTGCTCGACGGGCGGTCGGTGAAGTCGTGCAACGTGCTCGCCGTCCAGGCAGACGGCGCCGTCGTCGACACGATCGAGCGGCTGGCCGACGACGACGGGACGCTGCACCCGGTCCAGGAGGCCTTCCGCGAGTGCCACGGCCTCCAGTGCGGCTACTGCACGCCCGGGATGATCATGCAGACCGTCGACCTCCTCAACGAGAACCCCGACCCCACCGAGGAGGAGGTGCGGCTCGGCCTCGAGGGCAACCTCTGCCGCTGCACCGGCTACCACAACATCGTGAAGTCGGTCCTGCACGCCGCCCAGCTCAAGAAGAGCCAAGAGACAGGAGTGGGCGCATGACCGCCGTCGACGACCGTCCGGACGTCGCACCCGACAGCGGCCCTGAGATTGGTCGGGATCGCCGTCGCAAGGAGGACCAGCGCCTCATCACCGGCCGCACCCGGTGGACCGACAACATGGCCCTCCCGGGCATGCTGCACCTGGCGATGGTCCGCAGCCCCCACGCCCACGCGAAGATCCTGAGCATCGACATCGAGGCGGCCGACAGGTCCCTCAACATCTACGAGGTCTTCACCGGCAAGCACCTGGCCGACACCCAGGGCGTCAACGCCAACGCCTGGCCGATCACGCCCGACCAGATCGCCCCGGCCCACCTGCCCATGGCGGTCGACCGGGTGGCCTTCGCCGGCGAGATCGTCGCCGTCGTGGTCGCTCGCACCGCTGCCGAGGCGCGCGACGCGGCCGAGCTGGTCGACGTCGAGTACGAGCTGCTCCCGGCCGCCCTCGACCTCAAGGAAGCCGCCGAGGCCGACGCTGACAACGGGGTGCTGGCGCACCCGGACCTCGGCACCAACAAGAGCGCGTTCTGGCAGCTCGACTCCCAGGGTCAGGGCAGCAGCACGCGCGGCATCGACGAGGTCATCGAGGAGGCACGCGCCGGCGGCATCGTCATCGAGCGCGAGTACCGCCAGCAGCGCCTGATCCCCGCGTTCATGGAGCCGCGCTCGACGGTGGTCGACCCGACCGGCGAGCAGATCACCATGTGGACCTCCACGCAGATCCCGCACATCACGCGGTTCCTCCTGGCGGCCACGACCGGCGTGCCCGAGTCGAAGATCCGGGTCATCGCCCCGGACGTCGGCGGCGGCTTCGGCGGCAAGCTCCAGACGACGCCGGAGGAGTGGATCACCTTCGCGGTGGCCCGCAGGATCGGCAAGCCCTGCAAGTACACCGAGACCCGCTCGGAGTCCCTCGTCTCGGGCCACCACGGCCGCGACCAGTGGCAGAAGCTCACCCTGTGCGCCACCAAGGAGGGCAGGGTCACCGGCCTCAAGGTCGACCTGCTCGCCGACATGGGCGCCTACATCGGCGTCATCGGCGGCGGCGTGCCCGTCCTGGGCGCGTGGATGTTCAACGCGATCTACAAGTTCGACGCCTACCAGTTCAACTGCACGCCGGTGCTGACCAACAAGACGTGGGTCGACGCCTACCGCGGTGCCGGACGGCCCGAGGCGACGTACGCCATCGAGCGGCTCATGGACGAGCTCGCCGCCGAGGTCGGCAAGGACCCTCTCGAGGTCCGCGAGATGAACTGGATCAAGCACGACGAGTTCCCGTTCACCACGGTCGCCGGCATGACCTACGACTCGGGCAACTACGAGGCGGCCACGGCCAAGGCCAAGGAGATGTTCGGGTACGACGCCCTGCGCGCCGAGCAGAAGGAGCGGCGCGACCGCGGTGACAAGGTGCAGCTGGGCATCGGCATCTCGACGTTCACCGAGATGTGCGGTCTGGCCCCCAGCCGGGTGCTCGGTCAGCTCAACTACGGCGCCGGCGGCTGGGAGCACGCCACCGTCCGGATGCTGCCGACGGGCAAGGTCGAGGTGATCACCGGCACGAGCGCCCACGGGCAAGGCCACGAGACGGCGTTCAGCCAGATCATCGCCGACCGGCTGGGCGTGCCCTTCGAGGACGTCGAGATCCTGCACGGCGACACGCAGGTGTCGCACAAGGGCCTCGACACCTACGGCTCGCGGTCGCTCGTGGTGGGCGGCGAGGCCCTGGTGCTCGCGGCCGACAAGGTCATCGAGAAGGCCAAGCCCCTGGCGGCGCACCTCCTGGAGGCCAGCGCCGACGACCTGGAGTTCGCCAACGGCCGGTACACCGTGCGCGGCACCGACCAGGGCATCGGCATCGCCGAGGTCGCGTTGGCGACCTTCGCGGCGCACAACTACCCGGAGGGCATGGAGCCGGGCATCGACGCCGAGTCGACCTACGACCCGGTCGACTTCTCGTTCCCGCACGGGACGCACCTGTGTGCCGCGGAGGTCGACACCGAGACCGGTCAGGTGACGCTGCGCAAGTACGTCTGCGTGGACGACATCGGCAACATCATCAACCCGCTCATCGTGTCGGGGCAGGTGCACGGTGGCCTGGTGCAGGGCATCTCGCAGGCGCTGTGGGAGGAGGCGGTGTACGACGAGTCCGGGACCCTGGTCAGCGGCTCCTTCGTCGACTACCTGCTGCCGACCGCGGCCGACACGATCAGCTTCGAGATCGACCACACGACGTCCCCGTCGACCACCAACACGCTGGGCACGAAGGGCGTCGGCGAGGCCGGCACCATCGCGTCGACGCCGGCGGTCGTGAACGCGGTCGTCGACGCCGTGCGGCACTTCGGGGTGAACGACATCCTGATGCCGTGCACGCCCGAACGCGTGTGGACAGCCATCCAAGGGGCGGGCTCCGGGGCCCCGACGGTCGAGGACGCCCAACCGCACTTCGAGGCCGAGGGAGGCCAGCAGTGATCCCCACCCGGTTCGACTACGTCGCTCCGACGTCGGTCGAGGATGCCCTGTCCGCCCTGGCCGAGGCCGGCGACGACGCGAAGATCATGGCGGGCGGGCAGTCGCTGCTGCCGGTGCTGCGGATGCGCCTCAACGCGCCGGAGCTGGTCATCGACCTCGGCAAGATCGAGTCGCTGCGCGGCGTACGCGACGACGGCGACGCGATCGTGATCGGAGCGATGACCACGCACCACGAGGTGCTCCACGACCCGTTGGTCAACGAGCACGCCCTGCTGGTCGCCCGCGCCGTCCACGACCTCGCCGACGCGCAGATCCGGCACCGCGGGACCTTCGGCGGGGCGCTCGCGCACGCCGACCCCGCCGGCGACCTGGGAGCACCCGTCGCGGCCCTGGGCGCCGACTTCGTGATCGCGGGGTCCGGCGGCACCCGCACGGTCTCGGCCGACGACTTCTTCGTCGACATCTTCGAGACCGCGATCGGCGAGGACGAGATCCTGACCGAGGTGCGGATCCCCAAGCACACCGGTTGGGGCGCCCACTACGAGAAGTTCGTCCGGATCGCCCACCAGTGGTCGATCGTCGGCGTCGCGGCCGCCGTGAAGAGCGACGGCTCGACCATCTCCGACGCACGGATCGGCCTGACCAACATGGGGTCCACGCCGATCCGGGCGCGCGGCGTCGAGGCCGGCCTGGCGGGCGCGGAGGCGACCGAGTCCGGCGTGCAGGCTGCGTGCGACCGCGCCACTGAGGGCACCAACCCGCCGAGCGACCTCAACGGCAACGCCGACTACCGGCGGCACCTCGCGGGCGTGCTCACCAGGCGCGCGGTCCTCAAGGCAGCCCATGTTTGAGGGAGGCGTCTGAGCCTGTGGATCTCACCCATCGCTTCACCGTCCCCGTCGGCGTCGACGAGACCTGGGCGCACTTCAACGACATCGCCTCTGTCGCCGAGTGCTTCCCCGGCGCCCAGGTCACCTCGGCCGACGGCGACTCGTTCGCCGGCTCGGTGAAGGTCAAGCTCGGGCCGATCGCGCTGGTCTACAACGGCACCGGCACCTTCGTGGAGAAGGACGAGAACCTGCACCGGTTCGTCGTCGACGCCAAGGGCAAGGACAAGCGCGGCAACGGCACCGCCGGGGCGAAGGTGACGCTGACGATGGCGTCCAACGCTGCTGCGGGGACCGACGTCGAGGTCGTCACCGACCTGGCGATCACCGGCAAGCCGGCGCAGTTCGGCCGGGGCGTGATGCAGGACGTCTCCGACAAGCTCCTCGGGCAGTTCGTCGCCTGCCTCGAGGAGCGGCTCGGGGGAGAAGCCCCAGCGGTGCCGCCCGCGGACACGGAAGAGGCGGTCACGTCCGAGGCGGCTGCCGTCGCCGAGCTCGACGCCACCAGCGAGGCCCCGGCTGCCGAGGTGCCACCTCCGGCTCCGGCTGCCGCCCCTCCGGCTGCGGCTCCTCCTCCTGCTGCCGCGCCGCCGCCGCGCAAGAACGACGACGCGCTCGACCTCGGCGCCGCCGTCCTGCCGATCCTCGCCAAGACCTACTGGAAGCAGGCGGTCGTCGCCCTCGTCGTGATCGTGGTGCTGCTCGTCATCCTGTTCTGACGAAGGTCTCGTGACCACGGCGATCGGGGACACCGGTCCAGCCCGCTCCGGCGATTGACTGACCCGGAGAGCCGCGCGCCGCTAGTCTCCGAGCCGTGAAGAGGCTGGTGGGCTATCTCCTCGGCCTCGGCCTGCTCACCGGACTGGTCTTCCTGCCCGCGGCGTGGTTCGGGCTCGACCTCGGCACCGAGTCGACGACGTACGAAGAGACCACGATCACCGACTACGACGCCGAGCTCACGATCGACGAGGACGGTGACCTGACCGCCAAAGAGACGCTCGACGTCTACTTCCCCTACTCCGGCAAGCACGGCATCTTCCGGTTCTGGGACGTGATCGACCAGAGCGACCCGCACGTGCGGCACATCCCCCACGACATCGAGGTGACCCGCGACGGCGGTGAGGACGGGCTCGACGTCACCCGCGACGGCACCCGCTACCGGGTCGCCCGCATCGGGCGCGAGGAGGTCACCCTCGAGCCGGGCAACCATCGCTACACCATCGACTACACCATCGACGGGGTGCTGCAGCCGGGCAGCGGAGACCTGCCGACCCAGCTCTACTGGGACCTCGTGCCCGGTGGCTGGCAACAAGCCATCGAGGAGTCGCACCTCGTGGTGCACCTGCCGGTCGCCCCGCAGGACGTCGAGTGCGCCGTCGGGGTCGGGCAGACCGAGGGTTGTGAGGCCTCGGTCGACGGGACCACGCTGACCGTGACGACCGGGCCGCTCCCGGCGCGCACGCCGGTGACGGTCCGCGCCGGGCTCGACATGGCCACGCCCGACCCGGGCGACCCGCGTCCGTGGACGCCGCGCTTCGACCCCGTCTTCGGCCCCAGCGTCTGGCTGCTGCCGTTCGTGGCCGGTGCCGTCGCGCTCTTCGCGCTCGTCGGCTGGCGGGCCGCGCGCTCGTCCTACGAGCCGACGCCGCCCTTCCCGCTGATGTACGCGCCGCCCGAGGGGCTCGGGCCCGCCCAGGCGGCGTACATCTTCACCGAGGTGTCCGACCGTGAGGACTACGTCGCCACGATGATGTACGCCGCGGAGCGCGGCGCCGTGAAGCTCGAGCGCAACCAGGGCGCCTGGACCGTCACCGACCAGCAGGGCCCGAAGGGCTGGGCCCGTCTCGACAAGATCACCAACCGGGTCGCACGCCTGCTGCCCGGCGAGGGCGGCACGTTCGTGGCGCTGCCCAGCGACGTGAGCACGGGCAAGGTGCTGCAGTCGGAGCTCTCCTCTTTCGAGTCGAGCACCAAGTCGTGGGCCCGTCAGGAGGGGCTCATGGTCACCAGCGGGCTCGCCGGCGCCGGGGGGATCGTCGTGCTCGTCGCGTTCGGCCTCGCCGTGCTGCTCGCGCTGTTCAACCCGTTCAAGATGAGCGTGCTCGCCCTGGTCCCGGGCGTCTTCGCGGTGTTCGCCGCACCTCTGCTCCGGCGCGGCTCGGGCACCAAGCGCACCGCCAAGGGCCGTGACCTGTGGTCGCGCATCGGCGGCTTCCACCGGGTGCTGTCGACGCCGTCGAGCAAGGAGAGGTTCGACTTCTCCGGACGCCAGGAGCTCTACACCGCCTACATCCCCTGGGCGATCGCGCTCGACTGCGCGGACGAGTGGGCGGCCAAGTACCGCACCGAGATGGGCGTCGAGCCGCCCGTCCCGACGTACCTCGGCACCGGCTACTACGGCGCCCACACCTCCAACCACGTCTCCCAGATGCTCGGGGACTTCTCGAGCACGCTGAACTCCGCCATCAGCTCCTACGAAGCCACCCAACGGTCGTCGTCCAGCGGCGGCGGTGGCGGCGGCTTCTCCGGAGGCGGCGGCGGTGGCGGCGGCGGCGGGGGATCCTGGTGAGCAGAGCGGACGGGCCAATGGTTCACAACAAGAGGAGAGGTCTCTCATGACCGCAGTCATCGTCATCGCGGTGCTCGTCGCACTCGCGGGATTCGCGGTGGTCGGCTTCAACAAGCTGCGTACCGCCGACGTCGGGGCCGAGGAGGCACTCGGCGGCATCGACGTGCAGCTGACCCGTCGCGCCGACCTGATCCCCAACCTGGTCAACACGGTCAAGGGGTACGCCGCCCACGAGAAGTCGGTCTTCGAGGAGGTCACCCGCGCGCGGGCCGGTCTCCAGGCCGCCGCCGCAGGGGACGACGTGCACGCCAAGGCCGAGGCGGACGCCGCGATGCAGCAGGCGCTCATCAACCTGAACGCCGTGGCCGAGGCCTATCCCGACCTCCAGGCCAACGAGAACTTCCTCGACCTGCAGCGCCAGCTCGCCGACACCGAGAACCAGCTGTCCTTCGCGCGCCAGTACTACAACGACGCCGTGGCCAAGCTGAACACCCTCGTGCGCACGCTGCCCTGGCTGCTCTTCACCGGCATCGCCGGCGTCAAGCAGCGCGAGTTCTACGAGGCCCCCGCCGGCCAGGAAGTCCCGCCGACGGTCAGCTTCTAGCCGTGGGGGGTCTCGAGGTTGCGCCGGCAACCGTCACGAGACAGCGAGGTGCGCGCCGAGTCCCCCCGTGGCTAGAAGACGTTCAGTGGCCGGAACTGCACGCTGATCCGAGGACCTGCCGAGGCGACCTTGGGGACCGCGTGCTCCCACGTGCGCTGGCAGGAACCGCCCATGACGAGCAGGTCGCCGTGGCCCATGGTGAAGGAGATCGAGGCGCCGCCACCGCGAGGCCGCAGCGCCAGGCGGCGCGGATCGCCGAGGGAGACGATCGCGACCATGGTGTCCTTGCGCTCGCCGCGACCGATGCGGTCGCCGTGCCAGGCGACCGAGTCGCGGCCGTCGCGGTAGAAGCAGCAGCCCGCGGTGACGAACGGCTCCCGCAGCTCCCCGCGGTAGTGCTCCGACAGCGCGTCGCGGGCGAGCTCGAGCGTCGGGTGCGGGAGCTCCTCGCCCACGGCGTACATGCAGACGAGACGGGGGACGTCGACGACCCGGTCGTACATCTGCCTGCGCTCGGCACGCCACGGCACCTCGGCGACCATCGTCGAGAAGACCCCGTCGGCGTCGGCCAGCCAGTCGCGGCGTACGTCGACCCAGGCGCCCCGATCGAGCGGGGTCCGGGTGGTGCCGGCCAGCGAGGCGGCGTCGAGGCGCCGGTCCAGCACGGGCGAGTCGAAGAGTGAGCCCTGGTAGTCCACCCCGTCGAGGATACCGAACACCTGTTCGAATGACCAGGAGCTGCAGCCCGGCCATACCAAGGGTTGGACCAGGGTGAACCCGGTGGCTGGTTGTCGGTGCGAGTTGGGAGAGTGTCCACATGACCAGTGACGGGACGAGGGAGCGCACCCCTGCGGCGCGGGTGGTCGACCTGACCAAGACCTACGGGACGGGCGACGCGATGGTGCGCGCGCTCGACGGCGTGACCCTCGACCTCTACGCGGGGGAGTTCACCGCCGTCATGGGTCCGAGCGGCTCGGGCAAGTCGACCCTGATGCACTGCTGCGCGGCGCTCGACACGGCCGACTCCGGGTCGGTGCACATCGGCGAGCACGGCCTGACCCGGCTCAAGGACAAGGCGCTGACCCGGTTGCGCCGAGACGAGATCGGCTTCGTCTTCCAGTCGTTCAACCTCGTGCCGACGCTGACCGCGGGGGAGAACATCGTGCTGCCGCTCGCCATCGCGGGGCGCAAGCCCGACGCCGCCTGGTACGACAGCGTCATCGACACCGTCAACCTGCGTGACCGGTTGACCCACAAGCCCAACGAGCTGTCCGGCGGCCAGCAGCAGCGAGTCGCCGTCGCGCGCGCGCTGGTGAGCCGGCCCACGATCGTCTTCGCCGACGAGCCGACCGGCAACCTCGACAGCCAGTCCGGCGCCGAGGTGCTCGACCTCCTCCGGCGCAGCGTCGACGAGCACGGCCAGACCGTGGTGATGGTGACCCACGACCCGGTGGCGGCGGCCTACACCGACCGCGTGGTCTTCCTCGCCGACGGCAAGGTGGTGCGCGAGCTGCGTCAGCCGACCCGCGAGTCCGTGCTCGAGGCGATGGCCGCGGGGGTCTGACCCGTGCTCAGGGTCGCCCTCAAGAGCCTGCTCGGCCGCAAGCTGCGGCTGCTGCTGAGCACCTTCGCGATCGTGCTGGGCGTCGCGTTCGTGGCCGGGTCGCTGGTCTTCTCCGACACGCTGTCGCGCAGCTTCACCGCGCTCTTCGCCTCGACGGTCGGTGACGTCGTCGTCCGGCCCGAGGGGGGCACCACCCAGCAGGGCGGCCCGTCGGCGCTGACCATCGACGCCTCGGTCGTCGACGAGCTCGACGACGTCGACGGGGTGGCGCGCGTGGACGGCAACGTGTTCGCGGTCGGCGTCTACGTCGTCGACCGGGACCGCAAGGTGGTGGGCGGTCTCGGCCCACCCGCGCTCGCGGGCAACTGGTCCGACGCGCCCGCCGCCGGCGGCGAGGGTCTCGCCCTCGTCGAGGGCGTCGAGCCGCACGGCCCGGACGAGGTGGTCCTCGACGACAGCACGGCCGAGCGGGCCGGCTACGCCGTGGGCGACGCGGTGCCGCTCATCAGCCCGCGCGGCGAGAGCCTGATGCAGCCCACCTTGGTCGGGATCGCCGGCTTCCCCGACGGCGGCTCGCTCAACGGCGCGACCTTCGCGGCCTTCGACACCGCCACCGCGCAGGACCTCTTCCTCGACGGGGAGGACGTCTTCAACGACATCTGGGTGACCGGGGAGGACGGCGTCTCCCAAGAAGAGCTCCGGGCGGCGGTGGCCCCCCTGCTCCCCGACGGCGTCGAGGCCGTCACCGGCGACGCCGCCGCCGACGAGTCGGCCTCCGACCTGCTCGAGGCGATCTCGTTCATCACCACGTTCCTGCTCATCTTCGCCGGCATCGCTCTGGTGGTCGGCGCCTTCCTGATCGTCAACACCTTCTCCATGCTCGTCGCGCAGCGCAGCCGCGAGCTGGCGCTCCTGCGCGCGCTGGGCGCCTCGCGTCGTCAGGTCACCCGCTCGGTCCTGGTGGAGGCGTTCGTGCTCGGCGCGCTCGGCTCCACCATCGGCCTGGGTCTCGGGGTGCTGCTCGCCATGCTGCTGCGGGTGGTCTTCGGGCAGTTCGGTCTCGACCTGTCAGGCCAGCCGCTGATCTTCCAGCCCACGACCGTGCTGGCGTCGTACGCCGTGGGGATCGTCGTCACGATGGTCGCGGCGTACCTGCCCGCGCGGCGCACCGGCCGCATCGCCCCCGTCCAGGCCATGCGCGACGACATCGCGCTCCCCGAGGCCTCGCTGCACCGCCGTCTCCTGGTGGGCGTCGCGATGCTGGTCGCCGGGGCGGGCGTGCTCACGACCGGCCTCTTCGCGGACGTGCCGCGACCCGGCTGGTGGGTCGGCGCCGGTGTCCTCCTGATGCTGCTGGGCACGGCCACGGCGAGCCCTGTCCTCGCCCGTCCCTTCCTGGCCCTGGCGCGCGCGGTGTACGCCCGCCTCTTCGGCACCGTCGGCAACCTCGCCGGCCAGAACTCCCTGCGCAACCCACGGCGTACGGCGGCGACCGCGTCGGCCCTGATGATCGGCCTGGCCCTGGCCGCGACGATGGCGATCGTCGGCGACTCGGCGAAGGCGTCGGTGGACAAGACGATCGAGGACAACTTCGTCGGCGACTACGTCGTCAGCAACACCTTCGGCGGCGAGTTCAACACGACCATCGCCGACCAGATGGCCGACGTCGACGGGGTCGACTCGGTCGTGCGGCAGCGCTACCAGTTCACCGAGGTGGAGGGCGACGACGACGCGCTCGGGGCGATCGACCCCTCGGCGGTCGAGCCGCTGCGGCTCGACGTCACCGAGGGCTCTGCCGCGGACTTCGTCGACGGCACCGTCCTGGTCCAGCGCTCCTTCGCCGACGAGCACGACCTCGGGGTCGGCGACGAGGTCGAGGTCGCCGTCCCGTCCGGCGACCAGAAGTGGCCGGTCGTCGGCATCGTCGAGGACAACCCGGTGGTCTTCGCCAGCGTCGTGACCACCCTCACCACGCTCGCGGACGCCGGCTTCGAGGAGGCCGACAACGCCCTCATCGTCTTCGCCGAACCGGGAGCCGGCGCCGCACTCGAGGACCGGCTCGACGAGGTGGTGGCCGACCTCCCGATCGTCACGGTCAAGGACCAAGCCGCGTTCGCCGAGGAGCAACGCGCGCCGATCGACCAGTTCGTGCTGATCATCTTCGCGCTCCTCGGGCTGGCGCTGATCATCGCCGTGCTCGGCATCGTCAACACGCTCGCGCTCTCGGTGATCGAGCGCACCCGGGAGGTCGGCCTGCTGCGGGCGATCGGCCTGAGCCGTGGTCAGCTGCGCCGGATGATCACGCTGGAGTCGGTCGTCATCTCGGTGCTGGGCGCCCTGCTCGGCACGGTGATGGGCTTGGTGTTCGGCATCGCGCTGATGTACTCGCTGCGTGACGAGGGTCTCGAGGTGATCAGCGTCCCCACGGGCCAGCTGCTGGTCTTCGTGCTGCTCTCACTGGTCATCGGCGTGCTGGCGGCGGTGTTCCCGGCCCGCCGAGCGGCCCGTCTCGACGTGCTCAGAGCGATCGCCACCGAGTGACGAGGCAAACCTCTCACTTACCCAAGATGTGTCCGCGGCACGCATATCGGTGACAGAGGGTCTAGACCACCCCTAGAGTGCCCACGTGGACGAAGTGGCAGCTACGCCACGGTCTCTCAAGCACGTCGCGGTCCGCGAGTACGTACGGTCGCTAGTCGAGGGGGCCGATGCTGGATCCCCCGCCCCCTCCGAGCGGGAGCTGGTGCAGCGGTTCGGCGTGGCACGGATGACGGTTCGCCAGGCGATGGACGCCCTGGTGAGTGAGGGCTTGCTCGAACGCATGCCCGGGCGCGGCACCTTCGTCGCCCGGCCGCGCCGGCGGGTCGGCCGACTGACGAGCTTCACCGAGGACATGGAGCGCCGCGGCATGCTCGCGGAGTCCCAGACTCTCCTCGCCCGGCGGGAGCAGGCGGGGCCGGGTGTCGCGAAGGCGCTGGGCATCACCCCGGGCGACGCGGTGATCCACTGGAAGCGGATGCGGTACGCCGACAACGCGCCGATGTGCATCGAGGACGCCTACCTCAACGAGGTGCTGCTGCCGGGCTTCCTGCAGGCGGCGATGCCGACCAGCCTCTTCGACGCGCTCGCCGCCCGCGGGCTGCGGCCCACCTGGGCGGAGGACGCGATCACCTCCGACAAGGCCAACGCCGAGGAGGCCAACCTGCTCCAGGTGCAGCCGGGCACCTCCGTGCTCGTCGTCGCCCGCCGGGCCCTGGCGGGGGAGAAGCCCGTCGAGGTCTCACGCTCGGTCTACCGCGCGGACCGGTTCACCCTCTGGGTGCAGCTGGGCGAGGAAAGCTAGCCGTCCATCCCGGACAGCGAGCCGAGCCTGCCGAGCGGAGCCACCTCGGCGCCGGACTCCTCGCAGACCCACTTCGGGTCGGGGCCGCCGAGGTCGGGCTGGATGTAGAGCGGGTGCTCGGGAGCGTCGTCGCACGCGAGGCAGAGCGGCCAGCGGCCGGCAGTCTCGAAGAGCGCGTCCTGCACGTCCTGGGCGACCAGCCCGGCGACGTACACCGATCCCTCGGGCCACTGCTCGGCCCACCACCGGCGCTGCTCCAGCGCGTCCTCGAGGGCGGAGACGGCGTCGGCGTTGGCGGCGCGTCGAGCCTCGAGGTCGGCGAGCACCGCCGCGCGCGCCGCGAGGAAGACGGAGTCGACCACTGATCCATCCTGCCAGGCGACCGGTCGCGCGGGTCAGGCGCGAGCCGGGATCGCGGCCGCAGCCGCCGCTGCGGCGCCGGCTGCCGACGCCCGCCGTCCCGCGTGCACGGTGAGCAGCACGCCGCCCAGGACGACCACGGCGCCGGCGCCCTCAGCCAGGTTGGGCGACTGGTCCAGGAGCAGCCACGCGCTGGCCATCGCGACCGGCGGCGCGATCAGCACGAACGGCGTCACCGAGGAGGCCGGATAGCGGGCGAGCAACCCGTTGAAGAGCGAGTAGCCCACGAGCGAGGCGAGCCCGGCTGTGTAGAGCGTGGACAGTGCAGCCGCGCCGTCGAAGGCGCGGAACCCCTCGGCGACCGCGGTCGGCCCGTCGAGGAGCAGGCTCAGCGCCAGCAGCGGCACGGGCACCACCAGTGACGACCACGCCGCCATCGACAGACCGGCGCGTACGCCGGCGCGCCGGCTGATCACGTTGCCGACCGCCCAGGACAGGGCCGCCGCGACACACAGCAGCAGCGCCGACAGCGGGACGTGCCCGCCGCGGCCGACCCCGACGACCACCAGGCCGGCCGCGCCCACGCCGATCCCGACCAGCTGGAGCCCGGTCGGACGCTCGCCGATCCACGCCGCGGCGATCAGCACGGTGAACAGCACCTGCGCCTGCAGCACGAGGGCGGCGATCCCGGGCGGCAACCCTGCGTGCATGGACGTGTAGAGAAGTCCGAACTGACCGAGCGACATGAAGAGCCCGACACCGGCCACGGTGCGCCAGTGCGCCTGCGGACGGGGCACGAGGAAGACGGCCGGCACCAGCACGGCGGCGAAGCGGACGGCGACCAACACCAGCGGCGGCACGTCGCCCATCCCCCAGTCGATGACGACGAAGTTGAAGCCCCAGACGGTGGCGACCAGCGCGGCGAGGAGCGAGTCGCGCGTGGTCATGTCACGGATTCTCGATCAGACGACCGTGAAGCACCAGCGACATGATGTGCATCTATTCACGTAGCATCGCTGCATGATGGATCTCACCGCGCTGCGCTCGCTCGACGCCGTGCACGAGCACGGATCGGTCGTCGGGGCGGCCGAGGCGCTGGGCTACACGCCATCGGCGGTGTCCCAGCAGATCAAACGGCTGGAGCGGCAGTCCGGGGTGCCGTTGCTCGAACGTGTCGGCCGCGGCGTCATCCTGAGCGGGGCTGGTCGCATCCTGGTCGCCGAGGGCGCCCGGATCACCGCCGACCTCGAGCGCCTGGAGACCGACCTGCACGCCCATGCCGGTGGCGTCGCCGGTCAGCTCGACCTGATCGGGTTCAGCACGGCGATGCGCGGGCTCGTCGGTCCCGTCGCGGCGGCGCTGATGCGTGACCACCCCTCGCTGCGGATCAGGCTCGCCGAGGTCGAGCCGTGGGACGCCGTCGACCGCGTCGCCGCGGGGCGGGCCGACGTCGGCGTCGTGCACCGCTGGGGCGACGTGCCGATCGCGATCCCCGACGGCCTCGCGCGGCAGGTGGTGCATCGCGACGTGGCCGAGGTCGTGCTCCCCGTCGACCACCCGTTGGCGGGCCGGCGGTCGGTCACCCCGCGCGACCTCGTCGACGAATGCTGGATCGCCACGCCCGAGGGGACCATCTGCCGCCAGTGGCTGGACCGGATGTACGCCGGCACCGGCCGTCTCCCGGTCATCGAGCACACCTCGATGGAGTTCGACTCCCACCTCGCCCTGGTCGCCGCCGGGCTCGGGATCGCGCTCGTGCCCCGCCTCGGCCGGTCCGCGCTGCCGGACGGCACCCGCGCCGTCCGGGTCACCGACCCGGTTCCCGAGCGCGAGGTGATCGTGGTGTGGCGGCGCAGCCAGGACCGCTCGCCGGCGATCCGGGCGCTCGTGACGGCGCTCGGCGACGCCGGCTCCCTCTAGGCTGCCGTCCATGTTGTCGGGGCTGTTGCTGGAGGTGGCGGTCCACCACGTCCAGGACGTCCGCGGCGCCCAGGACGGCGGTGCCGACCGGCTGGCGCTCGTGGCGCCGAGCGAGACCGCCGGGCTCTCGCCCGACGTCGCGGCCGCCTCGGCCGTGCTGCGCGCCACGGACCTCCCGGTCCGGGTGATGCTGCGCCTCAACGACTCGACGACCACGACGGGCGGTGAGTTCACCCGCCTGGTGGGTCTCGCCGAGGAGTACCTCTCGCTCGGGGCCGAGGGCGTCGTCTTCGGCTTCCTGGACGCCGACCTCGAGATCGACGTCGAGACCTGCGAGGCGCTGGCGCGGGCGCTGCCCGCCGTGCCCTGGACCTTCCACCGCGCCATCGACTCCGCGCTCGACCCGCGCCGCGCCTGGCGGCAGGTCAAGCACCTGCCGGGCCTCACGGCCGTGCGCTCCGGCGGCTCGCCCCAGGGGCTGGCGCACGGTTACGACGACCTCCTCGCGCTGGCGACGGCCGACCCGGACGTGGCCAGGCTGCTCATGCCGGCCGGAGGGCTGCTCGCCGAGCACGTGCCGTGGTTCGCGCGGGCGGGCGTGACGCAGTTCCACGTCGGCGTGCAGGTCCGCCCCGGCCAGAGCTACAAGTCGTACGTCGACGCCGGCTTCGTGCGGTCGTGGCGGACGCTCCTCGACTCGGCGCCGGCGCGATGATCCTCATCGACCCGCCTGCGGTGCCGGCGCACGGGCGGATGTGGTCGCACCTGGTCAGCGACACGTCGTACGACGAGCTGCACGAGTTCGCCGCCGCGCACGGCATCCCGGCCCGCGGCTTCGAGCGCGATCACTACGACGTGCCCGACCAGTTCTACATCCGGCTGGTCGAGGCCGGCGCCGTGCCGGTGTCGTCGCGCGAGCTGGTCGGCCGACTGGTGCGGGCCGGGCTGCGGCGCCGGAAGTCAGAGAGCTAGCTCGGCGAGCAGGTTGGCCCGCGCCGTCGCCTCCCAGGCGTCGTGGCCGTGCCGGGTCTGGAACAGCGCCGGCTTGGCCAGCAGGTCGCGCAGGACGAGCCCGCGGCCGGTCGCGAAGTCGGCGTCGGAGACGTGGGCGTACTCGCGACGGACGGCCGCGACGTACTTTGCATAGCGCTCGGGACCGGCCGCGAGGATGGCGAGGTCGGCGTCGCTCAGCGCCCGCCCGTTGCGGTCGGACTCGTCGGGGCGGTGGTGCTCGGTCATCCGGACCAGGCGAGCGACCTCGGCCGCGACGTCGGGGGGCAGGGCCTGCTCCGCCCACTGCGCTGACCGCTCCTCAGCGGCCGGGCGACCGTCGTACACGCCGTCGTGGAACCACGCCGCCAGCACGACCGCGACCCGGTCGAAGTCCTCGCCGGCGGCCGCGAGCTCGTCGAGCCGGTCGAGCACCTCGGTGAGGTGGCGGGTGTCGTGGTAGCCGCGGCTCGGATCGGCGTACGCCGCCAGCAGCTCGTCGCGCAGGGCGTGCCGGTCGTCGAGCGGCCAGCGCTCCCGCAGTTCCGTCACGCGCCGAGCTCGGCCGGCAGCGGGCCGGTGTGCAGCACGACCAGGGAGGTGACCGCGCGGGTGAGGCAGACGTAGAGGCGACGCAGGCCGGTGACCCGGTCGGGCTCGCCCTCGACGACCCCCTCGGGGTCGAGCAGCACGACGTGGTCGAACTCCAACCCCTTGGCGAGCGACGCCGGCACCAGGTCGAGCCGCGTGTCGAACTCGGTCTCCAGGTCGTCGTCCGGCACGTCGCGGCCGAGCACGACGTGGGGGAGCGAGGCGATCGCGCGCTCGGCCTCGGCCAGGCGGGCGTCCGGCACGATCAGTCCGACCGACCCCTCCCGGAGCAGCGCGGCTTCGACCTCGTGCGCCAGGTCGGCGCTCTCGACGAGGCTGAGCTCGCCACGGCTGCGCCGAACCGAGGTGGGCGGGGCCAGGGTCGCGGCGATGTGGGGGAGCAGCCGGGCGGCGTACTCGATGACCTCGCCGGGCACCCGGAAGCCGCGGGTCAGCTCCTCCACGTGGGCCTGCGGCTTGCCCAGGTGGCCGAGCGCCTCGCCCCAGGAGCGGGTGGCCCAGGGGGTCGTCGCCTGGGCCAGGTCGCCGAGGACGGTCAGCGACCCGGTGGAGGAGCGGCGGCCGATGGCGCGCAGCATCATCGGCGACAGGTCCTGGGCCTCGTCCACGACGATGTGGCCGAGCGACGGCGTGCGCTCGATGACGTCGGCGGCCTCGTCGAGCAGCACGGCGTCGGCCAACGACCAGGGCGTCGTGCCGGGCGAGGCCTTCGGCTTCGCCCAGAGGAGCGCGGCCTGCTCGTCGTCGGTGAGGAGGCCGTCGGCCGCCACCTGGAGAGCCGCCGGGTCGGCCAGCAGCCGGTGCACCAGCTTGGCGGGGTCGACCGCCGGCCACAGCTGCGCGGCGTACGCCTTGACCGGCTTGCTCCTGGCGACCGAAGCCTGCACGCGGTCGTCGGGGGAGTCGCCCGAGAGCTCCATCTTCACCAGGATCCGGTGCGCCAGCGATTGGGGGAGCATCGCGCGGGCCGCGCCGTAGCGGACGCCGCGGGTGCGCAGGTCGGAAAGGATCTCCTCGACCTCGTACGCCGGCACCCGGAACCGCCGCGCCCCGACCGGGACGACCAGCGCCTCGGTGGGCGTCCCGACGTGCGCCCACACCGCTCGGGCGATCACCTCGGCCAGCCGGGCATCGCCCTTGAGCGTCGCGACGTGCGGCTCGTCCGCGCCCCGGATCGTCCACTTCGCATTGAGGGTGCGCAGGCTCTTGGCGACCATCGCCTCGATCGTGGTCTGGCCCGCCTCGATCTCGCCCAGGGCGGGCAGCACGTCGCGGATGTAGCGCAGGAAGCTCTCGTTGGGCCCGACCACGAGCACGCCCTGCCGGCGCAGCTGGTCGCGGTGGGCGTAGAGGAGGTACGCCGCGCGGTGCAGCCCGACCGCGGTCTTGCCGGTGCCGGGCGCGCCCTGCACGGCGATGCTGCGCGAGACGTCGGCGCGCACGATGACGTCCTGCTCGGGCTGGATCGTGGCGACGATGTCGCGCATAGGCCCGACCCGGGGGCGCTCGATCTCCTGCTCGAGGATGGCGGAGTAGTCGTCGTCCTGCCCCGGCGAGGCGAGGTCCTCGTCCTCGTACGCCGTCAGCGTGCCGTGCTGGTAGCCGTAGCGGCGCCGGAGCGTGACGCCCATCGGCTCGAGCTTGGTGGCGCGGTAGAACGGCACGCTCACCGGGGCCCGCCAGTCGACCACCATCGGCTCGCCGCCCGGTTCGGACACGTGCCGCCGGCCGATGTGGAAGCTTGCGCCCGACGAGCCGAGGCCCGACTCCTCGTCGTAGTCCAGCCGGCCGAAGAAGAGCGGCACCGTCGGGTCGTCCTGCAGCTGGCGCATCCGCAGCTCGAAGGTGGACTGGAGGTACTCCCGGCTCACCCAGTCGGCCGCACCGGCCGCGTCCATCGAGGCCGTGCGCTCGCGCATCCGGGCGAGCTGGGCCCGTGACTTCGCGAGGTGGGCCTGCTCCCGCTCGAGCTCGGACGTGGGCATGGCAGGACCTCCCGGGTGGCGATGGCGGGAGGGCGACTCTACGCCAGGATGGGCCCGTGCTGAGACTGGACAACTCATGGGTCTGGGACAGCTGGGTCGCCGACGACGGAGTCGACTATCACCTCTTCTACCTCCAAGCGCCTCGGTCCCTCGGTGACGCGGGTCTCCGACACACGCGCGCGACCGTCGGGCACGCGCGGTCACGCGACCTCGTCGAGTGGGAGGTGCTTCCGGACGCGCTCGGGCCGACGCCTGGGGCGTGGGACGACGTCGCGATCTGGACCGGGTCGGTGGTCCGCGGGGACGAAGGTCGCTGGCGGATGTTCTACACCGCGATCAACAGTCGCGGTCACGGGCTGCGTGACCAGCGGCTCGGCCTCGCCGAGTCCGACGACCTGATCACCTGGCGCAAGGTCGGCCGCGAGCCGCTGCTGGCGCCCGACCCACGCTGGTACAAGACCCTGCCCGAGAACGGCACCGCCAGCGAGACCTGGCGCGACCCCTTCGTCTTCCGCGATCCGGACGGCGACGGCTGGCACATGTTGGTCACGGCCCGGGCCGTCGGCGCGGAACCCAACGACGACGGCGTGCTCGCGCACGCGCGCAGCCACGACCTGCGCACGTGGGAACTCGGCCCACCAGTGTGCGAGCCGGGGGCCGGGTTCGGTCAGCTCGAGGTGGCCCAGGTGCGGGTCGTCGACGGCGCACCGGTGCTCGTCTTCACGTGCCACCCCCAGGAGATGACCGCGGCCCGCCGGGCCGCGTCGGGCGGCTGCTGCACCTGGTCCGTGCCGGCCGCCGACGGACAGGGCCTCCTGGGTCCATGGGACGTCAGCCGGGCGCTGCCCCTCGTGGCCGAGCCGCACCTCTTCGCCGCGCCACTCGTCGAGCAGCGGGACGGATCGTGGGCGTTCGTCGGCTTCCGCAACACCGAGCCGGAAGGCGTTCTCGCCTTCGACATCATCGACCCGGTGCGGGTGTCAGTCCGGGCCGACGGCACGCTGGCCGCCGACCCGGACTGAGTGACGCGGCGTCAGCGAGGCAACGTCACGTTGGTGACCGCGGTCGCGCCGTTGCTGGAGTTGGTCAGCCGCACCGAGAAGGTGCCGAGCGGCTGCTTGAGCAGCTTCCGGGCCCGCTTCTTCAACTTCTTGGCCTTCTTGATCAGCTTGGCCGCCTTCTTGAGCAGCGGGGCAGCCTTGGCGGGGCTGAGCGTCGCGGCCTTGGCCTTCAGCTTCTTGGCCTTCTTGAGGAGCTTCTTCGCCTTCTTCTTGAGCTTCTTGGGCAGCAGCTTCGCCGCCGTCAGCGCCTTGATGCCCTCAGGTGTCGTCGCCGCGGCGATCGTCCCCGTCGTCGCGGCCGGGATCGTCGCGGACCCGGAGGCGAACGGCGTGGTGGCCTTCCGCGCCGGGAGCGTGTCGCCCCAGTTGACGAAGCTGACCGAGGCGGTCAGCGGGCACCCGATCGGGCCCTGCGGCAGGTTGCACGTGACCGGGATGTTGAGCGTGGTGCCGCTCAACGTCGGCACACCGGCGACGCTCGCCCCCGTCGTCGCCTCGAACGGGTCCAGGGCGAGCGACTTGCACTGACCGGCCGCCTGGTTCTCGAAGCGGATGTTGTCGACGAACACGGCGCTGTCGAGGATCGAGTCGCCCTGGTCGAACATCGTCAGGTAGAGCGCGTGCGCCGAGCCGGGAGCCACCGGGGTGCGGGCCACGAGTCGCAGCGTCGCGCCGTCGTACGTCGTGCCGGCCGCCTCGGCCGCGCTCATCGAGCTCGGGCCGGCCGCGTCGACGGAGATCGTGTCGCCGGCGCCCGCGGCGAAGTCGCCGGGAGCGTTCACCTTCTGCGCGGCTGGGTCGACGCTGACGTTCCAGGTGTCGAGCTGGGCGACGAAGGCATCGTTGTAGCCCGACTCGACGAACTCCGGGTACTCCTCGGAGAGGAAGCGGAAGTCGAACGCCAGGCAGTTGCCGGTGGCGGCGGGCAGGTCGACGCGCAGCACCTGCTGGTCCCAGACGTCGCCGGCGATCGGCGTGCCGGTCTGGGACCACGACTCGCCGCTGCCGCCCTCGGTGTTCGCGTCGTCCGCGAGGTTGGCGTCGCCGCTCGTGATGATGCCGAACGTCCCGCCCGCAGTCGGGAAGCCCGCCAGGGCGGAGTCACCGATGCCGGTGGGGCATGGGCCCGCCGTGCAGTCGTAGTCGATGGTCAAGGCGGCGCCGGTCACGCCGACCGCGGACATCGCGTTGCCCAGGGCCACGGGATCTTCGCTCGGGGCGACCGCCGCGGTGGCGGCGGAGGTGGTGATGAGGCTGAGGGTCGCGGCGCCGGCTATCGCCAACCCGAGACGCCCTTGGTGGATCTTGAGCATGCTGCGCTCCTTCGATGTGTGGGCCGGGGGAGCTTGTCTGGGATCTTGCCCCTCCGAGCACACCGTTGGCGCACTGGTCTAGGCCCCTTGTCCAGACGTCGCGGCGGCTGGTACCACCACCGCGGGTGGCCGCATCGCCCACCGGATGGTCGACGTCGCCGCCTTCCCCAGGGCCCTCGTGACGGCCGGCCCGGTGACCGGCAGCCAGGGCAGGCGCAGGTCGCGCCGAGCCCACGCGGGCAGTGAGCCGATGGCGGCGGCGATGAGCACGCCGTACGCCGGCCGGGCGGCGTAGGGCAGGTCGGGATGCCAGACGAGGTGCCGCACGGCCTCCCGCGCGTGGTCGGTGACCCGGAGCTCCGGCCGGTAGCTCTCGAGGACGTCAGCGAGCTCCGCCTCCGTCTGCGGCGGGTCGACCACGCCGAGGCGGCGGGCGACCTCGCCGGTCTGCACGACGTACTCGTCCCTTCGGGCCTGGTCCAGGGGGAGCCGCCCGTAGGTCTGGTGCGCGCGCAGGAAGCTGTCGATCTGCGCGACGTGGACCCACATCAGGAGGTGCGGGTCGTCGGCGGCGTACGGCGTGCCGTCGTCGACGGTGCCGGTGACCCGCGCGTGGATGCTGCGCACCGCGTCGACCGCCTGCTGGGCGTGCTCGGCGGTGCCGAACGTCGTCACCGCCAGGTAACGGCTGGTGCGCGCCAGCCGGCCCCACATGTCGCCGCGGTAGCCCGAGTGCTCGGACACCGCCGTCATCGCCGCGGGGTGCAGCGTCTGGAGCAGCACGGCCCGGATGCCGCCGACGAACATCGCCGCGTCGGCGTGCACCTGGACGATCGGGCTGGCGGCGTCGAACCAGCGCGGCCCCGGTGTGCCGTGGATCCGCTCGCGGTGCCGGGCGCCGTCGGGCCCGGCGACGCGGGCGAACAGCGCCTCACCGAGTCTTTGTCTCACGTCTGTCACATGTTGAGCCTACGGAGTGGCCCCCACTCGTCAACTCGGCCCGCCCTGCTCCTGGTCGACCTGGGCGTTCTCCTGCTCGCCGCGGCGGAAGCTGGCGGCCCGGGCCTCGCCGGCCTCGTCGCCGGAGAACAGGCCCGGTCGGTCCGCCTGCTCCTGGGTCGGGGTCGCCGTCCGGACCCGGCGCTCCTCGTGCTCGACCATCTCGACCCGCTGGCGCGGGATGCTGTCGCTGTCGTGCACCTGGAGCCAGGACACCAGCTCCTCCCGCACGTGGCAGCGCAGGTCGAAGAGGCGGGCCGCGTCGGTGGCGGTGACCAGCGCGCGCACCCGCACGAGCCCGGCGACGGCATCGGTCACCTGGAGGACCTTCGTGCGGCCGTCCCAGAGGTCGGTGCCGTCCAGGACGCGGTCGAGCCGGGCGCGCAGCGCCTCCACGTCGACCCGCCAGTCGACGTCGAGCTCGACGGCGCCGAGCAGCTCGGAGCTGTGGCGGGTCCAGTTCTGGAAGGGCGTCTTGGTGAAGTACGTCGACGGCAGCACCAGCCGCCGGTCGTCCCAGAGCCGGACGACGACGTACGACAGCGTGATCTCCTCGATCCAGCCCCACTCGTCCTCGACGATCACCACGTCGTCGAGCCGGATCGCGTCGCTGAAGGCCACCTGCAGGCCGGCGATCAGGTTGGCCAGCGTGGACTGCGCGGCGACGGCGGCGACGATGCCGATGATGCCGGCCGAGGCGAGCAGGCTGGCGCCGACCGTGCGCACGATGGGGAAGCTGTAGAGCCCGGCTCCCACCGCGACGACCACGACGATCGCGACCGTGAGCCGCCTGATGATGAGGCCTTGCGTCTTGGCCCGCCTTGCCAGCCGGTTGTCGGCGACGCCGGTGTCGTAGCGGCTCAGCCCGAGGTCCTCGACGAAGATCAGCGCGGCCGCGAGCAGCCAGGCGCCGACGCCGATGGTGAGCAGCCGCAGCGCCAGGACGAGCACGTCCCATCCACCCTCGGCCACCTCCTCGGGGCGGGTGTTGGTGACGACGCCGAGGACCGTCGCCGAGGCCACGGTGAGCCGGAACGGTATCGACGTCTTGCGGAGCAGGTCGCCGCCCCACGACCAGCGACGGGCGAGCAGCCGCACGGCGACGTGGATCACGACGACGCCCACGGTCGCGACGAGGAGCGCGACGCCGAGGCGGAGGAGGAAGTCTGGCCAGGGAACCATCCCCCACTGTGCCCACAGAACTCCCCGCGAATGCCAGTCGCCGGGCCACTCTCCGCTGCATCATGGGCCCGTGGACGCCATGGACTGGCCGGCGCGGTACGCCGCCGGCGACCGCGCGACGGTCTGGCAGGAGATGCGCGAGGTCGGCGCGGACATCCGCTCGCCGGGTCTGCTCGCACCCGCGACCGAGGTGTGCGACGAGATGGCCCGCCGTGCCCGGCGCAACGTGGAGGAGCTCGTACGCCGGCTGACGGCCGCGGGCTACCGCTTCCACTCCAACGACGGCCGGAGGACGTCGATGCCTCCGCACTCGCCCCCGACCGCCACCGCCGGCGAGCACGCAGACTGGCTGGACGAGCAGTTCGGCGGCGTGCCGCTGACGATGAAGTCGTGGGTCCGTCACGTCGGCGACGTCTGGTTCGTCGGCACCCACCCCGACTGGGCGGACGCCGACGCGTCGGACCCGTTGGTCCTGGAGATCGAGGGCACGGTCCAGGGCGAGACCGACGGCGAGGCGATCCAGGGGTACTTCGAGGACGAGCACGACGCATGGAGCGAGTGGTCCGACGAGGACCCCGACGCCGACCCCTTCGTGATCCCGCTCGCGCCCGACGCGCTGCACAAGAGCAACACCAGCGGTGGCGACCCGTACGGCATCGTGCTGCCCGACCGCGGGGTCGACGGCACCTGGTCGGGCGAGACGCTGATGTCGTTCGTCGACTACCTGAACGACGTCTTCGCCCATGGTGGCTTCCCCGGCGTGGCGGCGGACGACGCGATAGGGCGCCGGATCACCGCCGACCTGGCGCGCGACCTGCTCGAGCTGTAGTCCCGGGCGGCCAACGGATGATTGGCGGGCTCGGTTGTCAGACGAGTGCGGTGATCCCGCCGGGTCCGGTCCACTCGTAGCCGCCGTGGGGCAGTCGTGTGTAGCGCCAGAGTCCTGCGGTCTTGGCGCGGTGGTGTCGTCGGCAGAGGGCGGCGAGCTTGGAGGGGCTGGTTTGTCCGGGTGGGCCGTGGGGGTTGTAGGGCTCGATGTGGTCGAGGTCGCAGTGTCTGGCGTCGACTTGGCAGCCGGGGGGTCTCGACTTTCCGCTCGCAGGCTCGCTGCTCGACCACCGGTGGTCGAGCGCAGTCGAGACCGGTGGGTCGTGCCGGTTGACGGTGGGTTCGGGGTGGGCTGCTTGGCCGGTGTTCATCCAGATGACGGGTTGGATCTTCACCCGGGTGTGGCCGACCCAGTCGTGGAGCTTGGCGGCGGTGAGGGGGCCAAGCTTCTCGACCTCGCCGACGGCGACGGGTTCGTCGAGGAGGTCGGTCAGGTCGGCGTGCACGTAGAGCACCGTCTCGCTGGTGGTCGAGGAGGTCGCGCAGCGACCGTCAGGAGAGCCCGGCGGGGTGTTGACGAGTCCGCAGAGGGCTTCTGCTTTCCGGGCCCCGAGGGGCCGGGTCGCCGGCCTCGCCCGCAGCGGCGGCCTGTTGGCAGGCGTGTTGGTAGAGGCGGGTGAGTCCGAGGGTGTCGCCGGTGATGTGGAGCTCGCTGGTCCCGGCGTAGGCGGGGGTGTCGGGGGTGAACATGCGTGCTTTCCAGGCGGGGACCTGGAGGGTCTCGACCATGGCGTGGCACAGGGGGAGTCGGTGGCGTAGGTCGAGGGCGTCGGCGATCAGCTGCCGGGCGGAGGCGGGGGAGATCTCCAGGGTGACCGCGAGGGGTTCGGCGGCGAACGCCTCCACGCCGGGGCATCCGTCGCCGCCGAGTGATTCGTCGGTGAGCAGGAACGAGTCACCACCCCAGGTGGAGGTGCCGGTCTGGGTGGTGGCGGGGTGGGTGATCGCCCATTGGTAGGCCAGGGCGAGCTTGTCGGCCTCGGCCTGCCGCGACCTGCGGTCCACAGTGGCGAGGGCGTCGAGCAGCGCGGCGGGGCCGAGGTCGTCGAGACCCGGCTCGTGGTCGCGTGCTGCTGTCATGTCACCAATCCAAGCAGGGGCCACCGACAACACGCCTTGGCCGAAACCCGTTGTTCCACAGGCGTCGACGTGCACCGCACGCTCTGGCAGCAAGCTCGGCAGGGCCGACGTCGTGGAACTGCCGTGAGTCGCCCATCATCCCGTGGACCAGGACAGCGACGCGATCTCCTTCGCCCCACTGCCGGGTGTGTAGCCGCACAGCTCAGTCCAGGTTGCCCAGGACGATGTCGTCGGAGTCGGTGATGCGGTAGGCGTAGCCCTGCTCGGCGAGGAAACGCTGACGGTTCTGGGCGAACTCGGCGTCGACGGTGTCGCGGGAGACGATGGCGTAGAAGCGGGCGGTGCGGCCGTCGGCCTTGGGGCGCAGGAGCCGCCCGAGGCGTTGCGCCTCCTCCTGGCGGGAGCCGAACGAGCCGGACACCTGGATCGCCACGGCGGCCTCGGGGAGGTCGATGGAGAAGTTGGCGACCTTCGAGACGACCAGCAGCGAGATCTCGCCGGTGCGGAACGCCTGGAAGAGCCGCTGCCGCTCCCTGACGGAGGTGTCGCCCTTGATGACGGGGCAGTCCAGGTCGGCGCCGATCTCGTCGAGCTGCTCGAGGTACTGCCCGATCACCAGCGTCGGCTCGCCCTGGTGCATCGCGACCAGCTGCTCGGCGACGCGGGTCTTCGCAGGCGTGCACGCGGCCAGGCGGTAGCGCTCCTCGGGCTCCGCGACGGCGTACGCCAGCCGCTCCGACTCTGTGAGCGTCACCCGCACCTCGACGCAGTCGGCGGGCGCGATCCAGCCCTGCGCCTCGATGTCCTTCCACGGCGCGTCGAAGCGCTTGGGCCCGATCAGCGAGAAGACGTCGCCCTCGCGGCCGTCCTCGCGCACCAGCGTCGCGGTCAGCCCCAGACGACGGCGGGCCTGCAGGTTGGCGGTCATCCGGAAGATCGGCGCCGGGAGCAGGTGCACCTCGTCGTAGATGATCAGGCCCCAGTCGCGGGCGTCGAGCAGCTCGAGGTGGGAGTACACGCCTTTCCGGCGTGTGGTCATCACCTGGTACGTCGCGATGGTGACCGGCCGGATCTCCTTGACCGCGCCGGAGTACTCGCCGATCTCGTCCTCGGTGAGGGAGGTACGCCGCAGCAGCTCGTCCTTCCACTGCCGCGCGCTCACGGTGTTGGTGACCAGGATCAGCGTCGTCGCGCGGGCCTCGGACATGGCCGCCGCACCGACGATCGTCTTGCCGGCACCGCACGGCAGCACGACGACCCCGGACCCGCCGTGCCAGAAGGACTCCGCGGCGGCGCGTTGGTAGTCACGCAGCTCCCAGCCGTCCTCGCGGAGGTCGATCGGGTGCGCCTCGCCGTCGACGTACCCGGCGAGGTCCTCGGCCGGCCAGCCGATCTTCAGCAGCGCCTGCTTGAGGTTGCCGCGCTCGGAGGCGTGCACCACGACGGTGTCGTCGTCGAGGCGGTCGCCGATCATCCCCGCGACCTTCTTCGCGCGCAGCACCTCCTCCAGCACCGGCCGGTCGGTGGAGACCAGCACGAGGCCGTGGACGGGATGCTTCTCCAGGCGTAGCCGGCCGTAGCGGGCCATCGTCTCGGCCACGTCGACGAGCAGCGCGTGCGGCACGGCGTAGCGGGAGTACTTCAGCAGCGTGTCGACGACCTGCTCGGCGTCGTGGCCGGCGGCCCGCGCGTTCCACAGCCCCAGCGGGGTCAACCTGTAGGTGTGGATGTGCTCCGGCGACCGCTCGAGCTCCGCGAAGGGTGCGATCGCCTTGCGACAGTCGGCCGCCAGCTCGTGGTCGACCTCGAGGAGCAGTGTCTTGTCCGACTGGACGATGAGCGGGCCTTCTGTCACCTGTCGAGTCTAGGGAGGCCCACCTACACCGACCGCCGGTGGCGATAGCCGACGATGGCCAGTGACGGCACGAAGCCGAGCGACTCGTAGAGCCGCCGCGCAGGGACGCGGTGGTCCTGGACGGTGAGGTGCAGCTTGCCCGTCGTGCTGGCGTCGATCACCGGACGGCAGACGGCGGCCATCAGGTCGCGGCCGGTCCCGCGCCCGCGCGCGTCGTCGCTCACCGCGATGAAGTCGAGGTAACCCTCGCCGTCGGCCTGCACCCGCCCGGCGGCATACCCGAGGAGGCGGCCGCCGTCCGTCGCCACCACCACGACGTACTTCCCGTCCGGAGGGTCCGGCAGCAGCGTCTCGACCGGGGCGTACGTCGCCGGGAACTCCTGGTCGTGCAACGGCCGGACGGCGTCGCGGTCGGCGACACCGGCGGGCCGCACCTCGCCCGACGGGTCCGGCCAGCCGGCGACCGCCGCGGCCTCGACGGTGTACACGTGGTTGGCCTCGCTGGGCGACAGGCCGAGGTCGGCGCCCAGCGACGCCATCAGGACGTGGGACGCATCAGCGGCGAGCTCCCAGTCGTCGACGCCGTCGGGCAGCTGGGCGAGCACCGCGTCGACCAGCGGGCGTGACCAGCGCGCCCACAGCTCGGCGTCACCGCCGGCTACCCATGGCCCGTGGATCCAGGCCCGCCCGAGCTCGGCGTCCCAGTCGCCGAGGACGGCTGCGACGAGCCGGCCCTCCTCGCGGACCGCCCGCACGCTGCCGCGCCAGTCGGGCTCGAGGTCGTCGAGCTCCGCGGCGATCCCGTCGCGGGTCTCACCGAGCATCGTCGTGCCGCGGTCGGGGTGGGCCTGCTCGGCAGCGATGAGGTCGAGGACCTCGTCGAGATCGGCGGTCGGGACGGGCTCGATGGTGGGCTGGGCGGAGGTCACGGGCGCCACCCTAGGAGGGTTGTCCATCGAGTTCGCGGGTTCGAGCCCGGTTAGACCGAGGCTGCACGCTGACGGGCGCGGTACGCCGCCACGTTGGCGCGCGAGGAGCAGCGGTCGGAGCAGTAGCGGCGCGACCGGTTGGGCGAGGTGTCGACGTAGACGTTGGTGCACGGCGCCGCGGCGCAGACGCCGAGCCGGGTGGCACCGAGGTCGCACACCAGGGTGGCCAGGCCCAGCAGCGACTCCGAGATCAGCAGGCTCGCGACGCCGGAGTCGCCCGGTGCGACGTGGATGTGCAGGTCGCCGGGGTCGTGGTCGGAGATCTGCGGGGTGATGGGGTGGCCGGCCAGCAGGTCGTTGAGCAGCCGCGTCACGGCGCTGACGTCACCGGCCGCCGAGGCCTCGAAGACCGGGCGCAGCTGGCGCTGGAACTTGCGCAGGAGCATCGCGTCGCGGTCCTTGGCCTGCTCCTGGAGCCACGGCCGCGACCGCAGCAGCCCGCGGAGCGCGACCTCGTCGGGCAGGGGGGTGTTGACGAGGTGCGCCGAGGAGTCGGCGTACCTCAGGAAGTCCATCGCGACAGAGTACGACCGCGCCCTCAGGCGGTCGTCCCCGTCGGGCGGACCGTGGTGATCCGGTGGATCGCGAAGGTTCGGGTCCCGTCGCTGCGGTGGTCGTGCGCGGTGAGCTGCCCGCCCTCGACGCGCAGCGGGTCCACCAGCCGCTCGGAGGACGCGCCGTCGTTGTCGACGTAGCCGATGAGCACGGACCGGCGCGCCTCGGCCGCGTCGCGGAGCATCGCCAGGGCACCGCTGGGGGTGGTCGGCTCGGCGACCGGGACGGTGCGCACCTCGGCCATCCGGTCGCCGGCGCGGACGGCGCCGACGGCGGCGGTGACCTGGGAGGTCTCGCGGGCGGCCACCTGGCCGGCCGCCCGCCGGCCGCGGGGGGACCGAGCCCGCTTCAGGTCCGGGCGGGCGACGTGCACGGTGCCGTCCGCCCCCTCGACGACGGGGGACGAGCCGAGGTCGCGCAGCCGTGGCAACAGCACGTCGACGGGGACGGTGCTGACGAGCACGGTCGGCGCCAGGCGGCGCAGCCCGAGCGAGGACGCCTTGGGGTGGTGCAGCAGCTCGGTGAGCGCGGCCTCGTCGTCCGCGCGCAGGAAGGCCTCGACGGCGCCCACCCGGACGGTGCCGAAGGTGCGGGCGGCGTCGTCGACCATGTAGGTCAGCGGTTGCGGGACCGGGGTGCGCGATACGTCGGCGAGGAACGCGTGGACGTCGGCGGCCGGCCATCCCACATCGAAGGCCCGGCGCACGGACGACGGGGTGAAGCGGTAGACCGTCGCGCCACCCCGGGACTCGACGTCGGCGACCAGGTGCAGGGTCCGGGCGAGCGTCGGCTCGAGCGGCCCGGGCGCGACGGCGGTGAGGTCGGCCTGCAGGAGCACGTGGTCGACGGCCTGGGGCAGCAGCGGCGTCAGCGCCTCTCGCGCCGCCTTGTCGTCCCCGGCGAGCAGGGCCCGGCCGGCGCTCGCGAGGCCGCCGAGCCCGGCGACGCCCAGCTGCTCCGCCTCGCTGAGCGCGGCGGCCACCAGGTCCTCGCGCAGGCGCGGGCGCCGTGGCCGCTCCCAGGCGACGCGCGCGACGAGCGAGGGGAGGCCGGTCCCGCTGGCGAGCACCTCACCGGGAGGCAGCAGGGCCAGCGCCTCGAGGGTCATCCGGCGGGCCTCGACCTGCAAGGTGCTGGCGAGCTCGGGGGCGAGCGCGTTGGCCGTGCGTCCGCCGGTCGCCGCGTCCTTGGTGCCGACCCGCGAAGGGGTCCTCGGCGTCGTGAGCCAGGCGCGCACCAGCGCCCACCACCGGTCGCTCGCGACATCGGCGGTCCACTGGTCGAAGAGGTCCGTGGGCAGCCACACGCCGTCGCCGTCGGGCGCGACGGCCTGCTCCAGGAGACCTGCTGCGTGCGCCACCTCGACCAGCAGCGCGGCTGCGGGCTCGTCGACGTGCAGGTGGGCCGCCGCGGCCTTGAGGTCGCGCACCCCGAGGCCACCGCTGCGCAGGGCGCCGGGCGGGGTGGTGCCCCAGTGGTCGAGGAGCAGCTCGACGCGGCGTACGGCCTCGAACGCAGCACCCGCGGCGGTCCGGTCGACCAGGTCACCACCGCGGGGCGTGGTCGCCAGCGCAGGAGGGACGTCGGCCGGCTCGCGCGTCGTACGCCCGCCGCGCAGCGCCAGGCCCACCTGGCCGGGGATGACGACCAGCCCGCGCTGCCGCGGGACGAGCAGCCTCTGGGCGAGCAGCTCACCCACAGGGGTGGCCGGGTCGGGTGCGGGGTCCGAGGCTGCGTCGGTGTGGCCGGACCCGCCCTGGCCGTCGACGTGCTCGAGCATGGCGCGGGCCGGCGCCGACAGGGCGTCGATGCGGCGGCGTGCCTCGTCGACGGTCTGGTCGGGCTCGAGCGCGTGCAACCCGCTCGCGCCCGCCGCCGGACCTCCGGCGAGGCACTCGGCGACACCGGTCAGCGGGCGCAGTGCGGCACCCTCCGCGCTACGCGCCTCCCAGGCGACCGCGAGGTCGACGAGCCGGGTGGCTGCCTCCTCGACCGACGCCCGGTCGGCGAGCACGAGGTCGGCCAACCCGTCGATCGAGGTTTGACCCGCGAGGACGAGGGCATCAAGGACGGTGAGCTCGAAGCGGTTCAGCCGGTCGAGCGCGCGTGCCAGCGAGGCGCGCGTGGCGGCGCGGGACGCCAGGTGAGCCGAGTCGTGAGGAGCAGGGGTGGCGAGGTCGGGTCGGTCGCGGAGGAGTCGGGCCAGTCTCTGGTCCGGCCAGGACCTGAACTGGTCTGCCAGCGTCCGGTGCCCGTCCATCGTGGCCGAGGCTACTCCCGGCTCGCGCGCCGACAGTCGCCCGAGCCGCTACTCTCACGCCCACCCAGGAGGTGGCACCCGGCCGATGAGTCCCGCCCTATGAGTCAGCACCGATCCGCCGCGACCCGCAAGGTCGAGCTGCACTACGGCGCCACGACCGACGTGGGCAAGGTGCGGTCCGTCAACGAGGACTCCTACCTCGCCGCCCCGCCCGTCTTCGTCGTCGCGGACGGCATGGGCGGTCACGAGGGTGGCGACGTCGCGAGCCGCATCGTCGTGGAGGTCTTCGCCGAGCTCGTCGACACCGAGCACGACGCCCGCAGCGGCGCCGCGGCCATCGCCGAGCTGCTGGTCCGCGCCCAGAAGGAGATCAACCAGTACGCGCTCGAGCAGCGCCTGGGCGGCGGCCGCGAGGGCGCGTTTCGCTGGTACGCCGGCACCACCGCCGTCGTCGGGCTCCTGGTGGGCGACGACGACGGACCCAAGTGGCTGCTGGCCAACCTCGGCGACTCGCGCATCTACCGGCTCGACGCCGGAACCCTCGAGCAGGTCTCGGTCGACCACTCGGTCGTCCAGGAGCTTCTCGAGGCAGGGACGATCACCGAGGACGAGCTGGAGACGCACCCGGAGCGGCACGTGGTGACCCGTGCGCTGGGCGGCCCCGACAACGCCGAGGCGGACTACTTCCTGCTGCCGTTGACGGCCGTGGAGCGGCTGATGCTCTGCTCGGACGGCATCAACGGGATGATCGACGACCGGGCGATCGAGCAGATCCTCCAGGAGGTCGGTGACCCCCGCGACGCGGCCGACCAGCTGGTGGCGGCCGCCCTGGAGGCCGGAGGGCGCGACAACGCGACAGCGGTCGTGGTCGATGTGGTGGGATTGCTCACCGACGACGCCCGTGGCTCGGCCTCCGAAGGGGTCAGCCTCGAACAGAAGCTGGGGGCCCTGCCGTGAGCGACGACGCGAGGACGCCTCGGTCCTACCGGCCCGGTTCGTGGTACGGCGTGCTCGGCGACCCTGCGCAGTCGGCCGCCAGCCTGCTCCTGCCACCCGGCGAGCGCGCCCGGGTGGCCGCGCTGTGGGAGCTGGTGGACGGGGGCGCCGGCTTCGACGAGGTGCTCGACGCGCTGCTCGCCGGAGGGCTCAGCGACCTCGAGGGGTTCGTGCTCTGGAGCGTCGCCGACGACCTCATGCAGGTGGTCGTGCGTGGCCCGGCCCGGGTGGTGCTGACCACGGCGGACGGCGAGGACGTGCTCGACGGAGCCTCCGCCGCGACCTGGGCGGAACGCCGGGTGCGCGGGGTCCGGAGCACCTCGGTGGAGATCGAGGACGTCGACGGTCCCGACCTCGGCGTGGTGAGCGGGCTGGTCCGCGTCGGCAGGGTCGACGAGCCGGCGTACGCCGCGGCGCCCGACGAGGCTGACGTGGCGGCCGTCCCCGAGGTCGAGGACGAGTCGACGGAGCCGGCCGATCCCGTCGCCAGCGAGGACGTCACCGGTCTCGAGGGGTCCCCCGAACCGCTGGCCGAGGAGCCGGAGATCGAGGAGCCGGAGATCGAGCCCCTGGCGCCGCCGCGCGAGCCGCGACCGCAGCCGACCCTGCGCGACGGGCTCTCTCTCGCGCCGGTCGCCCCGACTCCGGACCCGCTCTCCGATCCCTTGCCCGACCCCGTGCACGCGCAGCCCGACCCGGACGACGAGCAGACCGAGCAGCTGGCGCCGGGCGCCTGGCAGCCCACGGGCCCGGCCCTGCCCGGCATCCCCGGACAGCCCCAGGCTCCGGCGGTGACGTCCCGCCCGGTCGCCCGGCTGGTGCTGTCCAACGGGGCGACCGTCGAGGTCGATCGCGCGGTCCTGGTCGGCAGGTCGCCGGAGGCGCGCAGGTTCGGCGCCGCCGAGCAGCCCCGGCTGGTCACGGTGCCGAGCCCGCACCAGGAGATCTCGTCCACCCACCTCGAGGTGCGCCCGGGATCGGGCGCCGACCACGGCTCGGCCGTGGTCACCGACCTGGGCTCGACCAACGGCACCGTGCTCGTGCAGCCCGGGCTGCCGCCCGAGAGCCTGCAGCCCGGCATCGCCGTGCAGCTCATCCCCGGCGCGATCATCGACCTCGGCGACGGCGTGACCATCCAGGTCACCAACGTCTGAGTGCAGATGACCGAGGCGTACCCGGCCGCGGGGCTGGACCGTCGCTTCTACGCGTTCGCCGTCGATCGGCTGGTCTCGTGGGGCTTGCAGGGCGCCGCCCTGTGGCTGGCGTGGTGGCTCTTCCTCGACCGGGGTGAGACCGCGACCGGCGTAGCCGTGATCGTGGGAGCGGTGCTGGGCGTCGGGGTCGCGTTCGCGCTGGGCCAGGGGCTGACCGGACTCACCCCCGGCAAGGCGCTGCTCGGCCTGCGCACCGTCCGCGCCGGCAGCGGGGCGTCGATCGGGGTGGCCCCAGCGCTCCTGCGCGGTGCGGTCCTCTGGGTCGCCACGCTCCCGGCGTTCGGGCTCGGCCTGGCGACGCTGGCGTGGACGGCGGTGAGCGACCCGGGGCGGCAGCGGCGGGGCTGGCACGACCAGCTCTGCGGGTCGGTCGTCGTCGACGTACGCCCGGTGCCGGCCGAGGTCGAGGTCGAGGACAGCGGCCCCCGGCAGGTCGTGAACCTCACCGCCATGCGCCTGGTGCCGGCACCCCCGGTGGCCGCCGCCCCCGCACCCGTTCCGGCGCCCGTTCCGGCGCCCGCCCCGGCACCTCGCCCCGTGCGCCCGGCGCCGGTGCCCGCCCCGCCCGTCGCCCCGGCTCCGCCGGCGCGCACCACGCCGTCGGCGTCACCGGAGGACGGGCGCACCGTCGTGCGTGGCGGCGGCCAGGCCTCCCGGCTGCGCTGGCGGGTGGTCTTCGACACCGGAGAGGCGTTCGTGGTCGAGGGGCTGGGCCTGGTCGGGCGGCGTCCCGAACCCCGCCCGGGGGAGCCGGTCCGTCATGTCGTCCCGCTGCCCTCGGCCGACATGTCGCTGTCCAAGACGCACGCGCAGTTCCACCTCGCACCCGACGGAGTGCTCGTCGTGATGGACCGCGGCTCGACCAACGGGTCTGTGCTCGTCCGTCAGGGTGTGGACCGCGACCTCGCCGCGGGCAAGCCCGCGACGCTGCTGGACGGTGACCTCGTGCGCTTCGGCGACCGCGAGATGACCGTCAGCCGCGTCGGTTAGGGCCCGTCAGAGGCTGTCGAGCAGTCCCACCGCGTGGGCGTACGTCGCCTGGTCGGCCGCCCCGATCAGCCCGCGCTGCTCGGGCCCCTGAGCGCGGTACACCTTGCCGTCCAGCGTGCCGAGGAAGCCACCCGCCTCGCGCAGGATCAGCCCGCCGGGCGCGTGGTCCCAGGGGCGCGGCGGGCCGTAGAGGACCAGGTCGGCCGCACCCTCGACCAGCTGGGGATAGTCCACTCCGCAGCACACCCAGGTGAGCTCGAAGGCCCGCAACCCGGGGAGCTCGCGCCCCACGAAGCGCCGCCGCGAGGTCACCGGTCGCCAGCTCGCCGGCTCGGGGTCCGGCGTGGCGCGGGTGAGCCGCTCGCCGTTGCGGTAGGCGCCCGCGCCGCTCTCGGCGACGTACGCCGCCTGGTGCTGCGGTTGCCAGATCCACCCCCGCACCACCTCACCGCCCCGGCTCTCGCTGAGCATGGTGGCGTGGTCCTTCGAGCCCCGGACGAAGTTCTTGGTCCCGTCGATCGGGTCGATGGTGAAGGCATGCTCGGCGGCGGCGTACCGCTCCAGCGACCTCGGGTCGCCGGCGAACGCCTCCTCGCCGAGCACGGCAGCGTCCGGGAACTCCGCGCGGAGCCGCGCCGCGATGATCACCTCGGCCTCGCGGTCCGCGTCGGTGACCAGGTCTCCCGGGGCCTTCTCGTGGATCTGGTCGGACTCCAGCGCGCGGAAGCGCGGGTTGATCACCTCGTCCGCGACCTCCTGAAGCATCAGCAGCATCGCGTCGGTGTCCACGTGTCCTGAACCTACCGGTGCCGCGATCGTCGGCGTACGTTCGGCGGATGGAGTCCTACGCCGCCGGCGAGACCTCGCCGCCCCTGCTCGACGAGACGATCGGCGCGGCCTTCGAGCGGACGGTCGCGGCGTGGCCCGACCGTGAGGCCCTGGTCGAGGTGGCGTCCGGGCGACGCTGGACCTGGGCCGAGCTCGACCGTGACGTCGACGACGTCGCGCGCGGTCTGCTGGCGGCCGGGATCGCCAAGGGCGACCGGGTCGGCATCTGGGCGCCCAACGTCGCGGAGTGGACCCTCGTGCAGGTCGCCACCGCGAAGGTCGGTGCGATCCTCGTCAACGTCAACCCGGCGTACCGGACCCACGAGCTGGAGTACGCCGTCAACCAGTCGGGCCTGCGCCTGATGTTCAGCGCGTCGGCGTTCCGGACCAGCGACTACCGCTCCATGCTCGACGAGGTCGGGCTGAGCTGTCCCGGCCTGGAGCGGGTGGTCTATCTCGACACCGACGACTGGGCGACGCTGGTGGCCGAGGGGGAGCGGGTGCCGGCGGACGCGGTGGCCGAGCGAATGGCGGACCTCGCGCCGGGCGACGCGATCAACATCCAGTACACGTCGGGCACGACCGGCCGGCCCAAGGGCGCCACCCTGAGCCACCGCAACATCCTCAACAACGGCTTCTTCACGACCGAGCTGATCGGCTTCAGCGAGGAGGACCGGCTCTGCATCCCGGTGCCCTTCTACCACTGCTTCGGGATGGTGATGGGCACCCTCGGCTGCATCACCCACGGCGCGACGATCGTGATCCCTGGGCCCGGCTTCGACCCGGACGTGACGTTGACGGCCGTCGCCGACGAGCGGTGCACCGGCGTGTACGGCGTCCCCACGATGTTCATCGCCATGCAGAACGCGAAGTCCTTCGCCGAGCACGACCTGTCGTCGTTGCGCACCGGCGTCATGGCCGGGTCGGTGTGCCCCATCGAGGTGATGAAGCGCTGCATCGACGACATGCACATGGCCGAGGTCGCCATCGCCTACGGCATGACCGAGACCTCTCCGGTCTCCTGCCAGACCCGCGGCGACGACGACCTCGACCGGCGTACCGCGACCATCGGCCGCGTCCACCCGCACGTCGAGATCAAGGTCGTCGACCCCGAGACCGGTGCCACGGTCGAGCGCGGCGAGCCCGGTGAGTTCTGCACCCGCGGCTACTCGGTGATGCTCGGCTACTGGGAGGAGCCCGCGAAGACCGCCGAGGCCATCGACCCCGACGGCTGGATGCACACCGGCGACCTCGCCGTGATGCGCGAGGATGGCTACTGCGTCATCGTCGGCCGGATCAAGGACATGGTCATCAGGGGCGGCGAGAACATCTACCCCCGCGAGGTCGAGGACTTCCTCTACACCCACCCCGACATCGAGGACGTCCAGGTGATCGGCGTCCCGGACGACAAGTACGGCGAGGAGCTGTGCGCCTGGATCAAGCTCCGGGCCGGCGCTCCCACCCTCGACGCAGACGGAGTCCGGGCCTTCGCCACCGGCAAGCTCGCGCACTTCAAGATCCCGCGCTACGTGAAGGTCGTCTCCGAGTTCCCCATGACCGTCACCGGCAAGGTCCGCAAGGTCGAGATGCGCGAGCAGTCGACGCGGGAGCTCGGCCTGGTCTAGGGGTGGCCGCGTGAGGCCCGTTTCCGCGCAATTGCGCCGTTATGGCGCGCCTCGCCGCGTACACGAGCGCCGTTCCCGCGCAATTGCGCAGTTGTTGCCCCTCGAATCAGCGCGAGAGCACGACCGGCAGCCGCAAGCGCGAACCGTCCGCGCCGCGCCACACGACGTACCCGTCGTCGGCGGCCCGCCCCCCGGCCACCGTGACCGTGAACGTCGCGGACCCACCCGCGGGGATCGTCACGGCGGCGGGCGTGACCAGCACCGAGCGGCGGTCGAAGCCTCGGGCAGAGGAGGAGAAGTACTTCGCACGGGACCCGAGGTTGGTCAGGGTGCGGGTGACCGTGCCGGCCCGCGAGAGCAGGACGGACGGCGCGTTGAGGTCGGCCGGCCGCAGGTCCCCGTCGAGCCAGCGCCGGTAGTCACCGGCGGGGACGTCGAGCACCAGCCGGCTGTGGAGCGCGGCTCCGACGGCACTACGGCCGGCTCCTTGGCGCAGCGCGGCGCCGGAGACGGGACGGGCGCTGGTGGTGAGGGCGGACCGCAGGGCCGCCGCCGACCAGTCGGGGTGCCGGGTGCGCAGGACGGCTGCGACGCCGCTCACGTGGGCGGCGGCCGCCGAGGTGCCGGTGAGGTAGCCGAACCGGTTGCCGTCGGGACGCGGGGGCAGCGCGCCGAGCCGGCCAGTGGCGGGCGCGACCAGGTCGGGCTTGACCAGGGCCGAAGCGGGGTCACCGCCGCCCGACCAGCGGAGCACGTGGACCGGTCCGCGGACGTCGCGGGCGGGCGTCAGCCGAGCGCGGGCCCGGGGGTGGCGGGCGAGGTGCGCGGCGAGCCGTTGTCCCGCACGACGTGCGAGATGGACGGTCGGTACGGCGTGCAGGTCGAGCGCCACACCCGCTCCACCGCCACCGGTGTCGGTCAGCACCATGCCGACGCCGCCCGCCCTGGCGACCGCCGCCGACTTGTCGAGGCGGCCGATGCTGCCGCGCGCGCAGACGACGATCGCGTTCGCGACCACGCCCGCGTCGAGGGAGCCGGGGGTGCACAGGGCGGCGTCCTGCGGCGCGGTTCCGGGCGCCGCCGCCCGGGCACCGAGCACGATCCGGGCCTGCGGCAGGGGTCGGCGCGACACCATCGAGCCCTCGACCGTCGGCCCGCCGTCCACCCTGACCCGGCCGACCGGCAGCGCCGTCGAGGTACCTCCGACCGTGGTGACCCACGGCGAGGGGTGCGCGGCGTACGCCGTCCGGCCGGTGTTGCCGGCTGCGGCCACCACCACGACGTCGGCTTCGGCGGCGCCGAGCAGGGCCCGCTCCAGCACGTCGACCTCGACGGGACCGGCGACCGACAGGTTGAGCACGTCGACGCCGTCGCCCACCGCGGCGTCGACCGCAGTCACCAGGTCGGCGGTGGCGCAGCCGTCGTCAGCGGGGTCGGGTGCGGTCCAGCAGGCTTTGTAGACCGCCAGGCGGGCCTGCGGCGCCACGCCGGAGAAGGTGCCCAGCGTCTCGCCGCTGCCCCGCACCGACACGTCGGCGTTGCCCGCGGCGATCGAGGCGACCTGGCTGCCGTGGCCGCTGTCGTCGCGGGGGGAGAGGTACGACGAGCTGCGCACCCGGTCGACGCCGAACCCGTCCACGAACCACCGGGCTCCCACCACCTTGCGCTGGCAGGTGTCCGCGCTCCAGCCCGGGCCTTCCGCGCAGGTGCCGCGGAATCCCTGCGGGCGCTTGCCGAGCCTCGGCACGCCCGAGAAGAGCGCGCTCTCGGGCCACAACCCCGAGTCGACCACGCCGATGACCGTGCCGGCGCCGCCGCGGGCGCGCCCGGACGCCGACCCGGGCGCTGCCCCGGTGCCCGGTCCAGTGCCCTGCCGCCCGGGCGCGGCGGCCAGCGCGCGGACCTCGTTGGGCTCCACGAGCGCCACGGCCGGGTCGGCCGCCAGCAAGGTGGCCTGGCCGGGCGTCAGGGCCACGGCGTACCCGTTGAGCGCCTCGGTCCACCGGTAGACCGGCTCCGCTGCCCCGACAACGGCGAGGGTCGCGTCCTGCTCGGCGAGCAGCCGCGCCCGCGTGGCGGTGCCGGTCTCACGGCCGCCGGTGCCGGTGACGCCAGGCCCTTCGAGGGCGACGAGGTAGAGGCTCGAGTCGTCCGCGGCCCGGGCGGTGCTCGAGGGCAGCGCGAGGGAGGCCAACGCGGCTGCCAGGACCAGCGCGGACGTCAGCGACACACGGGTCGACCTCTTCATCGCGCACCTCCTCGGGCCACAGTGATGATCGTCTTCTCCGGTGAACTGTCCATACTCGCGCAGGCCGGTCATGGTGGCACCCCGTTCCCCTCGGTTCAAACGACCGTCCTACGGTTCAGGTCATGGAGCGACTTGCCGTGGGGTTCGACCTCGACATGACGCTCATCGACACCGGACCCGGCATCGGCGCCGTCCTGGACGTCCTCGGCGACGAGCTGGGCGTCGAGTTCGCGATCGCCGAGATCACCGCAGCGCTCGGGCCGCCGCTGCACCACGTCTTCGCCGACTACCTCCCCGCCGAGCGGGTGCCGGCGGCCGTCGAGCGGTTCCGGGCGCTCTACCCCGACCTGGCGATCGAGCCGGTGTCGCTGCTGCCGGGTGCGGCCGATTCCGTCGCCGCCGTACGCCGCCACGGCGGCCGGGTCGTCGTCGTCACCGGCAAGCACGGCCCCAACGCCCGCCTGCACCTCGACCACCTCGGCGTCGACCTCGACCACCTCGGCGGTGGCGTCTGGGGCGTCGGCAAGGCGGACGTGCTGCTGGCAGAGCGGGTGTCGGTCTACGTCGGCGACCACGTGCACGACGTGGAAGGTGCGCACGCCGCCGGGGCGTTGAGCGTGTCGGTGCTGACCGGCGGCTCGAGCGAGGAGGACCTGCGGGCTGCCGGCACGGACGTGGTGCTGCCGTCGCTGGTCGACTTCCCCGCCTGGCTCGACGGTCATGTGTCGGGCGAGCGCTGACCCGGGCCGACCATTCCCGCGCAATTGAACGGTTATGGCCGTGCGTGGGCTTTGGGGCCGACCATTCCCGCGCAATTGAACGGTTGTGGCCGCGTGTGGGTCCCGGGGGCGACCATTTCCGCGCAATTGAACGGTTGTGGCCGCGTGTGGGTCCCGGGGGCGACCATTTCCGCGCAATTGAACGGTTGTGGCCGTGCGTGGGCTCCGGGGCCGACCATTTCCGCGCAATTGAACGGTTGTGGCCACGCGCGCCGGCCTATCGGGTTGGCACCCGCAACAGCACGCCACATAGGCTTGCCGGGCACCTGCCGCCGCGGCAGGACGAGCAGCGCACGTAGGGAGAGCAGGACCGTGCCCACTGGCAAGGTGAAGTGGTTCGACGAGGAGAAGGGCTTCGGCTTCCTGTCGCAGGAGGACGGCCCCGACGTCTACGTCCACGCCGACGCGCTCCCGGAGGGCACCAAGGCGCTGAAGAACGGCGCCCGGGTGGAGTTCGGCATCGCCCAGGGCCGGCGTGGCGAGCAGGCCCTGCAGGTGCGGGTGCTCGACAACCCGCCCTCGGTGTCCCGCAACCGGGCGGAGGCGCGGGCGCAGGCCAAGCGCAAGAACCCCGAGGAGATGGCGACCATCGTCGAGGACACCATCCGCCTCCTCGACGCGGTCGGCGAGGGCTACCGGCACGGCCGGCACCCCGACGCCAAGTCCGCCAAGCCGGCGGCCAAGCTGCTCAGGGCGCTGGCGGACGAGCTCGAGCGCTGACGGCCAGGACCGGTCGGGTCGCCACGACGAACACCAGCCACGCGGTGAGCACCGCGCAGGCGACGCCGAGCCCGGTGCGCGGCATCAGTGGCATCGCGATGCCGACGAAGCCGCCGATCACCCACGCCAGCTGGAGGGTGGTGTCGGAGCGGGCGAAGGCCGAGGTCTGCACCCGCTCGCGGACGTCGCGCTGGATCGTGGAGTCGAGCGACAGCTTGGCCAGCGACTGGGCGAGTCCCGCGGTGAGACCGAGCAGCAGCAGCGGCACCAGCCCGTAGAACAGCGCCGCCACCAGCGCCATCACGGCATCGACCACGAGCGCGAGCACGACGGTGATCTTGGGGTTGATGCGCTTGAGGAGCGAGGCGAGCGCGATGCCGAGGGTGTTGCCGAGACCGGCGGCGCCGACCACCATCCCGAGCAGCACCTCGGGGCGCCAGTCGCCGATGGGGTTCTCGCGCAGCAGGAACGCCATGAACATCGTCAGGAAGCCCGACATCCAGCGCGGCCCGCAGTTGGAGCGCAGTGCGAAGGCGACCGTGCCCGGGATCCGCATCCGCGGCCGGCCCTTGCGTCCGGGCGTCGGGTGCTCGCTGCCGCGCAGCGTCATCTCGCCCTCGCCGAGGCTCGAGTCGACCCGCTGGGGCAGCCGGATCGCCCAGATCGTGGCCAGCACGAAGACGAGGAAGGCGTAGCGCAGCGACCACTCGGGCCCGAAGTACGCCGCCAGGCCGGCCAGCGGTGCCGACACGGCCACCCCGACCACCCCTGCCAGTGACGTGCGCGCGTTGGCCTTGACCAGGCTCACGCCCTCGGGCTGCAGGCGGGGCACGGCGGCGGCCCGCGTGACGCCGTACGCCTTCGACGACACCAGGACGCCCAGCGCGGCCGGGAAGAGCCAGCCGGACTCGTCGACCACCGCCCCGGCAAGAGCCAGGCACAGGAGCCCCCGGATCGCCATCGTCGAGCCGATCGCCCAACGGCGGCCGTGGGCGAACCGGTCCAGGAACGGCCCGATCAGCGGCGCCACGATCGCGAACGGCAGCATCGTCAGCCCGAGGAAGAGCGCGACCTGGCCGCGGGCCTCACCGGTCGGGACCTGGAAGAAGAGCGTGCCCGCGAGCGAGATCGCGACGGCCGCGTCGCCGGCGGCGTTGAAGGCGTGCAGCTCGATCAGCCGCGAGAGCCCGGACTGCCCTGCCCCCTCGGCCTCGGCGCCCCGGCGGGCCTGGCGCAGCGTGGCGCGGCCGAGCCTGCCGGTGACCCGGGCGGCGCCCGCGAAACCCCTGCCGGCGACCTTCGCGCCGCTCCCCACGATCCGCCCGGCCTGCCGGGCGCGCTCGCGACCCGACGGGTCGGCGGGGCGGTGCCCCGGCTGGCTCGTGGTCACTGCCCCATCCTGCCCCGAGACAGGGCACGCGGACCGGGCACGCGCCGAGCCGGCCGGGCCCACGACCTGACAGCGGTGGCGCGATGAGCGACAATCTCCCGGTGACCCTGACCCCTGTGGCGTCGACCGCCCGTGCCAAGAGCGACGCGACCGTCGTGGGTGCCGTCGACCGGGCACGCGCGGCCCTGGTCGAGGAGGTCGACGAAGGCGACGTGGGGGACCACCTCGGCGCGCTCGTCGAGGGCGACCGGGTCGCCACCCACCTGTTCGCGTGCACGCGGGCGGGCTACCTCGGGTGGCGCTGGTCGGTCACCGTGGCGCGGGCCTCGCGGCAGAAGTCCGTCACGGTCGACGAGATCGTGCTGATCCCCGGCGACGAGGCGATCGTCGCGCCGCCCTGGGTGCCCTACAAGGAGCGCATCAAGCCCGGCGACCTGTCCCCGGGTGACCTGCTCCCGGTCGAGGAGGACGACGAGCGGCTCGTGCCGACGTACGCCGTCGGCGAGGACGAGGGCCTCAGCGAGGACGACGTCGCGCAGGTGCACTCCGTGGCCTTCGAGCTCGGTATCGGCCGGGTGCGCACGCTCTCGCTCGAAGGCCGCGAGCAGGCCGCCCAGCGCTGGTACGACGGCCTCGGCGGCCCCGACTCGCCGCTCGCGCAGGCCGCGCCCGAGCCGTGCCGGACCTGTGGCTTCCTGATCCGGGTGGCGGGCTCGCTCTCCGAGTCCTTCGGGGTGTGTGCCAACGGCAACGCCAACGACGACGGCCGCGTGGTCTCCTTCGACCACGGGTGCGGGGCGCACTCCGAGGTCACCCTGCAGAAGCGCCACCTGCCCAAGGCGCTGCCCCAGCACGCGCTCGACGACTGGGACGACGAGTTCGACCCGCTCTGACCCGAGCCCGGTCAGTCGAGCCTGGTCGGTCGAGCCCGGTCAGTCGAGATCGTCGGACGCGGCCGCGCGCAGCTCGTCGCGCGCCCGTTTGCGGCGGCGGCAGAACTCCAGGCCGAAGAGACCCAGACCGAACCCTGCCAGGCAGGTCCACAGCCACCAGCCGTGCCCCGCCTCGTCGAGGCGGCCGTAGAACGGCAGCAGCGCGAGGAAGCCGAGCAGCCACAGCCCGACGCCGACCGACACGGTGCGCACCCCGTCGACGTCGAGCGGGTCCACGTCGGCCACGATGTAGGTGCGGTTGCCGATCTCGTGCTGCATCGGCTGGTCGTCGTGGAGGTCCACGGTCCGAGGTTACCGGTGGGTCTGGACCCGGCTCGACCACCGGTGGTCGAGCTCAGTCGAGACTGCCGCCGCGCTGCTCCCGGGTCTTCAGCTCCGCCTCGTACGTGTGCTGCTCGACCCCGGTCTCCTGGCGCAGGTGGGCCTCGACGTCCCGGAAGGCCGACCAGTACGACGCGTCGTACGCCTCGACCAGCTGGAAGGTCCAGCGTCCGTCGATGACGTCGCGGCCCACCAGCACCTCGTCGACCAGGTCGGCCAGGTCGGCGTGTCCGGCGTCGCGCAGCTGGGCGACACCGTCCTGCAGGGTGAGGTCCGCGGTCCCGGAGAGCCGGTGGAACGCATAGAGGTGACCGCGAGCGTGCTCGACCGCCTCCAGCGCTTCGGAGACCTTGCCGAGGGCGGCGACGGTGGCGTCGTCGGCGCCGTCGGGTCGTGGGTGCTCGGAGGGGCGGTCGGGTCGACGGGCGGACCCCCATCGTGAGCGGAGGTCGTCAGCGGAGTCGTTCACCCCGACGTCGTACCCGCTGCGGCCGCCGGCTAGCGGGCCGGGCGGGTCAGCCCTGGGACCAGTGCCGGACCCAGTCGACCGACATGGTCTGGGGGAGCGGGGCACCCTTGAGCTTGGGCAGCTCGTAGTCGGAGCTGAGCAGGCTGAGCACGACGAACTCGGGCTGCTGCGAGACGCCCTTGTCCGTGCGCCAGGCCTCCTGGCCGTCGATGCGGACGACGTACTCGTCCTCGGTCCACTCGAGGGCGAACACGTGGTAGCGCTTGTACCAGTCGTCGTCCTGGTCGGTGAGGAAGCGGCTCGCCTCCTCGATCCAGTCGCCCTCCTTCGCCATGCCGTCCGGGCTCGGGTAGTAGACGAAGCTGGCCAGGCGGTCGTCGTCGTCACGGCCGAAGTACTCGACGACGTCGATCTCCGCGCCACCGCTGGCTGCGTCCTCGTGGTTGGCTGCGGCGAGCTGGGACTGGAACCAGAACGAGCCGTGCTGGCCGCGTGCGGGCTGGAATTTGATCCGCGCGGCGGTGACGCCGTAGCGGAACAGCTTGGTGCTCGCGACGTGCCCGTTGAGCCGGTAGGGGAACCGTCCGAGGGACTTGCCGTCGGCGGCCTTGGCCTCGCAGGACTCACCCGCACGATCGGGGTCGACCTGCACGCGGAGGGCCAGCGCGCCCCCGCTGACGTCGACCGCGTCGGGGGATCCCTTCGAGCAGGCGCGCAGGCCCTCGGGGTTGTACTCCCCGCCACGGTGGTACCACTGGGCCGGATCGAGGGCGTCGCCGTCGAACTCGTCGCCGGACTCGAGCGTCCACGTCCCGGAGACCTTGCTCGGCGCGCCACCGTCGGCGGAGACGCGGTACGACGCGTCCGTGCCGCCGCTGACGACGAAGTCGGCCGTGCCGGCGGCGTTGGTCTCCGCGGTGCCGACCTCCTCCCAACCCGACCCGGCGTCCTGCTCGAGGGTGAGCTCGACGCCCTCCTCGGCGGGCTCGGTGCGAGCGGCGATCACGGCCTCGGCATCGTCTGCGGACGCCACGTCGGCGCCGGCCTGCGCGATCGGCGGCAGCAGGCTCGCGGTCACTCCGGACGACGACTCGCTGGCGGGCGGCTCCTCGTCCGAGCCTCCGCCCGAGCAGGCGGCGGTGATGGTGAGGGCGCCGCCGATCGCGACGAACGCGAGAGCACGGCTTGGTCGGGTCACGGGTCCTGGGCTCCTTCGTGTGACTGCGGGGTCCTGGTCGACGCGGCGTACCCAACCTACGCAGCCGACCCGGCGCCGGACCAAAACGGGGCACCCGCCCAGGAGCGGGACGTGACGAGGAATACCTAGCAAGGGTAATGAGTTACGCTATCGATATGCCGACGTCAGAGAAGGTCGCCCGCACCAACGCGGGGGTAGCGAGCGAGCTGCGCATCGGGGTCATGCGGCTGCGGCGGCGGCTCGCCCTCGAGCGGCACCCCGACAACGAGCTCAGCCTCGGGGCCATGGCCGTGCTGGGGGCGTTGGCGGTGCGCGACGGCCAGACCGTCGGCGAGCTCGCCCGCGGCGAGCGCGTGCAGCCGCCTTCGATGACCCGCACCGTCAACTGCCTCGAGGACGACGGCTACGTCGAGCGCGGCACCAGCGACGCAGACGGCCGGCTGGTCGTCGTCAGGATCACCGAACGGGGCCGCGACACGGTGCTCGCCGACCGGCGGCGCCGCGACGCCTGGCTCACCCAGCGGCTGGCCGAGCTCGACCCCGACGACCGCGACGTCCTGCGCCGGGCCGCCCCGATCCTCGACCGGCTGGCCGGCACCGACTGACCCACTGACCGAACCACTGCCCGAACCACCGGCCCGAACCTCCCCGCGAAAGGCATCTTGTCCCCGACGTTCCGCTCCCTGCACAACGCCAACTACCGCCTGTACGCCGCCGGCGGCATGGTGTCCAACACCGGTACCTGGATGCAGCGCATCGCGCAGGACTGGCTGGTCCTCCAGCTGTCCGGTGGCTCCGGCACCGCCCTCGGCATCACGACCGGCCTGCAGTTCCTGCCCTTCCTGCTGCTCGCCCCCGTGGCCGGTCTGGTCGCCGACCGGATGCCCAAGCAGCGACTGCTCCAGCTCACCAACATCGGCATGGCCGTCCCCGCCGCGATCCTCGGAGTGCTCGCGGTCACCGGCGTGGCGGAGACCTGGCACGTCTACGTCCTCGCCCTCCTGCTCGGCACCGCGGCGGTGTTCGACGCGCCCGCGCGCCAGTCGTTCGTCTCCGAGCTGGTGTCCGAGGACGACCTCACCAACGCGGTCGGCCTCAACTCCGCGTCGTTCAACGCCGCGCGCCTGGTGGGTCCCGCGGTAGCAGGCGTCCTGATCGGCGCGCTGGGCGGCGGCGCCCAGGCCACGGGTTGGGTGATCCTGCTGAACGCGCTGACGTACGCCGCCCCCATCCTGGCGCTGCGCGGCCTGGACATGAGCCGCCTGGACTCGCCGGACGTGGCGCCGCGCGAGCCCGGCATGATCCGCGAGGGCGTGGCCTACGTCCGCGAGCGGCCCGACCTGATGCTGATCCTGGCCATCGTGTTCTTCACCGGCACCTTCGGGCTGAACTTCCAGATGACCTCGGCGCTGATGGCGACCCAGGTCTTCGGCAAGGGCGCCACGGAGTACGGCCTGCTCGGCACCTTCCTGGCGGTCGGCTCGCTGACCGGGGCCTTGATGGCCGCGAGCCGCACGTCGGTCCGGCACCGGCTGGTCGTCGGGGCCGCGCTGACCTTCGGGGCGATCGAGGTCGCCGCCGGGCTGATGCCGACGTACCTCACCTTCGCGCTGATGACCCCGCTGCTGGGCCTGACGGCGCTGACGATGATCACCGCCGCGAACACCTTCATGCAGCTGCACACCACGCCGGGAATGCGCGGGCGCGTCATGGCGCTGTACATGATGATCTTCATGGGTGGCACGCCTCTCGGGGCGCCCGTCGTCGGCTGGGTCGGCGAGAGCTTCGGGGCTCGTTGGACGCTGATCCTCGGGGGCTTGATGACCATGGCCGGTGTGGCTGCCGCGAGCCTGCTGTACCTGCGCGGCGTACGCCGTGCCGAGCGGCTGGTGCAGGGGCGTCCCGGCGTTTTGACCGGGGTTTAGGCGCGGAGTAGCCTCAAACCTTGTGTCTGGGTCCGCCCGGCACCTCTCGCATGCGCTCACGAGCCCGCGGCAATGGGGGCCACCCCCGCGCCGACCGGGACCGCGCAGCACAGATCACGAAGGCACGACTACACCGCAACACCACCGTGCCCGGCAGAGTGCCGGGCCGTGACAGAGGACAAGAAGGGGAACCACCCGGTGCCCACCATCTCCCAGATCCGCCACTGCGCTACGGAGGCCTGCTGATGCCTCGCAAGGGTCCCGCCCCGAAGCGCCCCCTCGACGTCGACCCTGTCTACGGGTCCCAGGTCGTCACCCAGCTCGTGAGCAAGGTGCTCAAGGACGGCAAGAAGCAGGTCGCCCAGCGCATCGTCTACACCGCGCTCGAGGGCTGCCGCGACAAGACCGGCACCGACCCCGTCGTCACCCTCAAGCGTGCCCTCGACAACGTCAAGCCGGCCATCGAGGTCAAGTCCCGCCGCGTCGGCGGTGCGACCTACCAGGTGCCGATCGAGGTCAAGCCCAACCGCTCGACGACCCTCGCCCTGCGCTGGCTGGTCGGCTACGCCGCCGACCGCCGCGAGAAGACGATGTCCGAGCGCCTGATGAACGAGATCCTCGACGCCTCCAACGGCCTCGGTGCCGCAGTGAAGAAGCGCGAGGACACGCACAAGATGGCCGAGTCCAACAAGGCCTTCGCCCACTACCGCTGGTGACACCGGGCGCGGGGTCTCCCTGATGGGAGGCCCGGCCCCTCACCTGCGCCCACACCTACTTTTCCAAGGGACTGAGACCCACTGTGGCTGTCGACATCACCACGGACCTGAAGAAGGTCCGCAACATCGGCATCATGGCGCACATCGACGCCGGCAAGACCACCACCACCGAGCGCATCCTCTTCTACACCGGCATCACCTACAAGATCGGTGAGGTCCACGAGGGCGCGGCCACGATGGACTGGATGGAGCAGGAGCAGGAGCGCGGCATCACGATCACGTCCGCCGCGACGACCTGCTGGTGGAAGGACCACCAGATCAACATCATCGACACCCCCGGTCACGTGGACTTCACCGCCGAGGTCGAGCGCTCGCTGCGCGTCCTCGACGGCGCGGTCGCCGTCTTCGACGGCGTGGCCGGCGTCGAGCCGCAGACGATGACGGTGTGGCGCCAGGCCAACAAGTACTCCGTGCCGCGCATGTGCTTCGTCAACAAGCTCGACCGCACCGGAGCGGACTTCTTCCGCTGCGTCGACATGATGGTCGAGCGCCTCAACTCCACCCCGCTGGTCCTCCAGCTGCCGATCGGTGCCGAGTCCGACTTCCTCGGCGTCGTCGACCTGGTCGGGATGCGCGCGCTCACCTGGCGCGGCGAGACCAAGATGGGCGAGGACTACGAGGTCGAGGAGATCCCCGCGGAGCTCAAGGCCCAGGCTGACGAGTACCGCGAGAAGCTGCTCGAGACCCTGGCCGAGGCCGACGACGAGATCATGGAGAAGTACCTCGAGGAGGGCACCTTCTCCGTCGACGAGCTCGAGGCCGCGATCCGTCGCGCCACGCTGGCCGACAAGATCAACCCGGTCCTGTGCGGCACGGCGTTCAAGAACAAGGGCGTGCAGCCCCTGCTCGACGCGGTCGTGAAGTACCTCCCGTCGCCGCTCGACATCGACGCCATCGTGGGCCACAAGCCCAACAACGAGGACGAGAAGATCGAGCGGCAGCCCGCCGACTCCGAGCCCTTCGCCGGCCTGGCCTACAAGATCGCCAGCGACCCGCACCTCGGCAAGCTGATCTACGTCCGGGTCTACTCCGGCAAGCTCGAGGCCGGCACGACCGTGATGAACTCGGTCAACGGCCGCAAGGAGCGGATCGGCAAGGTCTACCAGATGCACGCCAACAAGCGTGAGGAGATCGCGTCGGTCGGCGCCGGCCAGATCGTGGCGGTGATGGGCCTCAAGGACACCAAGACCGGCCACACGCTCTGCGACCCGCAGCACCCCGTCGTGCTCGAGTCGATGAGCTTCCCGGCCCCGGTGATCGAGGTCGCGATCGAGCCCAAGACCAAGGGCGACCAGGAGAAGCTCGGCACCGCCATCCAGCGGCTGTCCGACGAGGACCCCACCTTCACGGTGAAGGCGGACGAGGAGACCGGGCAGACCATCATCGCCGGCATGGGCGAGCTGCACCTGGAGATCCTGGTCGACCGGATGAAGCGCGAGTTCCGCGTCGAGGCCACCGTCGGCAAGCCGCAGGTCGCCTACCGCGAGACCATCCGCGGCACCGTCTCCAAGCACTCCTACACCCACAAGAAGCAGACCGGTGGGTCGGGCCAGTTCGCGAAGGTGCTCATCACCCTCGAGCCGAGCATCGACCCCGAGACCGGTCAGGGTGCGGGCTACGAGTTCGTCAACAACGTCACCGGTGGTCGCATCCCGAAGGAGTACATCCCCTCGGTCGACCAGGGTGGCCAGGACGCCATGGAGTTCGGCGTGCTCGCCGGCTACCCCATGGTGGACGTGAAGTTCACCCTGGAGGACGGCGCCTACCACGACGTCGACTCCTCCGAGCTCGCCTTCAAGATCGCCGGAAACCAGGCGTTCAAGGAGGCGGCACGCAAGGCCAAGCCGGTCCTGTTGGAGCCGGTGTTCGCTGTCGAGGTCATCACCCCGGAGACCTTCCTGGGTGATGTCATCGGCGACATCAACTCCCGTCGCGGTCACATCCAGAGCATGGAAGAGCGTCACGGCGACCACGTCGTCAACGCCCTTGTGCCGCTGTCGGAGATGTTCGGGTACGTTGGCGACCTGAGGTCGAAGACCTCCGGCCAGGCGTCGTACTCGATGGAGTTCGACTCGTACGCCGAGGTTCCCACGAGCATCGCCGACGAGATCATCAAGAAGGTCCGCGGCGAATAATCGTCCACGGATTCCCGCCGGACCCTCGGCACAGCACGACACCTACGAGTCAAGTAACAACACACAGGAGGAGCCCCAGTGGCTAAGGCGAAGTTCGAGCGGACCAAGCCGCACGTCAACATCGGCACGATCGGTCACATCGACCACGGGAAGACCACTCTTACCGCGGCGATCACCAAGGTCCTGCACGACAAGTACCCGACCCTGAACGCAGCCTCGGCCTTCGACGAGATCGACAAGGCCCCCGAGGAGCGTCAGCGCGGTATCACCATCTCGATCGCGCACGTCGAGTACCAGACCGAGTCGCGCCACTACGCGCACGTCGACTGCCCCGGTCACGCGGACTACATCAAGAACATGATCACCGGTGCGGCCCAGATGGACGGCGCGATCCTCGTGGTCGCCGCCACCGACGGTCCGATGCCGCAGACCCGCGAGCACGTGCTGCTCGCCCGCCAGGTCGGCGTCCCCGCCCTGGTCGTGGCGCTCAACAAGTGCGACATGGTCGACGACGAGGAGCTCATCGAGCTCGTCGAGATGGAGGTGCGCGAGCTCCTCTCCGAGTACGAGTTCCCCGGCGACGACATCCCCGTGGTGCGCGTGGCCGCCTTCCCGGCGCTCCAGGGCGACGAGAAGTGGGGCGAGTCGATCATGGAGCTCATGACGGCTGTCGACGAGGCCATCCCGACCCCGGCACGTGAGACGGACAAGCCGTTCCTCATGCCCGTCGAGGACGTCTTCACCATCACCGGTCGCGGCACGGTCATCACCGGCCGTATCGAGCGCGGCATCGTGAAGGTCAACGAGGAGGTCGAGATCATCGGCATCCGCGAGAAGTCGCAGAAGTCGACCGTCACCGGTGTCGAGATGTTCCGCAAGCTGCTCGACGAGGGTCAGGCCGGCGAGAACGTCGGGCTGCTGCTTCGCGGCACCAAGCGCGAGGACGTCGAGCGCGGCATGGTCGTGATCAAGCCCGGCACGCACACCCCGCACACCAACTTCGACGCGAGCGTCTACATCCTGTCGAAGGAGGAGGGTGGCCGTCACACGCCGTTCTTCAACAACTACCGTCCGCAGTTCTACTTCCGGACCACGGACGTGACCGGCGTGGTGACCCTCCCCGAGGGCACCGAGATGGTCATGCCCGGCGACAACACCGAGATGGCCGTCGAGCTGATCCAGCCGATCGCCATGGACGAGGGCCTGCGTTTCGCCATCCGCGAGGGTGGCCGGACCGTCGGCGCCGGCCGGGTCACCAAGATCACCAAGTGACCGAGCAGCCGAGTGCGACGAAGTCGCCCTCGGCGTAGCTCGGTCAGGTCGAGCAAGCCCCGCGACTGAGCTTGCGAAGTCGCGCAAGGGCGAGTCGAGGCCCGGTGAGCCGAAAGGCAACCTAAAGCACAGCACAGAGAACGACCCCGGACCGCAAGGTCCGGGGTCGTTCTGGTTGATCTCGACTATCCGCTCGCTTCGCTCGATGCTCGACCACCGGAAGTCAGCGTCGTCAGGATCTCGTCCCAGTACGCCGCGAGCGTCGCCCAGTGCGTGACCCCCGGCCGGATCGTGACGGTGGCGTGCGGGATCTGCGCCGCGAACCAGTCGGCACCGGGCCGGGCGCGCTCGTCGGCGCCGCCGTACCACAGCCAGGTCGGGCAGCGCACCGCGGAGACGTCGACGTCCCACGGCCGGAAGGTGAGGGCGGCGTCGCGCAGGTAGCCGTCGTAGGACGCGAGCGCCTCACGGGCGGCGGCGGCGACCTCGCGCGCCGGCCGCGCACCGACCAGTGCGCCGTCCTGCTCCGGCAGCGAGGCCGTCCAGCGCGCGGCCACCGCCTCGTCGTCGGGGTCGCTCACGTCCATCGACGCGGCCCACGCCTCGAACTCCGGCCTGAGGGCCGCCATCGCCTCGGTGACGGTGCTGCCCGCTGCTTCGCCGGTCGTCGGCATGGGCAGCGTGCCGACCACGCCCAGCCCGCTGACCCGGTCGGCGTGCCGGGCGGCGAAGCCCGCGGCGTACGCGCCCCCGACGGACATGCCGAGCGCCGCCACCGCACCGATGCCGAGGCTGTCGAGGACGGTCGCCGCGTCGTCGGCGACCGACGCGTGTGTGGAGGCTGCAGGGGAGGACCGTCCGTAGCCAGGCCGGTTCACGCTGACCAGCCGCACACCGGCCCGCCGCGCGGCTTCCTCGCCCGAGCGGGCCGCCCACCTCGTGTCGGGGCAACCGTGGAAGAAGAGCACGACGGGGTCCTCGCCGTCCGCACCGCCGGACCACAGCTGGGCGACGCGACCGTCTGGCAGTTCCGTTGTGGCCACGAGAGGGAGGCTAGCCGTGTCAGGATGGCCCGCATGAGCGACCAGACTCCTCCCTCGGGGACCCCGGCCGGAGATCCGCAGAACCCTGGCGGCGGCGAGCCGACCAACCCGTACCAGTCCCAGCCGGAGGGCGAGGCGAACCGTCCGAGCTGGTCGAGCGGGCAGCAGGCCGACCCGTCGCAGTACTCCGGTTACGGGCAGTACGGGCAGCCTCAGTACGGCGGGCAGCAGCCCCAGTACGGCGGCTACGCGGGCCCGCCGCCCGACCACCCGCAGTCGACGACGGTCCTGGTCCTCGGCATCGTCTCGCTCGTCGTGTGCCAGATCCTCGGGCCCTTCGCATGGGTGATGGGCAACCGCGTGGTCCGGGAGATCGACGCCGGCCGCGGGTCCATCGGCGGCCGCAGCTCGGCCAACGCCGGACGCATCTGCGGCATCATCGCCAGCGTGCTGCTGATCCTCACCGTGCTCGCGTTCGTCGCCATCTTCGCGATCGCCGTCGTGGCCGGGACGTCGGAGTCCTCGTTCGACTCGGGATACCTCATCAACCCGTGAGCGACACGCCTGGCCGCCCGTCCCCTCGGGCCCGGCCGGCACGCAGGGGAGCGGCGCGGCTCACCGAGGACGGACGTCCGGTCCGTGAGGTGCTGAGCTATGCCCGTCGGGGCAGTCGCTTCACGCCGTCGCAGGAGGCGGCCTGGGTGGCGCACCACGAGGACTGGGTGATCCCCGTCGACGACGTGGACGACCCCGGGTTCGTGCTGGCCGACCGCTTCGGCCGCGCGGCGCCGCTGGTCGTGGAGGTCGGGTCGGGGGTGGGCGAGGCCACGGCCGCGCTCGCCGCGGCGCACCCCGAGCTCGACGTGCTGGCGCTGGAGGTGTGGGTGCCCGGCATCGCCGCCTCCCTGGCCGAGGTCGCTCGCGTGGGTGCCACCAACGTGCGGTTCTGCGCTCTCGACGCGGTCTGGGCGTTCGAGAACCTCGTGGGCAGCGGCGCGCTGGCCGGGCTGTGGACCTTCTTCCCCGACCCGTGGCCGAAGACCCGCCACCACAAGCGCCGCCTCGTCGATCCCGCCTTCGCGGCGCTGGCCGCCGACCGGCTGGCGCCCGGAGCGACCTGGCGGTTGGCCACCGACTGGGCGGCGTACGCCGACGTGATGGCCGCGGTGCTCGATGCCGAGCCACGGCTGTCCGGTGGCGTGGTCGAGCGGTGGGAGGAGCGGCCGATGACCAAGTTCGAGCGCAAGGGCATCGCTGTCGGGAGGGCGATCACCGACCTGGCATACCAGCGGGTGTGAGCCCGTGCCCGGACTCCTGTCCGGGTCGCTAGAGCGGCAGGCCGAGCTCGAAGCCGCTCTCCTCGAGCGCGAGCTCGACGCGCTGCCGCTCGAGGTCGAGCTCGGGTCCTGGAGCGATCACCGTGAGCAGGGTGGTGACACCGAGCGCCTGGCTGGCCTCGGCCAGCACGGTGTCGTAGGCGCGGCGTACGGCTTCGCACTTCTCGAAGCGCTGACCCTCCGGCGGGTGGTGGAAGCGGCGGCCGAGGCGGCGGGCCTGGACGGCCAGCTCCTCGAGCGGACGGGTGAGGGGGACCACGGGCCGGCGGCTCTCGCGCCAGGCGGTGAACCGGGCCGCGGGCTTCGCCCAGGGCTCCCAGCCGACCATGAGGTTGAACAGGCAGGCGACCGCGAGGGAGAACGCGACGATGGCCAGCGCCACCCTCCCGATCTCCACCAACATTCTTCGACGGTAGATCCGGAGCGCGGCGTTCACAAGAGAACACGGAGGTTGGCCGGGGATCGATCCTGCCTGGCAGTCCGGCGGGCGGCTGATCGCCGGCGTCGCTCCTAGAATTCGGTCGTGACAGCCACCGTCGAGCGGGCCACGCGGCCGCGCGTGCACCGCGCGTGGTGGGTCGCCGCCGTCACGATGGCCGCCCTGATCGCCGCGGCCGGCTTCCGCTCCTCGACCGGGGCTTTGTTGGTCCCCCTCGAGGAGGACTTCGGCTGGTCCCGCGCGACGACGTCGGGCGCGGTGAGCCTCAACCTGATCGTCTACGGCCTGACGGCGCCGTTCGCGGCCGCCCTGATGGAGCGCTTCGGGGTACGCCGAGTGGTGGCCGCCTCGCTGACGCTGGTCGCGGTCGGCTCGGGGCTGACCCTGGTGATGACGTCGCCCTGGCAGCTGTGGGTGCTGTGGGGCTTCGCGGTCGGCATCGGCACCGGCTCTCTCGCGCTGGTCTTCGGCGCGATCGTGGCCAACCGCTGGTTCGAGAAGCACCGGGGCCTGGTGGTGGGCGTCTTCTCGGCGGCCAGCTCGACGGGGCAGCTGGTCTTCCTCCCGGCGATCGCGCGTCTCGCCGAGGGCCCGGGCTGGCGCTTCGCGGCCTTCCTGGTCAGCGGCTTCGCGCTGGCGCTGGTGCCCCTGGTGTGGTGGCTGTTGCGCGACCGCCCCGAGGACGTCGGCACCACGGCGTACGGCGCGGCCCCAAGCGACACGCCGGTCGAGCTGCCGGTCGAGGTCCCCGTGCCGGGGGCGCAGCCGCTGCCGGTGGCGCCTCCTGGTCCCACCGCACAGTCGGAGGGAGCTGCCCGGGTCGCGATCCGCGTGCTGAAGGAGAGCAGCCGGTCGCGCACCTTCTGGATCCTCTTCGTGACCTTCTGGATCTGTGGTTGGTCGACCAACGGACTGATCGGCACCCACCTGATCCCCGCCGCCCACGACCACGGGATGCCGGCCACCACGAGCGCGACGCTGCTCGCGACGATCGGGATCTTCGACATCATCGGCACCATCGCCAGCGGCTGGCTGACCGACCGGGTCGACTCGCGCTACCTGCTGTGCGGCTACTACTTCTTCCGCGGGCTCTCGCTCCTCGCGGTGCCCTACCTGCTGGGGCCGCACGTGCAGCCGAGCCTCTTCGTCTTCATCGTCTTCTACGGCCTCGACTGGGTCGCGACCGTGCCGCCGACGGTGATGCTGTGCCGCCAGCACTTCGGTCTCGAACGGTCGAGCGTGGTCTTCGGCTGGGTCTTCGCCGCGCACATGGTGGGCGCCGGCGTCGCTGCCAGCTTCGCCGGCTGGATCCGCACGAGCCAGGGCGACTACTTCTCGGCCTGGATGACGGCAGGCGGGCTGTGCGTGCTGGCAGCCGCGCTCTGCCTGACCATCCCCCGCGTGGTCGGCGAGCGCGGCGGTGCTCAGCGCCGCGCGGTCAGCCGGTGACGCAGCATGGCCTCGCGGTGGAGCCGCCGGTGGTCACGGTCGCGCCGGGCCGCGATCACGGCAGCCAGGAACGCCTCGGGCGGCGTGCCGGGCGGTGGTGCGGGCGCGACGTAGGGACGTGCCTGGTCGGCCAGGCGGGAGGCCAGGTCGTGCCGCACCGCAGGGTCGATCTGCCCTGAGCGGCCGAGGAACTGGCGTACGGCGACGGCCAGGCCGGTCGGCAGCGACGCGATGTCCGCGCTGGCGGCCCAGCGGGCCAGCGGCGGCGGCATCGGGGCCGGCATCGGCAGCCGGAGCACGACCCGCTCGCGCACGACGTACGTGCCGGCGGCGTAGTCGCCCAGACGCTTGCCCTTGCTGCTGAGCAGGGCCGAGAAGAAGGCGGGCACGCCGGAGAAGGCGTAGATCTCGACGAACCCGATCAGCGCCCGCACGAACGCGTGCTGGAACGAGATGGGTCCGGCGTCGTCGCGCACGGTCCGCAACCCCATCGCCAGCTTGCCGAGGCTGCGCCCCCGGGTGAGCGTCTCGAAGGTGGTGGGGACCACCAGGAAGACGGTGATCATGGTGCCGACGTAGGCGACCCACATCAGCGCGTCGTCGGTCTGGAGCGCGATCGGCAGCACCAGGAGCACCACGATGATGAGCGTGGCGACGGTGGCGATGATGTCGATGAGCCCCGAGACCATCCGCGCGCCGAGCGAGGCCGGCGGCAGGTCGAGCGCGACCGCCTCGCCGGTGACGAGGTCGTCGTCGGTGAGGGTGGCGAACTCCCCGGCTGGCGAGGGCAGACCCGTGGACATCGCCGTCACCGTACTCCGCCGATCGAGGAGGCCCGTAGATTGGGCCGCGTGGACCTCGACGCCTACGTGCACGCTCATGTGCACGAGTGGCGCAGGCTCGAGGAGCTGACCCGGCAGCGGCGGCTGTCCGGGGCCGAGAGCGACGAGCTGGTCGAGCGCTACCAGCAGGTGGCCACGCACCTCTCGGTGGTGCGCACCTCCGCCCCGGACGCCTCGCTCGTCGCCTACCTCTCGTCCGTGCTGGCCAAGGCCCGGACCCGGTCGGCCGGCACCCGCACCGCGTCCTGGCGCGGCGTCGTGAGCTTCTTCACCGAGCGCTTCCCGGCCGCGCTGTACCGCATCCGCTACTGGTGGCTCGGCACGCTCGCGGCGAACGTGCTCGTCACCGGCGTGATGATCTGGTGGCTGCTCGGCAACCCGGTCGTCGAGCAGTCGCTGATGGATCCGGCCCAGGTCGACCAGCTGGTCAACCAGGACTTCGAGAACTACTACAGCGAGAACGCCGCCTCTCACTTCGCCCTGCAGGTGTGGATCAACAACGCGTGGGTGTCGGCGCTGTGCCTGGCGCTGGGGATCCTCGGCCTGCCGGTGGTCTACCTGCTCTTCAACAACATCGCGAACCTGGCGATCATCGGCTCGATCATGATCCGCCACGACCACGGCGGCCACTTCTTCGGGCTGATCCTCCCGCACGGCCTGCTCGAGCTCACCGCCGTCTTCGTCGCCGGCGGCATGGGGCTGCGGCTCTTCTGGTCGTGGATCGAGCCGGGCTCCCTGACGCGCACGCAGTCCGTCGCCCGCGAGGGCCGCACCGCCGGCACCATCGCCCTCGGGCTCGTGGCCGTGCTGCTGGTGAGCGGGATCATCGAGGCCTTCGTGACGCCGTCGCCGCTGCCCACCGAGGCGAGGGTCGGCATCGGCATCCTGGCCGAGGCGTGCTTCTTCGCCTACGTGTTCGGGCTCGGGCGCGCGGCGTACGCGCGCGGGCACACGGGTGACCTCGACGCGGCGTTGTTGGAGGACAAGGTCGCGTCGGCTGCGTGATCGATCCGGCGAGATCCCCCGGCTGACCGAGCGAACCTCACCGACTACTGGTGACGTCGACGCACCAGGTACGACGAGATCCCGAGACGCTCGGCGAGCCGGCAGCGGCGACCGCAAGCCGACAGGTCCGTCAGAGCAAACCCTTCGACTTCAGCATCAGGTAGTGGTCGGCCAGCGCCGGCGGGAGCCGCTCGGCGTCGGTGTCGACCACGTCGACGCCGAGGGCCGAGAGGAGCTCCGAGGTACGCCGACGGCGGCGGAGTGCCTGCTCGGCGGCGGCGGCGTCGTAGACCTCGTCGACGGACCGGCGGTGCCTGGTCAGCTCGCCGAGGGCAGGGTCGCGGACCGACGCCAGGATCACCCTGTGGTGGCGGGTCAGGGTGGGGAGGACGGGGAGCAGGCCCTCCTCGATCGCCGACGGCTCGAGGGGCGTGAGCAGGACGACGAGGGCACGCTGGCGGCCCATCGCGGTGACCGCGGCGGCCAGGCCGGCCCAGTCGGCCTCGGCGAGCACGGGTTGGAGGGTCGCCATCGCGTCCTGCAGCTGCGCGGTCACCTCGCGGGAGCCGGCTGCTCGCAGGCGGGTGCGGACGCGCCGGTCACCGGCCACGAAGTCGACCCGGTCGCCGGCGCGGGCGGCGAGCGCTGCGAGCAGCAGGGCGGCGTCCATGGCGGAGTCGAGGCGTGGCACGTCCTCGACCCGGGCAGCCGACGTGCGGGAGGTGTCGAGCACCAGCACGACGCGACGGTCGCGCTCGGGCTGCCAGGTGCGGACCACGACGCTCCGGTTGCGCGCGCTGGCCCGCCAGTCGATGGAGCGGACGTCGTCGCCGCGGACGTACTCACGCAACGAGTCGAACTCCGTGCCCTGGCCGCGCACGCGCACCGCGGCCCGGCCGTCGAGCTCGCGGAGCCGGAGCAACCGCGAGGGCAGGTGCTTGCGGGACTCGAAGGGCGGCAACGACCGCAACGCCCCCGGGACCTCGCGGGTGCGCTGGCGGGCGGCCAGCCGCAGCGGCCCCCACAGCCGCACGGTGACGCCGACCGCACGCAGGTCGCCGCGGCGTACCGGCACCATCGGGGTCTCCAGGAGCACCCGGTCGCCGGCGGACAGGTGCACGCGGTGCCGGTTGCCGGTCGCTCCGGCCGTCGGCTGCCAGGCGTCGCGGATGAGGCCGTGCAGGGCCCGGCGCCCGGCGTTGCCGGCGACCAGGACGGTGGACGTCGGGTAGCCCGTGCGCACCGACGAGAGGGGCCGGCGATCGAGGGCCACGGAGTCGGGTCGCGGGGCCAGCGCCCAGTCGACGACCACGGCCACCACGACGACCAGCAGCCACAGCCAGGTCGTGCTCATCTGCGGGCGCAGCAGCACGGCCACCACTCCGAGGAGCAGCAGCAGCGGGACCCTGCCGGAGATCGCCATGTCGCGGCTCAGCGGGGGACCGGCACCGAGCCGAGCGCGGAGGCCAGCACCTCGGCGACGTCGACGCCCTCGAGCTCCGCCTCGGGCCGCAGCCCAAGCCGGTGCACCAGCGTCGCGTGCGCGAGCGCCTTGACGTCGTCGGGGGTGACGAAGTCGCGCCCGTTGAGCCAGGCCCACGCGCGGGCCGCCCGCAACAGCGCGGTGGCCCCTCGGGGGCTGACCCCGAGGCTGAGCGAGGGGGACTCGCGGGTGGCCCGGGCGATGTCGACGATGTAGCCGGTGACCTCCGGCGAGACCTGGACGCCGAGCACGGCCGCCTGACCGGCGGCGATGTCGGCCGCCCCGGCGACCGCCGTGACGCCGGCCGCCGCGACACGCCGCGGGTCGAACCCCTGCGCGTGCCGTCGGAGGATCTCCAGCTCGTGGTCGCGTTGTGGGATCGGCAGCACCACCTTGAGGAGGAAGCGGTCGAGCTGCGCCTCGGGGAGGGGATAGGTGCCTTCGTACTCGACGGGGTTCTGCGTGGCCGCCACCAGGAAGGGCCGCGGCAGCTCGTGGGAGACCCCGTCGACCGAGACGGTGCCCTCCTCCATGGCTTCCAGGAGCGCCGACTGGGTCTTGGGCGGGGTGCGGTTGATCTCGTCGGCGAGGAGCAGGTTGGTGAAGAGCGGTCCCTCGCGGAAGGTCAGCTCGCCGCGCTGGCTGTCGATCACCATCGAGCCGGTGATGTCGCCGGGCATCAGGTCGGGGGTGAACTGCACCCGTCGCGTGCGTACGTCGAGCGCGCTGCCCAGGGTCCGCACGAGGAGCGTCTTCGCGACGCCGGGCACGCCCTCCATCAGCACGTGCCCGCCGCACAGCAGCGCGACGAGCAGGCCGGAGACGGCGGCGTCCTGGCCGACGACCGCCTTGGCCACCTCGCTGCGGACGGCGCCGAGCCGCTCACGGACCTGCGCGTCGTAGGCCTGGTCTGGCATCTGGTCTGGCAACTCGTCCGGGCTCATGTACGGCGTACCTCTCTGTCGAGCTCGTCCAGCGCGGTCGCCAGCGAGATCAGGTCCTGGTCGGTGGTCGGGGCGGGCGCCTCGGGGTGCAGCAGGTAGCCGACCTCGGTGACGGGTCGGCCGAGGTGCCGCGCGACGTCGCGGATCAGCGCGTGGGGGTCCCCGCCGCGCCGGTCGGGGTCGGGCAGGCGCAGCCGCTCGGCGGCCTTCGCGCGGCCGGCTGCGCGCAGTGACGCCGCGGCATGCGCGCGGTCGTCCGCTCGGCGGTAGAGCCGGCCGAGGCTGCGGGTGGTCTCGATGGCGCGAACCACGACGGGCAGCGGTTCGGTGGCCAGCGGACCCAGGCGCCGAGCCCGCCAGACCACGAGCCCGGCGAGCGCCAGCGCCAGCACCCACAGGGCCGGGCGCAGCCAGTCGGGCAGCAGCGTCCCCAGGCTGACGGCGTCGTCGCCGGCGAGGTCGGCCGCGTCGGCGACGTACCAGACCAGCCGGTCGTCCTGGCCCAGCAGCCGCAGCGCCACAGCGGCGTTGTCGGCCTGGAGGATGCCGCCGTTGCGCAGCACGTCAGTGGCGCCGAGCACCACCAGCCCGTCCTCCGGCTGAGCGAGCAGAGCGCCCAGGTCGCCCGAGAAGCAGCCCGACCTGGCGGCGTACTCGTAGCCCTCCCCGGTGCGGATCTCCAGCCCTTCGAGGAGCGCGACCAGCCCGGCGCCCTGGCAGGCGGCCTGCTCGGTGGCATCGCTGGCGGGACCGACCACCTCGGCGCCGAGCTCCGAGGCGACGCTCTGGCCGGGCACGGCGACCACGACGTGACCGGCGCCGGCCGCGCGCAGCCGCTCCACGGTCGACTCGCCCAGGCTGTCGGCCGAGGTGACCAGCACGGTGGTGCCCGCGTCGACGCCGGCGCCGTCGAGGCCGTCCGCGGAGCGCACCACGTCGACCTCGACCCCCTGGTCGTCGAGCACCTGGGCCAGCGCCCGGCCGCCCAGGTGGCCGGGGTTGTCCGGGTCGAGAGGGCCGGTGCTGGCCGAGCCGCCGCCGAGGACCAGCACGACGAAGACCGCCAGGGCCAGGCCGACGACGATCAGCAGCGTCGAGCGGTGCCGCTGCCACAGGCGCAGGCGTCCACGCGGCGCCGCGGTGCCGGTGGTCGAGGTCGAGGGGGCGCTCACCGGACCCCCACCAGGTCGTCGTCGAGGGCGAGCACGGCGCGCGCCTGGTCGGGGGTCGCCGCCCGGTGGCCGTAGAGCACCAGGTCGAAACGGTCGGCGGCGTCGCGCAGCCGGCCGGCCTGCGGCCCGAACGCCTCGGCCAGGAGCACGGCCAGCTCGTGGGCGGTCGCGCCCGGGACGTCCTCGATCCTGGCTCGCTCCACCTGCCGCACCGCGAGGGCCCGGAAGGCGTCGACCAGGGCCTCCTCGGACCGGCCCGCGTCGAGGGCCGCCTCCGCGCGGCGGCGCAGCTCGTTCGCGGAGAGCCGCTCGCCCCCGAGCGCGGGACCGGCCGACCCGGGCCCCGCGTGCGAGCGGCGTACGCGCGCGGCGAGCCAGACCAGCGCCAGCACCAGCGCGACGGCCACGACCATGGTGGCGAAGGCGGTGTACGGCGGTGAGCCGGACGCGGCGCCCACACCGTCGAGGATCTTGTCGCGCAGCCAGTCGACGAAGCGGCTGATCAGGGCCTGGTCGTTGTACTCGGGCTTGAGCAGCTCGCGGCGCAGCAGCGAGCGGCCGTCGCCGCCGGACGGGTCCAGTGGCGGGTCCGTCACCGGAAGCACCGAGGCCGACCAGCTCATCGAGCGGTGATCCCCGCCTGCGTCATCAGCTCGACGTCGTAGGCCTCCTTGCGGATGCGCTGGTCGAGGTACTGCAGCGAGGTCACGGCCGACGTGAAGGGACCGACGAAGGCGGCGGTCACCACCGAGGACAGGGCCTGCGAGACGATCAGGATGAGCGCGCCGTACTCGCTCGTGGCGCCGGCGACCGCGGCCACCTGGCCGACCACCGCGATCGGCGTCGCCAGCACCTGACCGGCGATCGAGGTGACCAGCAGCGTGAGCATGCCGATGCCGAAGGTCCGCCAGAACGCCTTGCGGGTGAGGCGGTAGCCGCGGCCGATCGCACCGAAGACGCCGACGGGCTCGAGCATCAGCGCGGGGACCGGCAGGTAGTAGACGCGGACCCAGAAGAGCCAGAGCGCGACCAGGAAGAGGGGCAGGGTGACCAGCCCGAAGATCACCGCGGTCCCGAGGTCACCGAGCTGGATGACCGGGATCCAGAGGGCGGCGTACGCGGCGAACCCCAGCAGGCTCAGGAGCCCGAGCAGGGTGGTCAGTCCGATCAGCCGCCAGCGCTTGCCCCGGGTGCGCGCCCAGGCCTCACCCATCGACAACCGCTGGCCGATCGCGGCGGCGGCCGTCACGTGGGCGACCATCCCGGTGACCAGGACCAGGCCGAGGCTCTGCAGCACCAGCCCCAGGACCAGCGACCCGACCGACACGACCAGCCCCACGACCTCGCTGGTGGAGAAGGAGGTCGCCTCCAGGTCCAGGGTGAGCCCGAAGGCGAAGGTGACGACCGCGGTGATCACGATCGGCACCGCCATCGCCACGCTGGCCACCAGCACCGCCGAGCCGACCGTCGCCTTCGGGTTGAAGCGGATGATCTTGAGGGCCCCGTCGTACATGTCGCCGAGGCCGAGCGGGCGCAGCGGGATCGCGCCGGGCTTGTGGGCGGCCCCGTGGAAGCCCGGAACGCCCGGGGCCATGCCCTGTGTCGGGCCCGGCGCCATCCCCGGTTGGAACTGGCCCGGTTGGAACTGGCCCGGTTGGAGCTGGCCCGGTTGGAACTGGCCCGGCAAGGGGGGCGCCCCGCCTCCTGGCGCGAACGCAGGACCGGGCGGTGGCCCCGGCGGGGGAGCGCCAGGTGGCGGGAAGTGCTCGTGCCCGGACAACGTGCGGCCTCCGGCTCGGGTGGGTGGGGCAGGCTGGGACGGCTATCTTGTCAGGCCCGATCGGAGTCCCCGTGCAACGGCCACCAGACCGATTTGGCGTGTGCCCTGCTCTCTGACAAACTGTTCCGGTTGCTCCGGCGGGTGCCACCTGCTCGATCGGGGTGCGCCGCACATTGACTGCTGAATCGTGGTTCCGACCAAGTGAGGCTGTCGCGCGTGCGTCCGCACCACCTCGGCCCCGGCCAGGAGGAACCCGTTCAGCCCGACGAACCGTCGGGTGCCATCCACAACCACAACGCAGACCCTCTCGCAGGGGGTGCGCGTCGCGCCGTCCAACAGCCGCGACACGCCCGACCGCGGGGGTCGGCGGGCCGGGGCGGGTGGAACCGGGCGGGAGGCCTCACCCGAGGTCGACCGAGACATGAACTGCACGCGGTGCCCGCGAGGGCCAGCTGAGAAGGACGAGAGAGCACATGGCGGGACAGAAGATCCGCATCAGGCTCAAGGCCTACGACCACGAGGTGATCGACACTTCGGCGCGCAAGATCGTCGACACGGTCACGCGCACGGGTGCGAAGGTGGCCGGGCCGGTGCCGCTGCCGACCGAGAAGAACGTCTACTGCGTGATCCGCTCGCCCCACAAGTACAAGGACTCTCGCGAGCACTTCGAGATGCGCACGCACAAGCGCCTCATCGACATCATCGACCCGACCCCGAAGACGGTCGACTCGCTCATGCGACTCGACCTCCCTGCGGGCGTCGACATCGAGATCAAGCTCTGAGGCACGGGAGATATCTGCCATGACCGTCGAGAGAAACGTCAAGGGACTGCTGGGCACCAAGCTCGGCATGACCCAGGTCTGGGACGACAACAACCGTGTCGTGCCCGTCACCGTCATCGCCGCCTCGACCAATGTCGTCACCATGGTCCGCAAGCCCGAGAGCGATGGCTACAACGCCATCCAGGTCGGGTTCGGTGAGATCGAGGGACGCAAGGTCAACAAGCCGGACGCCGGACAGTTCGCCAAGGCGGGCGTCACGCCCCGCCGGCACGTGGTCGAGATCCGCACCGCCGACGCGTCGTCGTACGACGTGGGCCAGGAGCTGGCCGCCGACCTCTTCGCCGTGGGCGAGGAGATCGACGTCACCGGCACCAGCAAGGGCAAGGGCTTCGCCGGCGTCATGAAGCGACACGGCTTCCACGGCGTGGGCGCCTCGCACGGCGCGCACCGCAACCACCGCAAGCCGGGCTCCATCGGCGCCTGCGCGACCCCGGGTCGCGTCTTCAAGGGCACCCGGATGGCCGGCCGCATGGGTGGCGACACCGTGACCACCCAGAACGTCACCGTCCACGCGGTCGACGTCGAGAAGGGCCTGATCCTGCTCAAGGGCGCCGTTCCCGGCCCCAAGGGCGGTCTGATCGTGCTCCGCTCGGCCGCCAAGAAGGAGGCTGCGCTGTGACTGCCAAGACCCTGAAGGTCGACCTGCCCGCCGAGTTCTTCGGCGCGCCGGTCAACATTCCGCTGATCCACCAGGTCGTCGTCGCCCAGCGCGCCGCGGCCCGCCAGGGCACGCACGCCACCAAGACCCGCGGCGAGGTTCGCGGCGGTGGCCGCAAGCCGCACAAGCAGAAGGGCACCGGCCGCGCCCGTCAGGGCTCGACCCGTGCGCCGCAGTTCACCGGTGGTGGCGTCGTCCACGGCCCGCAGCCGCGCGACTACTCCCAGCGCACGCCCAAGAAGATGATCGCCGCCGCCCTGCGCAGCGCGCTCTCGGACCGGGCGGCCAACGGTCGCGTGCACGTCATCGAGGCCCTGGTCTCGGGTGACACGCCCTCGACCAAGTCGGCGCTCGCCGCGCTGGCCGGGCTGAGCGACCGCGTCAAGTACCTCGTGGTGCTCGAGCGCACCGACGCCATCAGCTGGCTGTCGCTGCGCAACGCCCCCGAGGTGCACATCGTGGCCGTCGACCAGCTCAACACCTATGACGTGATCGCCGCCGACGACGTGGTCTTCACCAAGGGCGCCTTCGAGGTCTACACCGGCCAGCCGGTCGAGGAGACCAAGCCCGCCAAGAAGGCCGCCGCCAAGAAGGCCGCCGCCAAGAAGACCGCGGCCAAGAAGACCGCCAAGAAGGCCGACGCTGACGAGTCCTCGACCGACAGCGCCGCCGCCGAGACGACCGACGAGGAGGCCTCCGCGTGAGCACCATCCACAAGGACCACCGCGACGTCCTGATCGCGCCCGTGGTCTCGGAGAAGAGCTACAGCCTTCTCGACGCCAACAAGTACACCTTCCTGGTCCGCCCGGACGCGAACAAGACCGAGATCAAGATCGCGGTCGAGAAGGTGTTCAACGTCAAGGTCACCTCGGTCAACACCCTCAACCGTCAGGGCAAGACGCGCCGCACCCGCAGTGGGCTCGGCAAGCGCAAGGACACCAAGCGCGCCATCGTCAGCCTTGCCGAGGGTCACCGCATCGACATCTTCGGAGGTCCGGTCTCCTGACCGGGTCTAGTGAGGGACTGAGAATCTGATGGCAATCCGCAAGTACAAGCCGACCACTCCGGGCCGCCGTGGCTCGTCGGTGGCCGACTTCGTCGAGATCACCCGGACCACGCCGGAGAAGTCGTTGACGCGCCCGCTGCCCAAGAAGGGCGGCCGCAACAACCAGGGCCGGATCACCACCCGGCACCAGGGTGGCGGTCACAAGCGCGCCTACCGCATCATCGACTTCCGTCGCTACGACAAGGACGGCGTGCCGGCCAAGGTCGCCCACATCGAGTACGACCCCAACCGCACCGCTCGGATCGCGCTGCTCCACTACGTGGACGGCGAGAAGCGCTACATCGTGGCGCCCAACGGTCTGACGCAGGGCACGCCGGTCGAGTCCGGCCCCAACGCCGACATCAAGCCCGGCAACAACCTGCCGCTGCGCAACATCCCGGTCGGCACGACGATCCACTGCATCGAGTTGCGGCCCGGCGGTGGCGCCAAGATCGCCCGTTCCGCGGGGATGAGCGCCCAGCTGGTCGCCAAGGAGGGCTCGCGCGCCACCCTGCGCATGCCCTCGGGCGAGATGCGGTTCGTCGACGTCCGCTGCCGCGCCACGGTCGGCGAGGTCGGCAACGCCGAGCAGTCCAACATCAACTGGGGCAAGGCCGGCCGGATGCGCTGGAAGGGCCGCCGGCCCACCGTCCGCGGTGTCGTGATGAACCCCGTCGACCACCCGCACGGTGGCGGTGAGGGCAAGACCTCCGGTGGTCGCCACCCGGTCTCCCCCTGGGGCAAGCCCGAGGGCCGCACGCGCAAGCGCAAGGCCTCCGACTCCCAGATCATCCGTCGTCGCAAGTCCGGCAAGGGTAGGAAGTAACCGACAATGCCTCGCAGTCTCAAGAAGGGCCCCTTCGTCGACGACCACCTCATGAAGAAGGTGGACGCGGAGAACGACAAGGGCAGCCACAACGTGATCAAGACCTGGTCGCGCCGCTCGATGATCGTGCCGGCCATGATCGGCCACACCATCGCGGTGCACGACGGTCGCAAGCACGTCCCCGTCTTCGTGAGCGACTCGATGGTCGGTCACAAGCTCGGGGAGTTCGCACCGACCCGCACCTACCGCGGGCACGTGAAGGAAGACCGGAAGGGACGTCGTCGATGAGTGTCACCGAGCGCAATCGCACCAGCGCCCGTCGTGAGTCGCTGCTCGGCGACCAGCCGGGAGCCTTCGCCAGCGCCCGCTTCGTGCGGATCACGCCCCTCAAGGCGCGCCGGGTCGTCGACCTGGTCCGCGGCATGCCCGTGGACGAGGCGCTGTCGCTGCTCGCCTTCGCGCCGCAGTCGGCCTCCGAGACCGTCTACAAGGTCCTCGAGAGCGCCATCGCCAACGCCGAGACCACCGAGAACCTCACCCGGGCCGACCTGGTCGTCTCCGTCGCGATGGTCGACGAGGGTCCGACCATGAAGCGCTGGCGTCCGCGTGCACAGGGCCGCGCCACCCGCATCAACAAGCGCACCAGCCACATCACGCTGGCTGTGCAGCCGGCCGATGTCGTGGCCGCCCGCAAGAACACGAAGGGACGGGCCGTCTGATGGGCCAGAAGATCCACCCCAACGGCTTCCGCCTGGGCATCTCCACCGACCACAAGAGCCGGTGGTACGCCGACAAGCTCTACAAGGCGTACGTCGGCGAGGACGTCGCGATCCGCAAGCTGCTCTCCAAGGGCATGGAGCGGGCCGGCATCGCCAAGGTGGAGATCGAGCGCACCCGTGACCGGGTCCGCGTCGACATCCACACCGCGCGCCCCGGCATCGTCATCGGTCGCCGTGGCGCCGAGGCCGACCGCATCCGCGGCGAGCTCGAGAAGCTCACCGGCAAGCAGGTCCAGCTGAACATCCTCGAGGTCAAGAGCCCCGAGGTGGACGCCCAGCTGGTCGCCCAGGGTGTGGCCGAGCAGCTCAGCGGCCGCGTGCAGTTCCGTCGCGCGATGCGCAAGGCGATGCAGACCACCATGCGCTCGGGCGCCAAGGGCATCCGCATCCAGTGCTCGGGCCGCCTCAACGGCGCCGAGATGTCGCGCACGGAGTTCTACCGCGAGGGCCGTGTGCCCCTGCACACCCTGCGTGCGGACATCGACTACGGCTTCTACGAGGCCAAGACGACCTTCGGCCGGATCGGCGTGAAGGTCTGGATCTACAAGGGCGAGGTCGCCGCGACGCGCGCCGAGCGCCAGGCGCAGGCTGCGGCCCGCGCCGGGGCTCCCGGCCGCGGTCGTCCGACCCGCGGCGGCGAGCGCGAGCGTCCCAGCCGCGGCAGCCGCGCCCCTCGTGAGGACGGGGCCGGCAGCGCTCCGTCGACGACCGAGGCTCCTGCCGTCGCCCCCGCCGCTGCTTCTGCCGAGGCAGCCCCGAGCGCCGGACAGGAGGCCTGAGCGCCATGTTGATGCCCCGTCGGATCAAGCACCGCAAGCAGCACCACCCCAAGCGGACCGGTGCGGCCAAGGGTGGCACCCGCCTCGCCTTCGGCGAGTTCGGGATCCAGGCGATCGAGGGTCACTACGTCACGAACCGGCAGATCGAGTCGGCCCGTATCGCGATGACCCGCCACATCAAGCGTGGCGGCAAGGTGTGGATCAACATCTACCCCGACCGCCCGCTCACCAAGAAGCCCGCCGAGACCCGCATGGGTTCCGGCAAGGGCTCGCCCGAGTGGTGGATCGCCAACGTCAAGCCCGGTCGCGTCATGTTCGAGCTGTCCGGTGTCACCGAGGACGTCGCCCGCGAGGCGATGCGCCGCGCGATGCACAAGCTCCCCATGAAGTGCCGGTTCATCACCCGTGAGGCAGGTGAGTTCTGATGGCTGACTACCTTACCGCCCACGAGCTCGACGAGCTCAACGCCGTCGACCTCGAGGCGCGCCTGCGCGACGCCAAGGAGGAACTGTTCAACCTCCGCTTCCAGGCGGCCACCGGCCAGCTGGAGAGCCACGGTCGGTTGCGCACCGTCAAGAAGGACATCGCCCGGATCTACACCGTGGTGCGTGAGCGCGAGCTCGGCATCCGGTCCGCACCCGGTGCAGACGACGCCAAGAAGGCCAAGAAGGAGAGTGCTGGCGCATGAGCGAGCAGCAGCAGGAGACGCGCAACGCGCGCAAGACGTTCGAGGGCATCGTCGTCAGCGACAAGATGGACAAGACCGTCGTCGTCGTCGTCGAGGACCGCGTCAAGCACGCCCTCTACGGCAAGGTCATGCGCAAGTCCTCGCGTCTCAAGGCCCACGACGAGCAGAACGAGTGCGGCATCGGCGACCGCGTGCGGGTCATGGAGACCCGTCCGCTGTCGGCGACCAAGCGCTGGCGCGTCGTGTCCATCCTCGAGCGCGCCAAGTAATCCCGGCGAACTCCCAGATCCGACACTGAGTTCCCCCAGGCTCCGCACCCGGAGAACCAGGGCGACAAGGAGAAAACAGACATGATTCAGCAGGAGTCGCGACTCAAGGTCGCCGACAACACCGGTGCCAAGGAGATCTTGTGCATCCGCGTGCTCGGTGGCTCGGGTCGTCGCTACGCCGGCATCGGTGACGTCATCGTCGCCACCGTCAAGGACGCGATCCCGGGCGGGAACGTCAAGAAGGGCGACGTCGTCAAGGCAGTCATCGTGCGCACCGTCAAGGAGCGCCGCCGCGCCGACGGCTCGTACATCCGCTTCGACGAGAACGCCGCGGTGATCCTCAAGAGCGACGGCGAGCCGCGCGGCACCCGCATCTTCGGCCCCGTCGGCCGCGAGCTGCGCGAGAAGCGCTTCATGAAGATCATCTCGCTGGCCCCGGAGGTGCTGTGATGACGAACAGTTCGAGCAAGTCCGCCAAGACCGGCAAGCAGGCCAAGTCCCTGAACATCAAGAAGGGCGACCAGGTCGTCGTCATCTCGGGCCGGGACAAGGGCGTCGAGGGCAAGGTCATCTCGGTGCTCCGCGAGGAGCAGCGGGTGATCGTCGAGGGCGTCAACCGCGTCAAGCGGCACACCAAGGTCGTCAACCAGGGCGGTCGCGCCGGCACCACCGGCGGCATCATCACCACCGAGGCCCCGATCCACGTCAGCAACGTGATGCTGGTCGAGGGCAAGGGCGTGACCCGCGTCGGCTTCAAGCGCGAAGAGGTGCAGAAGCGCCGCCCCGACGGGTCGACCTACACCGCGCACCGCAGCGTGCGCGTCTCCCGCAAGACCGGGAAGGAGATCTGACATGACGGACACCACTGTCGAGGAGACTCAGGCGACTGACGGCCCGGCCACGGCCGAGGAGAAGGTCACCCCGCGCCTGAAGACCCGCTACCGCGAGGAGATCGTCCCCGCGCTGCGCGAAGAGTTCGACATCAAGAACATCATGCAGGTGCCCGGTCTGGTGAAGATCGTGGTCAACATGGGTGTCGGCGAGGCTGCTCGCGACTCCAAGCTGATCGAGGGTGCCATCAAGGACCTCACCGCGATCACCGGCCAGAAGCCGTCGGTCACCAACGCTCGCAAGTCCATCGCCCAGTTCAAGCTGCGTGAGGGCATGCCGATCGGCGCGCACGTGACGCTGCGCGGCGACCGGATGTGGGAGTTCCTCGACCGCCTGCTGAGCCTCGCGCTCCCGCGCATCCGTGACTTCCGTGGCCTCTCGCCCAAGCAGTTCGACGGGCAGGGCAACTACACCTTCGGTCTGACCGAGCAGGTGATGTTCCACGAGATCAACCAGGACCGTCTGGACCGTTCCCGGGGCATGGACATCACGATCGTGACGACCGCGACCAACAACGACGAAGGACGCGCGCTGCTCAAGCAGCTCGGCTTCCCGTTCAAGGAGAACTGAGATGGCGAAGACAGCGCTCAGGGTCAAGGCGGCCCGCAAGCCCAAGTTCGCGGTCCGGGGCTACACCCGGTGCCAGCGGTGCGGCCGGCCCAAGGCCGTCTACCGCAAGTTCGGCCTGTGCCGGATCTGCCTGCGCGAGATGGCGCACCGCGGCGAACTGCCCGGCGTGACCAAGTCCTCCTGGTGAGCCTCGACAGGCTCGACCACCCGATGCTTCGCACCAACCGCTGAAGGTCCCCTCGCGGGGAAACCACAGAAGAGAGAGAACCAGCACCATGACGATGACTGACCCGATCGCAGACATGCTCACGCGTCTGCGCAACGCCAACCAGGCGTTCCACGACGAGGTCTCCATGCCCTACTCCAAGCTGAAGGAGGGCGTGGCCGAGATCCTCAAGCAGGAGGGCTACATCACCTCCTTCGAGGTCGCCGAGCCGACCGAGGGCCAGGTGGGCAAGACCCTGACGATCACGCTGAAGTACGGCCGGCACCGCGAGCGCTCGATCGCCGGCGTACGCCGCATCAGCAAGCCCGGTCTGCGGGTCTACGCCAAGAGCACCGGCCTGCCGCGTGTCCTCGGTGGCCTGGGCGTCGCGATCATCTCGACCAGCCAGGGCCTGCTGACCGACCGTCAGGCAAACAAGAAGGGCGTGGGTGGGGAAGTCCTCGCCTACGTCTGGTGACGACGAGACCAGCGAAGGAGTAAACAACAATGTCGCGTATTGGCAAGCTCCCCGTCCCGGTCCCGTCCGGAGTGGACGTGGCGATCGACGGCGCGCTGGTGACCGTCAAGGGCCCCAAGGGCACCCTGTCGCACACCGTGGCCGCCCCGATCACCGTGGCGAAGGGGGACGACGGCGTCCTCGACGTCAAGCGCCCCGACGACGAGCGCGTGAGCAAGGCCCTGCACGGGCTGAGCCGCACCCTGATCAACAACATGGTCGTGGGCGTCACCGAGGGCTACGAGAAGAAGCTCGAGATCGTGGGCGTCGGCTACCGCGTGCTGCCCAAGGGCCCGACCCAGCTGGAGTTCCAGCTCGGGTACTCCCACTCGATCACCTTCGACGCCCCCGAGGGCATCACCTTCACCACGGAGGGCCCCACCCGGCTCGCGGTGGTGGGCATCGACAAGCAGCTGGTCGGCGAGACCGCGGCCAAGATCCGCAAGCTGCGCAAGCCCGAGCCCTACAAGGGCAAGGGCGTCCGTTACGCCGGCGAGCACATCCGCCGCAAGGTCGGAAAGGCTGGTAAGTGACGATGGGCATCTCGCTCAAGCACCACAAGCACACCGCAGGACGTGTCCGTTCGCGGCTGCGCCGCCAGGTCCGGGGTCGCAAGAAGATCTCCGGCACCCCGGCGCGACCGCGCCTGGTCGTCACCCGCTCGGCCAAGCACATCTCGGTCCAGGTCGTCGACGACCTGGCCGGGCACACGCTGGCCTGGGCCTCGACGATGGAGGCCGACGTCCGGGCCGTCTCCGGCGACAAGACCGCCAAGGCCACCAAGGTCGGCGAGCTCGTGGCCGAGCGCGCCAAGGCCGCTGGTGTGGAGACGGTCGTCTTCGACCGCGCCGGCAACAAGTACCACGGTCGCATCGCGGCCCTCGCGGACGCTGCCCGCGAGGGTGGGCTGACCTTCTGACAGTGGCGATCGAGACCGAAAGACTAAGGGAGAGATTCTGATGAGCGGACCCCAGCGCGGACAGCGCGGAGGCGAGCGCGCCGGAGGCGATCGTCGCGGACGCGACGGAGGCCGCGGCGGAGCTGAGAAGAGCGCCTACCTCGAGCGCGTCGTCGCGATCAACCGCGTCGCCAAGGTCGTCAAGGGTGGTCGTCGCTTCAGCTTCACCGCCCTGGTGATCGTCGGCGACGGCGACGGCCTGGTCGGCGTCGGCTACGGCAAGGCCAAGGAGGTGCCCGCGGCGATCGCCAAGGGTGTCGAGGAGGCCAAGAAGGCCTTCTTCCGGGTGCCCCGGGTCCAGGGGACCATCCCGCACCCCGTCCAGGGCGAGAAGGCTGCCGGCGTGGTCATGCTGCGCCCGGCGGCTCCCGGTACCGGTGTCATCGCCGGCGGTCCGGTGCGTGCCGTGCTCGAGTGCGCCGGCATCCACGACGTGCTGAGCAAGTCGCTCGGCTCGTCGAACCAGATCAACATCGTGCACGCGACCGTTGCGGCGCTGCGGATGCTGGAGGAGCCGGAGGCGGTCGCTGCGCGTCGCGGGCTGCCGGTCGAGGACGTCGCGCCGCGCAAGCTGCTCGAGGCCAAGGCCGCGGGCCGGGCCGAGGCGGTTGCCGCCGCCGCTGCGGGTGGTGCGTCCTGATGGCGCAGCTCAAGGTCCAGCAGAAGAAGTCCACCATCGGCTGCAAGGCCAACCAGCGCGAGACCCTGCGCTCGCTCGGTCTCAAGCGCATCGGTGACGTGGTCGTCAAGGAGGACCGCCCCGAGATCCGGGGCATGGTCCACACGGTCCGTCACCTCGTGACTGTCGAGGAAGTTGATTGAGATGACGTTGAAGCTGCACCACCTGCGTCCGGCTCCGGGTGCCAAGACCGCGAAGACCCGTGTGGGTCGCGGTGAGGGCTCGAAGGGCAAGACGGCGGGTCGCGGTACCAAGGGCACCAAGGCTCGCAACCAGGTCCCGGCCGCCTTCGAGGGTGGCCAGATGCCGATCCACATGCGGCTGCCCAAGCTCAAGGGGTTCAAGAACCCCTTCAAGGTGGAGTTCCAGGTCGTCAACCTCGACCGGCTCGGTGAGCTGTTCCCCGAGGGCGGCGAGGTCACCGTCGACTCGCTCGTGGCGAAGGGCGCGGTCCGCAAGAACCAGCCCGTCAAGGTCCTCGGCCAGGGTGAGATCTCCGTCGCCGTCCAGGTGAGCGCCCACGCGTTCTCCGGCTCGGCGAAGGAGAAGATCGAGGCCGCCGGCGGCTCCGTCGCCGTCCGCTGACACAGGGGCCTGAGCGTGCGTGCCCCACGTACGCCACCCGCACATCTCGATGTGGGGGGGCTTTCGTCTAGTCTCGGAGGTCGGGCCGGACCGCAGGTGGAACTCCCGCCGACGGGTCCGGCCCGATCCACACCCGCGCAAGAAAGAGGACCCTCGTGCTGAGCGCGTTCGTCAACGCATTCCGGACGCCGGACCTGCGACGCAAGTTGCTGTTCGTGCTCTTCATCATCGTGATCTTCCGGCTGGGCTCGCAGGTGCCCGCGCCCGGGGTCAACGTGTCGAACGTGCAGTCCTGCCTCGACCAGCTCGACGACGGCGGCCTCTACAGCCTGATCAACCTGTTCTCGGGCGGTGCGCTGCTCCAGCTCACGATCTTCGCGCTGGGGATCATGCCTTACATCACCGCGAGCATCATCTTGCAGCTGCTGGTGGTGGTGATCCCGCGGCTGGAGTCCCTCAAGAAGGAGGGGCAGGCCGGTCAGGCCAAGATCACCCAGTACACCCGCTACCTCACCCTCGGCCTCGCGGTCCTGCAGGCCACCGGCATCGTCGCCCTGGCCCGCTCCGGCCAGCTGCTCCAAGGCTGCACCCAGGACCTCCTGCACAGCGACGGCACCGGGACCTTCCTGGTCATGGTCATCACCATGACCGCGGGCACCGCCGTGATCATGTGGCTCGGCGAGCTGATCACCGACCGCGGCGTCGGCAACGGCATGTCGATCCTGATCTTCACCCAGGTGGTCGCGACGTTCCCGGCCTCGCTGTGGGACGTGCAGAAGTCGCAGGGCCCGTGGGTCTTCGGCATCGTGCTGGTGATCGGCCTGATCATCATCGCGGCGGTCATCTTCATCGAGCAGGCCCAGCGCCGCATCCCGGTGCAGTACGCCCGCCGGATGGTGGGCCGCAAGATGTTCGGCGGTTCCTCCACCTACATCCCGCTCAAGGTCAACCAGGCCGGCATCATCCCGGTCATCTTCGCGTCCTCGCTGCTCTACCTGCCGGCGATGGCGGTCCAGTTCAACACCACCAGCGACTCCACCATCGTCCGCTGGCTCAACGACTACATGGTGGGTGGCGACCACCCGCTCTACATGGCGATCTACTTCGCCCTCATCATCTTCTTCACGTACTTCTACGTCTCGATCACCTTCAACCCGCAAGAGGTCGCGGACAACATGAAGAAGTACGGCGGCTTCATCCCCGGGATCCGGGCGGGCAAGCCGACCGAGGACTACCTGTCCTACGTCCTGTCCCGCATCACGCTGCCCGGCGCCCTGTACCTCGGTCTGATCTCGCTGATCCCGCTCATCGCCTTCGCGGTGATCAACGCCAACCAGAACTTCCCCTTCGGCGGAACCTCCATCCTGATCATGGTGGGTGTCGCGCTCGACACGGTGAAGCAGATCGAGTCCCAGCTCCAGCAGCGCAACTACGAAGGTTTCTTGCGCTAATGAGACTCATCTTCATGGGCCCCCCCGGGGCCGGCAAGGGCACCCAAGCCAAGTTCGTGGCCGAGAAGTACTCCATCCCGGCCATCTCCACCGGAGACATCTTCCGCATCAACGTCTCCCAGGGCACCGAGCTCGGACGGGAGGCCCAGCGCTACATGGACGCCGGGGAGTACGTCCCCGACGAGGTCACCAACCGCATGGTGCGCAACCGCATCGACGAGCCCGACGCCGAGCGGGGCTTCCTGCTCGACGGCTACCCGCGCACCCTCGCCCAGGTCGAGGAGCTCGACGGGATGATCCGCTTCACCGGGCACCGGCTCGACGCGGTCGTCTCGCTGACCGTGGACGGTGACGAGATCGTGCAGCGGCTCCTGCAGCGGGCGGAGTCCGAGGGCCGCGCCGACGACACCGAGGACGTGATCCGCCGGCGCCAGGAGCTCTACGCCGAGCAGACCGCACCCCTCATCGAGGTCTACCGCGACCGCGGCCTGCTGCTCGAGGTCGACGGCATGGGTGAGGTCGACGAGGTCACGGGTCGCATCCTCAACGCGCTCGCCGGCATCGCCGAGAGCTGACCCCGAGGGACTGGGCAGACCGATGGGCCTGCGCGACCGCGGGATCGAGATCAAGAAGCCGGAGCAGATCGCGGCGATGCGACGGGCCGGCCTGGTGGTCGGCGGTGCCCTGGAGGTGCTGCGCGCCGCCGTACGCCCCGGCGTCTCCACCGCCGAGCTCGACGGCATCGCCGAGGACCACATCCGGTCCGCCGGAGCGACTCCGTCCTTCCTGGGCTACCACGGGTTCCCCGGTTCGATCTGCGCCTCGGTGAACGACGAGGTCGTGCACGGGATCCCCGGGGAGCGAGTCCTCGCCGAGGGCGACGTCGTGTCCCTCGACTGCGGCGCCATCGTCGACGGGTGGCACGGCGACGCGGCCGTCACGGTGGCCGTCGGCGCGGTGCCGGCCGAGGTCACCGAGCTGATGCGGGTCACCGAGGAAGCACTCTGGCACGGCATCGCCGCCGCGCGCCTCGGCGGTCGCGTCACCGACATCTCGCACGCGGTCGAGAAGCACGTCCGCAGCCACGCCGGACACGGGAGGTCCTTCGGCATCCTCGAGGACTACGTCGGCCACGGCATCGGCTCGGCCATGCACCAGCCGCCCAACGTGCCCAACTACGGCGCAGCCGGTCGCGGGCCCAAGCTCGTGCAGGGCCTGGCCCTCGCCGTGGAGCCGATGGTCACGCTGGGCAGCCCCGACGTCGAGGTCCTCGACGACGACTGGACCGTGGTCACCGCCGACGGCTCCTGGGCCGCGCACTTCGAGCACACGTTCACCCTCACGCCGGACGGGGCGTGGGTGCTGACCGCCCTCGACGGCGGTGAGACGCAGCTGGCTGCGCTGGGTGTGCCTTTCGGTGGCCGATAGGTTGGAGCTGGTCGAGCCTGCCCGTGCGATGGGCCGGGCCCCCGCTCCCCGACACGAAGGACTCCTCGGTGCACGTTGAAGCCTGGCTCTGGTGGACGACGGTGGCCATCACGGTCGGCGTCCTGCTCTTCGACGTCTTCATCATCGGTCGCCGTCCGCACGAGCCCACGACGGCCGAGTCGGCACGCCACCTGGCCGGCTACATCGGGCTCGCGGTGGTGTTCGGGCTGTGGGTGTGGTGGCAGTACGGCGGGCAGTACGGCGGTGAGTTCTTCGCGGGCTGGCTGACGGAGTACTCGCTCTCGATCGACAACCTGTTCATCTTCATCATCATCATGACCAAGCTGGCGGTGCCCCGGGAGTACCAGCAGACCGCGCTGCTCGTCGGCATCGTGATCGCGCTGGTGATGCGGGGCATGTTCATCGCGGTGGGTGCGGCAGCGATCAACAACTTCAGCTGGGTGTTCTACCTCTTCGGCGCGTTCCTGATCTTCACCGCGGTGCAGCTGGCCCGGGAGGGCATGGACGATGACGAGGACGGCGGCTACGACGAGCCGCGGGTCGTGTCGTACGTGAAGCGGCACTTCCCGGTCGCCGACGAGTGGAACGGCGTGAAGCTGTTCGTCCACGAGAACGGCAAGCGGCTGTTGACCCCGATGTTCATCGTGGTGCTGTCGCTGGGCATGACCGACTTGCTGTTCGCGCTGGACTCGATCCCGGCGATCTACGGGCTGACCAAGGAGCCCTACCTGGTCTTCACCGCGAACGTGTTCGCGCTGATGGGTCTGCGGCAGCTCTACTTCCTGATCGGTGACCTGTTGCAGCGGTTGGTCTACCTGTCCTACGGGCTGGCCTTCCTGTTGCTGTTCATCGGCGTGAAGCTGGTGCTGCACGCGATGCACGAGAACGAGCTGCCCTTCATCAACGGTGGCGAGCACATCAAGTGGGCCCCGGAGATCCCGATCTGGTTGTCGCTGGTCGTCATCGTCGGCACCCTCGCGGTGACCGCGGTGGCCAGCTTCGCCAAGGACCGCCGCGACCGGGCCAAGGGCATCGTGCGCGAGACGCCCGCCGAGGCGCGCTCGCGCAAGGCCGACGAGTCGGGCTCTGGGTCGGAGGCGTCCTCTTCGGAGACCCGGACCGACAACGCCTGACTCTCTTCGGGTCGGTGTTGCGGGCTGGACTGGTCCGGGCGATAGCGGGCCTCGCAAGCTCGGACCGCCCTCCGCCCGCGCGCGGACCTGCGGTTAGTGACCAAACCTCACCTGGGAGTCAGGTTTGGTCAGGAACTGCAAGGAAACCGACCCCAGATCTGCGGTTCCTGACCAATCGTTCTCTTCGGCCCGTGGGTCGGGCGCGTCGACCGAACCGCCACCGCCCAGCGCCGCACGTCAGCCGGCCTGCTCGTCGACGCAGGCCTGCGCCCACTCCGAGGCGAAGGAGCCGCGGATCAGCCGCACCTGGAGACAGACCGACTCCTGGGCCTCGGGCCCGGTGATCAGCAGGCGGGTGTCGTCGGTGCGCTCGCTCTCACCGGTGTCAGGGCGCTGCCACTGCCAGGAGTCACCGGGCTGTCCCGCATCGGGACCCGCCCACGTGAACACCACCCCCTGCCGGGTGCGGCGCCCGTCGAGGACGGGCGGCCCGTCGGGAGCCTCCGGCGCGACGTCGTCGGGGGTGGGGGTGACGGTCAGCTCGGTGAAGGGCTCGCGGTCGGACGGGTCGCGGCCGGTCACCAGCAGCCCGATCACGACGGCGGCCGCCACCGCCACCGCGATGCCCGCCCAGACGAGCAGCGAGCGGCGTACGGGTGGCAACGGTTCGTGAGCGTCGGGTGCACCGGCGGGGGCCACCGCCCGCGGTCCCGACGCGGAGACGACGCTCACCGGCTTGACCTGGGTGAGGTCGAGGTCCGGCCCGTCCGGCCCGTCGTCCCGCCGGCGGGCGACCGCGACCGGCGCCCGGTCGCCCTCGACCGCGATCTGGGTGCGCGGGAAGCCGGCGGCCGCCTCGAGGCGCTGCAGCGTGCGCGCCAGGTCGAGGGCGGTCTCGGGGCGGTGGCCGGGCTGCTTGGCCATCGCCTGCTGGAGCAGCCGGTCGAGCGCCGGCGGGACGTCGGGGCGCTGTGTGGGCGGCGGGGCGGCGTGCAGGATCCGCGCGCTCAACGCCCGAGCGGAGTTGTCGCCGCCGGTGATCGAGAACGGCGAGCGGCCCACCAGGAGGTGCCAGATCGTGGCGCCGAGGGAGTAGACGTCGGAGGCGATCGAGCCGTTGGAGCGGCCGTCGAGCATCTCCGGGGCCGACCACGGGTAGGAGATGCGCACCTCGTCCTCGGCGGCGACCTCCTGGAGCCTCCCGGCGATGCCGAAGTCGGTCAGGGCGGGCTCGTGATAGCTGGTGACCAGCACGTTGCTCGGCTTGATGTCGCGGTGCACCATGCCCGCCCGGTGCGCGGTCTCGATCGCGCTCGCCAGCTTGATGCCGGTGCTGATCGCGTCGGCGACGGAGAGCGGGCTGTGCCGGACGCGTGCGCCGAGGTCGGGTGGCGGGCAGTAGCGCATCACCAGGAAGGGGCGGCCGTCGTCGGTCACGCCCGCGGTCAGCACCGGCACGATGTTGGGGTGGTCGCCGAGCCGGGCCATCGCGTTGGCCTCGGAGGTGAAGAGCGACCGCTCGCGCTCGTTGAGGGCCCCCTTGTCGTTGACGGCGCGGACGACCTTGATGGCGACCTTCTGCTGGGGCCACTGCTGCTCGTAGCAGAAGACGTCGGCGAAGCCCCCGCTGCCGAGGTGCTCGACGAACGTGTAGCCCGAGATGGTGGGTGCGCTCACCCGTTTCAGCCGCTCGCCTGCGAGACGTGGAAGGTGACGGGGTAGACGTCGGCCAGGTCGAGCTTGTGACCGTCCTCGAGCACGTAGGCCTCCTGCGCGCGCAGCTGCTCGGGGTCGCGGCCGGGCACGTGCAGCCGGGTGCCGCCCGCCGCCCCCAGGTCGCGCGCGAGCACGAGCCAGCCGTCGAGCTCGATCTGGAGGTGCAGCCGCGAGAGGTACGTCGACTCCGCCGGCAGGTGCACCAGGTGAGGGTAGGGCTCGCCGCCCGCCACGGCCCGCGGTTTGCGGCCCAGCACGACGCCGCGGTCCAGCGGGACGACTTCTCCCGTCGGCAGCGCGAGGACGCCGAGCCGCGGGCGCGGCACCCGCCGCGGGTCCTGCGTCGGCACCGGCTGGTGGCAGACGCGGCAGTCGGGGGCGTACGCCGCGGTGAGGTGGCCGTCGGGGCAGTTGACGGCGAGCACCGTCTCGCTCGTCGGGGGCCGCAGGTGCCGGGCGACGCTGCGCACGGTGCGGCCGTCCTCGTCGGTCTCGTCCCCGTCCGTGTCGGTCTCACCCGGCGGGGCCTGGCCCGAGAGCCGGACGACAGCGGGGCGGAAGCTGGTCTGCCCGTCGTGGTCGCCGTCGTGGTCGGGGTCGCCGGGCGACTCGGTGGTGATGACGGGGTCCTCGGTCGCCGCCGAGCGGGGCGTGGAGTCCAGGGCGCGGGCCAGCCGGCCGGCGTCGGACTCCCGGTCGGGCGCGCCGGCGGCCAGGATGTGGGCGGGGATTGCGTCGATCAGGTGGCGGGTGGTGTCGACTATCCGCTCGCTGCGCTCGCTGCGCTCGCTGCTCGACCACCGGTCCGGCTCGTTGCTCGACGATCGGAGTGGACGGACGCGCACGGTCTCGCCTCCGAGCGAGAGCGCGGCCCCGTCGCCTTCCTCGTCGACCCGCCCGGACCCCCGGGTCACGAAGGTGGCAGAACCCGGGTCTGGCGTCAGGTCGACGGCGGCGAGCGAAGGCAGCCCGTCGGGGTGCTGCTGGACGAGCAGGTCGATGAGCGCGTCAAGGACGGGACCCGGTCGCCCGAGGAGTCCCGAGACCGCGTCGCCCTGCTCTGGAGTCGGCGTCCCCTCGATCAGCAGCCACCGGGCGCCGCTGCCGAGGAGGGTGCTGCTGGAGGCGGCGTACCGGACCTCGACCTCCACCCGTCACCCCTCCCCGAGAACAGTTCGTCAGCGGAACCCTGCCGGTCCATGGTTTCACTGACCCGGTGAACGGGCAGAGATTTGGCGGGTACCCATGATTTGGACCGGTCCCACAGACCTGCCTACCCTCGCGGGGGCATACGAGGCTTCGGGGTGAGCATGCGCACGTGGGTCAGTCGGCATCGCGCCGCGATCGCTGCCAACCTCGCGCTGGTCCTGACCGTCGGCACCGTCGTGGCGTACGCCGTCTCCGCCGACGGGTACCAGTCGCACCGAGCCGAGCTCAACGACGGCGGCATCTGGGTCACCAGCAACGCCGACGGCTTCTTCGGCCGGATGAACAAGCCCATCGGCCAGACCGACGGCGTGATGGCCGCCGACGTCGAGGACAACCTCGACATCGTGCAGCAGGGCGCGGGGGTCGTCGCGGTCAACCTGACCGACAACCTGCTGAGCAGCGTCGACCCGGCCACCGTGCAGCCACTGGAGGGCGAGGAGGCGGCGGTCGCGCCGGGCGCCCTGGTCGTGATGGCCGGGGGGACCGTGGCGGTGGCCGACCCGGACGACGGGCGGGTGTGGGCGCAACGGTTCGATCCCGACCTCGGCCGGGCCTCGGTGGTGCCGCTGGCCGAGGGCAGCGAACCGCGGGCGACCGCCGGCGACGACGCCGCCCTCACCGTGACCGCGCGTGGTGACGTGCTGGTCGCGTCCGGCGCCGAGGACCGTCTTCTCCGGTTGCCGGCCCGGGGCACGGGCTTCGCCGAGGAGACCAGCCAGGACCTGACCCTCGACCTGGGGCCGACCACGCAGCTCACCGCGGTGGGGGAGCGGGCCGTGCTGCTCGACCCCGAGACCGGCGACCTGCTGGTGCCCGACGGCGGCTCCGCCGCCCTGCCGCCCGGCTCCGTCCTCCAGCAGCCCGGACCCGCCGCCGACTCCGTCCTCGTCGCGACCGGGAGCGAGCTGCTCGAGGTCGACCTGGAGACCGGCGACGCGACCGCCCTCGCAGAGGACCTCAGCGGCCGGCCGACCGCGCCGGTCCGGCTCGGGGCGTGCGAGTACGCCGCCTGGTCGGGCGGCCGGGGTGCCGTCGTGACGGTCTGCGCGCCCGACCAGCCGCGCGTCTCCGTCCTCAGCACGGACGCCACCGACCTCGTGTTCCGCGTCAACCGCGGCCAGATCCTGCTCAACGACCGGACCAGCGGTGCCGTGTGGGACCTCGACTCCGACGCACCGGCCCGCATCGACGACTGGGAGGCGTTCCGGACCGACGTCACCAAGGAGGACGACGAGCAGGAGCAGGAGAACCACGACGAGGGCGACCGGCAGCCGCCCAAGGCCAAGCCCGACGAGCTCGGCGCCCGTCCCGGCCGCACGACGGTCCTGCACCCGCTGGACAACGACACCGCGCCCTCGGGCCGGATCCTTGCGATCCGCTCGCTGGGGCAGGTGTCGGGTCCCGGGACGCTGTCGATCGGGCCCGACGGCCAGACCGTCCAGGTGCAGCTGCCTGCCGACGCCACCGGCTCCACGACCTTCGACTACGTCGTCGACGACGGCCGAGAAGACGTCTCCGACCAGGCCACCGTGACGGTCCGCGCCCGCGACCTGCCGGCGAACGGCCAGCCGGGGGTGCGACCCGGGTTCAAGCCCCGCGAGTGGGTGGTCGCGGCCGGCGGCACCCTCGACGTACCGGTGCTCCCCGACTGGCGTGACCCGCGCGACGGCGACCCGCTCGCGCTGACGTCCGCGCAGGCGGTCGGCGGCCGGGAGTCCGGTGCGGTGGCCCGCACCACGGGCTCCGGCAGGATCCGCTTCACCGCGCCGGCCGAGGGGGGCGTGGTCCAGGTGGAGTACGCCGTCGGCGACGGCGTCGGCGAGCCGGTGACCGGGACGATGGAGCTCCGGGTCCAGGATCCTGACGCGACCGAGTCGATCGCGGCGGTCGCCGAGCCCGACATCGTCTCCGGCGAGACCGGCAAGCCGATCACGATCCGGCCGCTGGGCAACGACCTGCCCGGCACCGATCCGCTGACGCCGGAGGCGACGATCGAGCTGGCCGGCAAGGTCGCCTCGGTGGGCGGCGCCGACGTGCGCACCGACCTGGTCGAGGGCACCATCACCTTCCGCTCCCGGACCGCGCGCACGTTCCTGCTCGACTACGACGCGGCGTACGGCAGCGCGCCCATCGCCGGCGGCCGGATCCGCGTCGACGTGCGTGCTCCGTCGCGCAAGCCGCCCGAACCGGTCGCGATGCCGGACCAGGTGACGCTCTTCGGGCAGGCCTCGACGATGGTCGACGTCCTGGCCAACGACGTCGACCCGGGCGGCGGCATGCTCGTCGTGCAACGGGCCGACCCGCTCGTCGACAACCAGCTCGACGTGGCCGTCGTCCAGGGCAGGTGGGTCCGGGTCTCGGCGCGCCAAGGCACGCTCGGGCCCAACCCGCAGGTGGTGCGCTACGTCGTCAGCAACGGCGTCACCGACGGTGTCGAGGGCGAGATCACCGTGAGCCAGCGTCCCGAGGCCGACGACAACACGCCGGTCACGCAGGTCGACCGGGTCACCGTGCGGGCCGGGGCAGCCGTCACGGTCCCCGTGCTCGACAACGACTTCAGCCCGTCGGGCGACCAGCTCCGCCTGGTGGGTCACGTCGCCGGGGAGGGGTCCGGAACGCTGCGCACCGCCGACCCGGACGGCACGGCCACTAGGGGGGACACCGGCTCGGCGTACGTCAGCGGCCGCCTGGTGCGCTACGTCGCGCCGCGCGTCGTGCAGGACGACGCGAGCTTCCAGGTCCGCTACGTCGCGGTCAACGAGGCGGGCCAGACCTCGCCGGGCCGGGTTGAGATCACCGTCGTGCCGGCTGAGCGGCGCAACCAGCCGCCGGAGCCGCCGCAGCTCGAGGGCCGGGCGATCGCCGGGGACACCGTCAAGCTGAGGCTGCCCGGCGTCGGCGTCGACCCGGACGGCGACGCGGTGACGCTGCTGGGCATCGCCAGCGCGCCCGAGCTGGGCCGGGTCGTCAGGTACGGCGCCAACTCGATCGACTACCAGGCCTACCCCGGCAGCGGCGGCACCGACGAGTTCACCTACCTCGTCGTTGACTCGGGCGGGCAGACGGCGGCCGGCACGGCCCGGGTGGCGGTCGTCCCCGGCGGCCTGCCGCAGCCACCGCTGGCGGTGCCCGACAGCGTCAGCGTCGCGCCCGGCCGTACGGCCACGGTCGACGTGATGGCCAACGACCTCGTCGCCGGGGGCGACCGGGTCACCGTCGAGCTCGCCGACCCCGACCAGCCCGGCGTGCGGCTGCAGTCCGAGACGGGGCCGTTGCTGATCGAGGCCCCCGCGGGGGCTGGAGGCGCCGCACGGCGCAACGTCGACGTGGTCTACCGGCTCACCAACGGCATCGACAGCTCTCAGGCCACTGTCACCCTGCGCACCGTCGGTGGGTTCAACAACCCGCCGATCGTCTACGACGCCTTCGGCGCCGCCGAGGACGCCGCCGCGGTCTCGGTCGACGTGCTCGAGACGGCGTACGACCCCGACGGTGCGGCCGAGGACCTGCGCGTCGCCGAGGTCTTCGAGCCGCCGGGCGTCCCCGAGGCGATGGTCGCCGACGGCACCATCACGATCACCCGCGGCGACGAGGCCATGGTGGTGCCCTTCCGGGTAGAGGACGGCGACGGCGGCGCCGCCACCGCCTCGCTCTACGTGCCCGCGCGCGGGAGCAACCTGCCGTTCGTCCGCGACGACGCGTTGGTCCGGGTCGACCCGGGCGGTTCGACCCGGGTCCGCCTCGCCGACGTCGTCGCCGACCCCGCCGGCGGCACGGTCTCGTTGGCCAGAGCAGCCCGCGTCACCGCGTCGCCCAGCACGGGCGTGTCCGTCGGAGCCGACGGCCGCAGCTCCTTCACCGTCGAGGCCCCCGAGGGGTACGCCGGCCCCGGCGCCGTCGTCGCCGAGGTCACCACGGACGCGCCCGTCGGGTCCGACGAGCAGGCGGTCACGACGATGGTGACCATTCCCGTCCAGGTCGGGCGCACCCGACCCGTCCTGCGCTGCCCGGAGCAGCCGATCGAGGTCCCCCAGGGCGAGACCGTCGAGGTCGCCGTGTCCTCCTACTGCCACGTCTGGACCGCGGACCCGGAGGACGCCGACGCCCTCGCCTTCGAGGCCGAGTGGGTGGACGCGATCGACGGGCTGAGCGCCGAGCCCGACGGTGGCGTCGTCCGCGTGACGGCCGGTCAGGGTGCCCAGCGGAACACGCCTGCCGTGCTCGCCGTCAGCGCCGACGGCAGCTCGCCGGGACGGATTCGCTTCGTGGTCACCGGCGGGCCGCCGCCGTCCATGTCCCCGGTGCGGGTCTCCGACATGGGCTCGGGGGAGAGTCGCGTCGTCGACCTGGCCCCTTACCTGCGTGCCGGGGTGGGCGACCCCGTGCCCACCGTCCTCGAGGCCGAGCAGATCACGTCCCTGGACGTCGACATCGAGGTCCTGTCGGACAGCGTGGTGCGCATCACGACCGGACCGCGGGTGTCCGGCTCCGCGCAGTTCCGCGTGCTCATGAGCGACGTCGCCCGCGCCGACACCGGTCCCGGCCGCCAGGTGGAGGGGCGCATCGCGCTCGACGTGCTCGACGTGCCCGGGACCCCGTCGGCGCCGGTGCCGGGCAGCTCCGTGGTCAGCCGTCAGGTCTCCCTGACCTGGACCGAGCCGATGAGCAACGGCGCCCCGATCGACTACTACGAGGTCCGCGCGTCGGGCGGTCCCACGCAGCGCTGCGCCTCCACGGGCTGTGACGTCAGGGGGCTGACGAACGGCCGCGAGTACACCTTCCAGGTGCGGGCCCACAACTCGGTCGGCTTCTCCGGGTGGAGCGACTCCTCGCGCCCGGTGACGCCCGACGCCAAGCCGGGCCTGGTCGGCCCGATCCGCAACACACGCGTCGCCGACCGCACCCTCGTGCTGGCGTGGAACCCGCCCTCGGGCGACGCCAGCGTCGACCACTACGTCGTCGCGTACGCCGGCCTCAGCAGGCAGGTGAGCCGTCCGGAGGCGACCATCACCGGCCTAGACAACAACACGAAGTACCAGTTCAAGGTCTATGCCGTGAACGACGTGGGCCGCGGCCCGGTGCGCACGTCCCGCGCGCTGCAGTCACAGGGCCCGGTCGGCCTCCCCGCGGCGCCGACGGTCGACGACTCACCCACGTCCGCGTCGACCGCCACCCTCACGGTGAGCTGGCCCGCCGTACCTCCCAACGGCCCTGGCCCGGTGCTCTACCGCGTGCTGCGCAACGGCTCGCCGATCGCAGGGTGCGAGACCCTCCAGCAGACGTTCTGCACGGTCCCGGGCGTGACCTACGACGGTGGGCGCAACGAGTTCAAGGTCGGTTCGAGCATCGGCCGCGACCTCCCGCAGTACGGCCCCGTCAAGGAGTGGTACGCCGTCGGCAAGCCCGACGCCTGGGGTCCTTGGACGGTGGCGCCGACCGGAAAGGACGCCGAGGCGTGGGTCGACCTCACGGTGCCCCAGTCGCGGGGCACCGAGTCGACGGTGGCGATCCTGGTCAACGGCTCGGTCGTCCGTGAGTTCGAGGCGCGGGGCCGTCAAGGTGAGCTCATCAACGTCCCCGACAACGACCGTAGCCACTCGGTGGCGCTGCGCCTGTGCAACGAGTTCGGTCGGTGCTCGCAGTCCGAGCCGACGCCGGTGCAGACCTATGGCCCGCTGAGCAGCGCGAACATCCTCGAGGTGCGGGCCGAGCAGAACGGCTCCCAGGTCCGCTGGGTCGCGACGGTCGACAGCAACGGCAACGGGGTGGGCGTGCACTTCGAGAGCGCGCAGCGCAACGAGTGGGTGGATGCCTTCGGCGTCGACGTGCAGACGGTGGCCAGCGCGTGGGTGGACGTCGGTTGGGAGACGACCGAACGCCTCAACGTGTACATCGCGGACGCCGACCCGCAACGGGGGACCCATCGCGCCACCGCGGAGACCACGACGCCCGTGCCGCCGCCTCCGGTGATCACGGTGACCAAGGAGCGGTGCAGCGACGACCCCGCCGCCGGCATCCAGGCCTGCGGCGGCCAGGGCCCCACCACCTGCGTGGAGGCGACCTGCGCGTTCGTCGTCGTGACGACCACCGACATGCGGGGGCCGTGGGTGTGCTCCGTCCTCAACCCGACCCAGGGCATCTTCAGGGGCGGGTACACCGACACCTACGACGACAACGGCACCAAGAACACCGGCTTCTTCTACCGGGCCGGCACCGCTCAGGTGCAGTGCGACGAGCGCTTCACCTCGCGAGAGGCCAGTGCCGTCCACGAGATCACCTTCTGACCGGCCCAGCCCCACCACCCGAGGAACCTTCATGACCATCTCCCAGCAGCAGGCCGACTGGTTCAAGACCGCCTTCGACCAGCTGGCCGACAACATCGAGAAGGCCGTGCTCGGCAAGCGCCACACCGTGCGGCTGGTGCTGACCTGCCTGTTGTCGGAGGGGCACCTGCTCGTCGAGGACTTCCCCGGCACCGGCAAGACGATGCTGGCCAGGGCGCTGGCCAACACCGTGCAGGGCAGCCACGCCCGTATCCAGTTCACGCCCGACCTGCTGCCCTCCGACGTCACCGGGGTGACGGTCTACGACCAGCACAAGGGCACCTTCGACTTCCACCGAGGTCCGATCTTCCACACGATCGTGCTGGCCGACGAGATCAACCGCGCGTCGCCCAAGACCCAGTCGGCGCTGCTGGAGGTGATGGAGGAGAGTCGCATCACGGTCGACGGCGTCGCCCACTCCGTCGGACGGCCGTTCATGGTGATCGCGACGCAGAACCCGATCGAGCAGGCCGGCACCTACAGGCTTCCCGAGGCGCAGCTCGACCGCTTCCTGATGAAGATCTCGATGGGCTACCCCGACCGGGCCGCGACGGTCGAGCTGCTGGTCAACGCGAAGGTGCGGGACCGGGCCGCGCTGGTCGAGCCGGTGATCACGGCCGAGGCGGTCGCGCAGATGAGCTCGCTGGCCGACGAGGTGTACGTCGACCCCGCGGTGGTCGGGTACGTCGCCGAGCTGGCCGAGGAGTCGCGCCGGCAGCCGCACGTGAAGCTCGGCCTGTCCGCGCGCGGCTGCCTGGCCTTCATCCGGGTCGCCAAGACCTGGGCGGCGGCCGACGGCCGGGACTGTGTGGTGCCCGACGACATCAAGGAGCTCGCCGAGCCGGTGCTCAACCACCGGATGCTGCTGGACGCCGAGGCGCAGTTCAGCGGCGTGACGGTCGACAGCGTCATCGGGCGCCTGCTCGACTCGGTGGCACCGCCGACCGACCGGGTCGCCTGAGCGGTACGCGTGAACAGGGTCGCCGAGGTCGTACGAGGACTCCTGGGGGTGGTCAACCCCCTCGGGTGGGTCGTCCTCGTCCTCGGCGTGCTCGCGGGCGCCGTCGCGACGGTGGCCCACTGGCGCGAGCTGGCGGTGATCGCCGCGGCCTGCGGCCTGCTGCTGGTGGTCGCGCTGCCCTTCCTCGTCGGGCGCACGCGGGTCCGCGTCGACCTCACCCCCGAGCCCGAGCGGGTGCTCGCCGGTGAGTCGGTCGCCGTCGGCGTCGACGTGACCAACCTCGCCGGGCGGCGACTGCTCCCGACCGTGCTCGAGCTGCCCGTCGGCGAGGCCCGCCACCGCTACGGGATCCCGATGCTCGCTCCCGTCGGCAACCCGGGCGCCGAGCACGAGGAGAGCTTCACGATCCGCACCGAGCGCCGTGGCGTGATCGCGGTCGGTCCGGCCACCACGCGGCGCGGCGACCCGCTGTCGATCTTCTCCCGGGACGTGACCTGGACCGGCGTGCGCGAGGTGCTGGTCCGGCCGCCGATGGTGCCGCTCGAGACCCTCGGTGCCGGCCTGCTGCGCGACCTCGAGGGGGTCACGACCGAGGCTGTTTCGCCGAGCGACCTGGCCTTCCACGCGCTGCGCGAGTACGTCCCCGGCGACGACCTGCGGCACGTGCACTGGCGGTCGTCGGCCAAGGCCAGCTCACGAGGGACGGGGGACACCCAGCTGCTGGTCCGGCAGTACCTCGACACCCGGCGCAGCCATGCCCTGATCGTCGTCGACGACGCTGCGGCGTCGTGGGCGGACGGTGACGACTTCGAGACGGCGATGTCGGTCGCGGCCTCGATCGCGGTGCGGGCGGTCCTCGACGGCTTCGAGACGTCCTTCGTGTGCGGTGCCCACGCGGCTTCCGGGCAGGGCGAGAGCGGTGGGAACCGCAGCCTCGACGCGATCTGCCGCGCCGAGCTGCGACCGGCGGCCGACGACACCGGGCTGGTCGCCGCGGCCCGCCGGGCCGCGCGGGTCGCCCCGGACACCAGCCTGCTGTTCCTGGTGAGCGGCAGCGGCACCGGCTACGACCAGTTCCAGCGGGCCGCGGCGTCGTATGCGCCGGAGGTACGCCGCTACGCGATCCGGGTCGACCGGACGGGGACCAGCCGGGTGATCGAGGCGGCAGGACTCCCGGTGTTGTCGCTGGCCACCAAGGACGACCTGCCCGGACTGTTGCGCTGGAGCGTGCGATGAGCACCCACCCCAGCGTGCCCACGTCCGGGCGGCGGCGTGCCGAGGTCGCCCCACGGTCGTGGGGCTCATGGCGCTCGTGGGCCCCGGCCCCCGCCCAGGTCGTCGACGCGGCGCTGCTGCTCGCCACCTGCACCGCCGCGCTCCTGGGTCTCGCGCCGACGTACACCGGCGTCGCGTTCGCGGCTGTCGGCGTCGCAGGCCTGGTCGTCGGTCTCGTCCTCGTGCACGTGTGCCGCGTGCTGCGGTGGCCGGTGGTCGCGCCGGTGCTGCTCGCGGCGGCCGTCTTCTACGCCGCCGGCGGAGCGCTGTGCCTGCGCGCCGAGGGTGCGACCGCGCCGACGCCCCGCACGTTCGGGCTGCTGACCGACCAGCTGCTCTTCGGCTGGAAGGACCTGCTGACGACGCTGCCTCCCGTCGACGGCGACGGGCCGTTGCTGGTGCTGCCGTGGGTGCTCGGCCTGGCGGCGGGCACCTTGGGTGGCCTCCTGTCGGGGGTCTCGCGCGGGCCGGTCTGGCTGCACGCTCCCATGCCCCTGGCCGCGCCGCTGGCCCTGCTGGGTGCGGTGATCCTGCTCGGCGTGCGCACACCAGCGTCGCTGTGGGTGCAGGGCGCCGCCGTAGGTGCAGGGTGCCTGACCTGGCTGGTGCTCAGGGCGCACCGCACCGGTGGCCCCGTCACCGGCGGATCCGGCCGGGTCTCGCGCCTGGCGACGGGCGGCGCGCTGCTGGCCCTCGCCGGCCTGGCGGCCCAGCCCGTCGGGACGTGGGCCGCGGGTGGCGACGATCCTGCTCGGGTCGACGCCGGTCGGGTCGTGCTGCGCACCTTCGTCGAGCCGCCCTTCGACGTGGGCCGCTACCCCTCGCCGTTGTCCTCCTTCCGGCGCTACGTCGAGATGCCCGAGCCCGACGCGGTCAACCTCCACGACGCGCTGCTCTTCACCGTCGAGGGCGCGCCGGTGGGCACCCGGGTCCGGATCACCACGCTCGACCACTACGACGGGGTCGTCTGGGGTGCGTCCAACCAGGCGTTCCCCGGGACCGTCGACGGCAGCTACCGCCGCGTCGGGTCGACGATCGACAACCCGGTCGCCGACAGGGGTGGTCGGCCCGTCGACGTACGCATGACGCTCGCGGAGGGGTACTCCGGCGTCTGGCTGCCGACGATCGGTGCCCTCGAGTCGGTGCACTTCTCGGGAGCGGACCAGGACGCCTTCGCCGAGTCCTTCCGCTACAACCTCGACACCGGCACGGGCGTCGTCCCGGCAGGTGTGGGTGCCGGCGACCGGTACACCTTCACCGCCGTCGTCACCGACGACTCGGTCACCGCCGCGTCCACGCCGTCGCAGCAGGTCGGGTCGGTCGGCGCGGACGCGGGCATGTCGTTCCTCGACCAGGCGGCGGCCAAGTGGACCGAGGGGGTCGCCGACCCGATGGCGCGCGTCTTCGCGATCGCCGAGCACCTGCGCACCGAAGGGAAGTACTCCGACGGGGTGCTCGCCAAGGAGCAGATCTACCGGCCGGGCCACTTCGTCTCCCGGCTGGACGAAGGCTTCGTCAACGCGCCGCTGATGGTCGGCAACGACGAGCAGTACGCCGCCGTGATGGCGCTGATGGCCAACAAGGTCGGTGTGCCGGCGCGCGTGGTGTTCGGGGCGGTGCTGCCCGAGGGCGGCGAGGTGCACGGCCGCGACGTCCAGGCCTGGGTCGAGCTGCGGGTCGCCGACGGGTCGTGGCGGACGCTGCCCACCGAGGACTTCATGGGCGACGAGAGGCCCGCCGACCAGCAGACCCGGACCGAGCAGCAGCTCAGCGGACTGGTCATCCCGCCGCCCGCGCAGGTGCCGCCGCCGTCCAGCATCGACGAGCAGACCGATGCCGAGATCACACCCCGGAAGGTGCGTCGCGACGCCGACGACGACCGCACTGCCGACGACGGCCTGCCCAGGTGGGTCCGGGCGGTCGTCCTGTACGCCGGCGGCCCGCTCCTCGCCCTCCTGCTGGTCGCCGCCGCGATCCTCACCGCCAAGGCGTTGCGGCGCCGCCGGCGGCGCGGCACCGGCCACGCGTCCGGCCGGATCGCCGGCGCGTGGCGCGAGCTGGTCGACCACGCGCGCGACCTGGGCGCGTCGGTCCCCGTGGCGGGCGTCACCCGGCGCGAGCAGTCGGCCCTGATCTCCTCGAGCGGCGCGCCCGGGCTGGCGCGGGCCGCCGACCTGCGGGTCTTCGGTCCTGCCGAGCCCCCGGGCGACGAGGCGGCGTCGTACTGGACGCTCGTCGACGCCGAGCGGCGTGCCCTCTCCTCAGGCGTGTCGCGCTCCCGCAGGCTGCGGGCGGCGCTGTCGCTGCGGAGCTTCTGGGGGCGCTGACCCCGGGCAGCCCCGCCAAGTTGGGTATCGGAGCGGATTGCACCTAGAATCAAGGGTCGGCCCAACGTGGGCCCTGTCCGTGGTGCCTCGCGGCTGCCCGGAACACTCAGATCCGACTCACTTCGTCGCGTCTTGCGTGTGCCCGGGAAGAGGCTCACCGAAGGGTTGCACGAGGTCCACCGCCAGGCGTGAGTCGGGCGGAGGTTCGCGGGCCGACGGTAGACACATCCCCGATCAGTTAGTGAGGACATGCCGAAGAAGGAAGGCGTGATCGAGCTCGAGGGCACCATCACCGAGGCTCTGCCCAACGCGATGTTCCGCGTCGAGCTGAGCAACGGCCACAAGGTCCTGGCTCACATCAGCGGCAAGATGCGCCAGCACTACATCCGGATCCTCCCCGAGGACCGGGTCGTGGTGGAGCTCTCGCCCTACGACCTCACCCGCGGACGCATCGTCTACCGCTACAAGTAACCCGCAAGCCGCACCCCGAAAGGTCCTTCGATGAAGGTCAACCCGAGCGTCAAGCCGATCTGTGACAAGTGCAAGGTGATCCGTCGCCACGGCCGCGTCATGGTGATCTGCGACAACCCTCGTCACAAGCAGCGGCAGGGCTAGGTCCGACCCAGCTCCACCAGGGCTCGGCCGTCGAGTCCGCCGCCGTACGACAACTCCATCCACAACGTGTCAGCTAGCCGGGTCGACCAGACCCGGTGAAGTCACCTCCGGAGCAGTGGCCGGAGCCCCACCCGAGGCGGGCGGGGACGCGACACGACCGACACCACAGCGCATCATCCGAAAGGACGCCACCACATGGCACGCCTCGTCGGAGTCGACCTCCCGCGTGACAAGCGCATCGAGATCGCTCTCACCTACATCTACGGCATCGGCCGTACCCGCGCCCAGCAGCTCCTCGAGGTCACCGGGGTCGACCCCAACCTCCGCGTGCACCAGCTGGGTGACGACGAGCTGGTCAAGCTCCGCGACGCCATCGACGGCGCCGACCTCAAGATCGAAGGTGACCTCCGTCGTGAGGTCCAGGCCGACATCCGGCGCAAGATCGAGATCGGCAGCTACCAGGGTCGCCGCCACCGCATGGGCCTTCCGGTCCGCGGCCAGCGCACCAAGACCAACGCGCGTACCCGCAAGGGCCCCAAGCGCACCGTCGCCGGCAAGAAGAAGGCGAAGTAGTCCCGTCGGGGATCTGCTTCCTGCCCTCTCGCCCTCACTGACCAGCTAGTCCAAGGAGAACTGAATGCCTCCCAAGAGCCGCGCAGCGGCCGGCGCCAAGAAGGTGCGCCGCAAGGAGAAGAAGAACGTCGCCATCGGCGAAGCTCACATCAAGAGCACGTTCAACAACACCATCGTCACCATCACCGACCCCACGGGTGCGGTGATCTCGTGGGCCTCTGCCGGCACCGTCGGCTTCAAGGGCTCGCGCAAGTCCACGCCGTACGCCGCTCAGATGGCCGCCGAGGCCGCCGGGCGCCGGGCGATGGACCACGGCATGAAGAAGATCGACGTCTTCGTCAAGGGCCCGGGCTCGGGCCGCGAGACCGCGATCAGGTCGCTGGGTGCGATCGGCCTCGAGGTCGGCACCATCCAGGACGTGACCCCGACGCCGCACAACGGCTGCCGCCCGCCCAAGCGCCGTCGCGTCTGACGCCTCGACCGAGACTTCCAAGGAGATCTGACACATGGCCCGCTACACCGGCCCCCTGACCAAGAAGTCGCGCCGTCTCGGCGTCGACCTCGTCGGTGGTGACGCCGCCTACGAGCGCCGTCCCTACCCGCCCGGCCAGCACGGCCGCGGCCGCATCAAGGAGAGCGAGTTCCTCCTCCAGCTGCGTGAGAAGCAGAAGGCGCGCTACACCTACGGCGTCCTGGAGAAGCAGTTCCACCGCTACATCGACGAGGCCAACCGCCGTACCGGCAAGACCGGCGACAACCTGCTGCAGCTGCTGGAGTGCCGTCTCGACAACGTCGTCTACCGCGCCGGCTTCGCCCGGACCCGCCGCCACGCACGCCAGCTGGTGACCCACGGTCACTTCCTGGTCAACGGGCACAAGGTCGACATCCCGTCGTTCCAGGTGACCCAGCACGACATCATCGACGTGCGCGAGAAGAGCCTCGAGACGACGCCGTTCATCGTCGCCCGCGAGACTCACGGCGAGCGCATCGTGCCGGCCTGGCTCGAGGCGATCCCCACGCGGATGCGGATCCTGGTGCACAACCTGCCCGTCCGCGCGCAGATCGACGTCCCGGTCCAGGAGCAGCTCATCGTCGAGTACTACTCCAAGAAGTAGCCCTTCACTGGTGGTCGAGCCGAGTCGAGACCTCCACCGTCAGCAGCCAGCAGTTCGGGCCGTCAAATAGCGGTCGGCCCGGGAAGGAAAGAACACAGTGCTCATCGCGCAGCGCCCCACCCTTTCGGAAGAGTCCGTCGACGAGTTCCGTTCGCGGTTCGTCATCGAGCCGCTGGAGCCCGGTTTCGGCTACACGCTTGGCAACTCCCTCCGTCGCACGCTCCTGTCGTCGATCCCCGGTGCCTCGGTGACGAGCATCAAGATCGACAGCGTCCTCCACGAGTTCTCGACCATCGAGGGCGTCAAGGAAGACGTCACCGAGGTGATCCTCAACCTCAAGGGCCTCGTCGTCTCCTCCGAGCACGACGAGCCGGTCACCATGTACCTCCGCAAGTCCGGCGCCGGTGACGTCACCGCCGCCGACATCGCGCCGCCGGCCGGTGTCGAGGTGCACAACCCCGACCTGAAGATCGCGACCCTGTCCGACAAGGGCAAGCTCGAGATGGAGCTGGTCGTCGAGCGTGGCCGCGGCTATGTCTCGTCGGTCCAGAACAAGGGCGCCGACAACGAGATCGGCCGGATGCCGGTCGACTCGATCTACAGCCCGGTCCTCAAGGTGACCTACAAGGTCGAGGCCACCCGTGTCGAGCAGCGCACCGACTTCGACAAGCTCGTGATCGACGTCGAGACCAAGCCGTCCATCCGCCCGCGCGACGCCATCGCGTCGGCCGGCAAGACGCTGGTCGAGCTCTTCGGCCTCGCCCGTGAGCTCAACGTCGAGGCCGAGGGCATCGACATCGGCCCGTCGCCCGTCGACGAGCAGCTCGCCGCTGACCTCGCCCTGCCGGTCGAGGACCTGCAGCTCACCGTCCGCTCCTACAACTGCCTCAAGCGCGAGGGCATCCACACCGTGGGTGAGCTCATCTCCCGCTCGGAGCAGGACCTGCTCGACATCCGCAACTTCGGCGCCAAGTCCATCGACGAGGTCAAGGCCAAGCTGCACGAGATGGGTCTCTCGCTCAAGGACAGCGCGCCCGGCTTCGACCCGCACGCCGCCCTGGCGGCGTACGGCGACGACGACGACGACGCGTTCGTCGAGGACGAGCAGTACTAGGTCTCGACACCGGCCCTCGTTCCTCGGGCCTGCTCGACCACCGACAGCCGCACCCACAATCGCACCGTCTATCCCGGTACCTGACACGGCCGGGGAGAAACGAGAAGAGCAATGCCAGCACCCAAGAAGGGCGCCCGCCTCGGCGGTAGCCCGGCGCACCAGCGCCTGATCGTCTCCAACCTCGCGACCCAGCTCTTCGAGCACGGCCGGATCACGACCACCGAGGCGAAGGCCCGCTTCCTGCGACCCATCGCGGAGAAGCTGATCACCAAGGCGAAGAAGGCCGAGCTCGGCACCGTCGCCAGCCTTCACTACCGGCGCGAGGTGCTGAAGGTCGTGCGCGACAAGTCCGTCGTGCACGCCCTCTTCACCGAGATCGGCCCGTCCTTCGCGGAGCGTCCGGGCGGCTACACGCGGATCACCAAGATCGGCCCCCGCAAGGGCGACAACGCCCCCATGGCGGTCATCGAGCTGGTGACCGAGCCCTACTCGCCCAAGGACACCTCGGCGAAGAAGAAGTCCGAGCCCGCGAAGAAGACGGCTGCCAAGAAGGCTGCTCCTGTCGAGGAGACCGCTGCCGAGGAGACCGAGGTCGTCGAGGTCGAGACCACCGAAGAGACCGAGGTCGTCGAGGTCGAGGACACCGAGGTCGAGGTCACGGAGGACCCCGTCGAGGCGTCCGCCGAGGCTGCCGACGTGGCGGCGTTCACCGAGACCCCCGAGGTCGCCGAGGACGAGGCGTTCGAGGAGACCGAGGGCGGCTTCTCCGGCAAGTGGGACGGCTCGCACGTCCCGATGGAGGATGCCGACGAGGCGCCCGAGGGCTTCCCGATCAAGGGCAACGAGAACTCCATGAAGTACCACACGCCCGACGGTCAGTGGTTCGCCCAGACGACCGCCGAGGTGTGGTTCGACACCGAGGAGTCCGCGCAGGCGGCCGGCTTCGAGAAGGCCGGCGAGTAGCCACCGCGCAACAGCGTTCGAGGGCCCGTCATCCCACTGGGGTGACGGGCCCTCGTGCGTCGTGCTCGGCGAGTTCGTGGTCGACCTGGCGCCGGGTCGGCAGGTGCGGGGTCGACGTAGCGCCGACTCGGCGGGTGGGGTAGGACTGCCGCATGGAGAAGGTCGCGCTGGTCGTCGGAGAAGCGCTGGTCGACGTGGTCGTGCTGCCGGACGGTACGACGACGGCCTACCCGGGTGGCTCGGCAGCCAACGTCGCTGTCGCGCTGGCACGGCTGGACCGGCCGGCGTGGTTCTCGACCTGCTTCGCCGATGACGACTTCGGCCGGCTGATCGGCACCCAGCTGGAGCGGGCGGGCGTCCGGCTCGCCAGCGACCCCGCCGCGGCCGACCGCACCTCCTCGGCGCAGGCCACCATCGGCACCGACGGCGCGGCGTCGTACGTCTTCGACCTGGTCTGGGAGCTCAACCCGCTCGCGCTCGCCGACGGGGTCGAGCCGGTCGCGGTGCACACCAGCTCGATCGGTGCCGTGCTCCAGCCCGGCGCGGACGACGTCCGCGACCTGGTGGAGCGCCTCCGGTCGTCGGCGACGATCAGCTATGACGTCAACGCCCGTCCGGGCGTGACCGGCACCGGTCCAGACGTGGTGGAGCGGGTCGAGGCGCTGGCCGCGCTGGGCGACGTGGTCAAGGCCTCCGACGAGGACCTGGAGGCACTCTGGCCGCACCAGGACCTGGTCGTCTCAGCCCGGCATCTGCTGTCCTTCGGCCCGGCGGTCGTCGTGGTCACCCGCGGTGGCGAGGGCGCCCTGTGGGTCTCGAGGCAGGGAAGTGGCGAGATCGCCTCGGTACCGGTGGAGGTCGCCGACACCATCGGGGCCGGCGACACCTTCGGTGCGGCGCTCATCGACGGCCTGTGGGAGCGCGACCTGCTCGGCGCGGGCCGGCGCGACGCCCTGCACGCCCTGGGCGCCGACACCTGGGGAGCGGTTCTCTCGTGGGCGGCCCGGGTCGCGGCCGTCACGGTGTCCCGGCCCGGCGCTGACCCGCCGTACCGCCACGAGCTCTGAGGCGGGCCGGTCAAGCTCGCCAGCCCGGATCGCGGCCGATGAACCCGAGCATCTGCTCCTGCACCGGGGCGTCGTCGGCGACGGCGACGCGGGGGCCGTACTGGCCCGAGCCGCGCATCATGTCCTCGATCGGCTCCATGCCCGTCAGCAGCTCTTGGCAGAAGGCCGGGTCGAGGGTCTCCTCCTGGCCGGTGGCGCGGGCGAGGTCCCAGGTGTGCATGAAGACGTCGGAGGTGTAGAACCGGTCGACCGCGTCACGCAGCGGCAGCGTGCCGGTGTGCTGGTTGGAGAACAGCTTGTCGGCGGACGCCGGGTCGTCGAGCACGGCCTGCACGCCGTCGGCGTGCACCTGCCAGGCCGCGACGGGGTCGTCGTCCACCGGCGGACCCGTCGGCAGCGTGGCGTCGGAGCCCATGGCGAGGAAGCCTGGGAACCACTCCACGAGGTGACGTACGACGTCACGGGCCGTCCAGCCGTCGACGGGAGCGGGGACGTCCCAGTCGGCGGTGCCACGGACCCGGTCGGAGAAGGTGCCGGCGACGAGCAGGTGCCGCTCGGCCGGACCCGCGGCGAGGAGGTCGGAGGGCACGTCAGACGGTCCCGTCCGCCAGGAGCGCGTCGAGCTTGGCGTAGCCGTCGTTGACGCCGACCTCCATGCCGCTCGCGAGCCAGGCGTCGCGGCCCTCGAAGCTGTCGCAGAGCGACTCGGCGACCAGTCGGCAACGCCCGTCGTCGAGCTCCTCGAAGCGCAGGGTCTCCAGGGAGACGCCGTCGGGCTGTCCCTCCCAGGTGAACGTCTGCACGATCTTGCCGGGCTCGACGGTGTGGAAGCAGCCGCGGAAGGCGTACTCCTCGACGTCGTCGCGGCCGCCGAGGAAGCGCCACGAGCCGCCGCTGCGCGCGTCCCAGTAGTCGATCTTGGTGATGATGTCGTCGGGTCCGACCCAGCGGGCGTAGAGGTCGGGGTCGGTGTGGGCCCGCATGACTTGCTCCGGCGTGCCGTTGAACTCCCGCGTGATGCGGATGAGCGGCACGGTCGGGTCGGCCTCGATGGTTGCTCCTGCGTGGGCGTGCACGGTGGTGCTCATGATGCGGTTCCCTCCTGGGTGTCGTCGTGCTGCCTTGACGGAGCAGCCCTGTCTTTCAGCCTGTCGTTCAGCCTGTCGTTCAGCTCGTCGAGCAGCCCGTCCAAGCGCTGGTAGCGCTCCTCGGCCTGCTGCCGGTATCTCTCGATCCACTTGGTCATCAGGTCGAAGACCTCCGCCTCCAGGTGCACCGGGCGCCGCTGGGCGTCCCGGCTCCGGGTGACCAGGCCGGCGTCCTCGAGCACCTTGAGGTGCTTGGAGACGGCCTGGACGCTGACGTCGTACGGCGCGGCGAGCGCGCCGACAGTGGCGTCGCCCACCGTGAGCCGCGCGACCATGTCGCGTCGCGTCGGGTCGGCCAGGGCGGCGAACACCCGGGACAGCTGGTCGGTCATCCGGTGGCCTCACGATCGGCGCGTTCTCAACTGATTGGTTGAAGAGACGGTAGGTCGTGCGGCGAAGGTTGTCAACCATGTGGTTGAGAACGGCCGCCGTGGTTGCCCCGGTGATCTAGACCGGAGCCCGGAAGCCTCGATCCGAGGGTCGGCCAGCCGCCATCATGAGTCCGGTGATCCGGGGGTTGCACGGGGGACAGGTGGGCTGAGGTGTTGCGACGCATTCTCGCGGCGCCGTTCCGACCGCTGATGGCGCTGCCGATCCTGCACCGGATCGGCTTCCACGCGCGTCGCATCGGCGGCGGCCTCGACGGGCACTTCTTCCGGCGGCTGTTGCTGTCGCTGCTGGTGATCGTGCTGTTCGCTGCCGTGCTGGTCAGCCTCCTGGAGGCCGACAAGCGCACGGTGCGCGGTGTGGGGGACTCGTTCTACTGGGCGATCACCACCGTCATCGGCTCCGGCGACTCGAGCTATGTGCAGAGCCCGGGCGGCTTCGTCGTCGGCTGGCTGCTCGCGTTCTTCGGGGTCGCGATCGTCGCTGCGCTGACGGCGACGATCGTCGGCTTCGTCATCGACTACCTGTTGAAGGAGGGCCAGGGCATGGGTGCCTCCGGCTACCGCGACCACATCGTCGTCTGCGGGTGGAACGCCACCGCGCGCGACCTCCTGCAGGAGCTCGAGGGCGACGAGTTCACCTCCAAGATCGTGCTGCTCCACGACGCTGACAAGAACCCCGCCGGCATGGGCGTCTACTTCGTCCGGGGCGACGTGACCAACGCCGACGACCTCGAGCGCGCGGGCATCAAGGAGGCGTCGTCGGCGATCGTCTTCCCCGCTGACGCGTCCAACGACGCCGACATGCGCTCGATCCTGACCATCTTGGCGATCGAGAGCATCAACCCCGACGTACGTACCGTCGTCGAGGTCAACAACCCCAAGCACGTCGACCACTTCAAGCGCGCGAAGGCCGACGAGATCCTGGTGACCTCCCAGCTCGCGTCGCGGCTGCTCGCCCGGTCCGCGCTCTACCCCGGCCTCGCCGGCCTGGTCACCGACATCGTGTCCGGCGGGGAGGGCTCGGAGCTCTACCACGTCAGCCTTCCCGACTCCTACGTCGACCTCGGCATCGACGAGCTCTCGACCCGCCTCCGCTCCGACCACAACGCGACCCTGCTCGCCGTGACGCGCAAGGGGGTCAGCCTCACCAACCCGCCTGCCGACTTCCGCCTCGAGCGCGGGGACGACGCGGTCGTGCTCGCCGTCGAGCTCGGCGACCTCATCCCCATGGTGCGCGCCGACGAGGAGATCCTCGAGACGCGTTAGGCGTCCGACCTCGCAAGGTAGGCGTGCACGAGGGGTACGACGCTGGCGCCCTCACCGCTCGCGGCAGCCACGCGTTTCATCGAGCCGCCGCGGATGTCGCCGACGGCGTAGATGCCCGGGACCGTCGTCTCCAGTGCCTCCGGCGGCAGGCCGCCGCCCCACCGGTCCTTGGGGACGTCGCGGCCGGTGAGCACGAAGCCGCGCTCGTCCTTGGCGATCACGTCGGGCAACCACTCGCACTTCGGCTCGGCGCCGAGCAGCAGGAAGAGACCCTCGGCGTTGCGCCGCGTGATCTCGCCGGTGGTGGTGTCGCGGACGTCGAGCCACTCGAGCCGCCCGGCCCCACCGCCGTCGGCGATCTCGCAGCAGGGTGCGACGACGATGCGCGGGTTGAACTCGATCTCGCCGATCAGGTAGCGCGACATCGTCTCCTCCAACGACTTGCGCCGGACCATGATGGTGACCGACTTGGCGAAGCGGGCCAGGTGGATCGCGGCCTGACCGGCCGAGTTGCCGCCGCCGACCACCACGACGTCGTACCCCTCCATCTCACGGGCCGCCGTCATCGCGCTGCCGTAGTAGACGCCGCGACCGGTCATCGCCTCGATGCCGTCGACGCGCAGGCGCCGGTATGCGACGCCGGTCGAGATGACGACCGCACGGGCGCGGATGTCACCGCCGTCGGTGTGCACCACGTGCGGCTCGCCGTCGTCGCCGGGCGAGATCGAGGTGACCTCCCACCCGGTGAAGAAGCGGGTGCCGAAGCGGATCGCCTGGTTGCGGGCGCGTTGGGCCAGCCGCATGCCGCTGATGCCGCGCGGGAAGCCGAGGTAGTTGCGGATCATCGACGACGTCCCGGCCTGGCCGCCGATCGCCTCCGCCTCGACGACGACGGTCGAGAGCCCCTCGGAGGCGCCGTACACGGCCGCTGCCAGCCCGGCCGGTCCCGCGCCGACGATGCACAGGTCGCGCACCGAGTCGATGTCGACCTCCTCGGGACGCCCGTAGATCGCGGCCGCGACCTCACGCACGGTCTGCGGAGCCATCACCCCCCGGTACGGCGAGTCGACCAGCGGGAACCCCTCCACGCCCTCGTCGGCCGCCCGCTCCGCGATCTCGCGGCCGAGCTCCGTGTCGGGGGCGTACGTGCGATTGGGCATGCCCATGCGGTCGAGGAAGTCGCGGATCTGCAAGGTCAGCCCGTCGGCTTCCGGCGTGACGATGCGGACGGTCTCGACGACGGGTCCGCCGACCGTCGAGCCCCAGTCGGACAGGAGCTCGGTGACGGCGGTGTGGAACTCCTCGTCGCGTACGCCGCGCGGCATCAACAGGTAGGCGTCGAACTTGCCCTTGGCCAGCCCGTGCCGCAGCGCGTCGGCGTCGCTCAGGAAGCGGTCCCAGTGGGCGACGACCAGGCGCTTCGAAGTCGGCACGACCTGCCGCCAGGACTGGAAGGCGGCCAGCGGGTCGACCTCGCGCTCCGCAGCGTCCCGCAGGGCGGAGTCGGCGACCATCAAGGCGACCTGGCCGCCGGTCGCGACGATCTCGTGGGCGAGGTCCGTCGCCGTGCTCACGTCCTGCGTGGCGTGGAGCTCGTAGTCGCGCTGGTAGCGGCCGAACTCGTCGAGCAGGAGGTCGCCGCGGTCAGGAGACACGATCAGGATCGAGGGTCTGACGTCTTGCGGGGTGTCTGGTGGGGGCGCTGCTCGGGGCACGTACGCCAGTATCCACCGGTGCGGAAGGATGGTTCCTCGTGGAATTCGTGCAGCCTCTCAGGCTCCGCCTCGACCTCGCCTACGACGGATCGGCCTTCCACGGCTGGGCCGCGCAGCCGGCGCTGCGGACCGTCCAGGGTGAGCTGGAGGCGGCGCTCCGGACGGTGCTGCGCCTGCCCCCCGAGCAGCCTGTCTCGACGGTGTGTGCCGGCCGCACCGACACCGGGGTCCACGCTCGGGGCCAGGTCGCGCACGTCGACGTGCCCCCCGGGGTCGTCGAGGAGGCCGCCGGGCGGTTCGACTCGGCGCACGACGCCCTGGTGCGGCGGCTCAACGGCGTGCTGGACACCGACGTGCGGGTACGCCGCGTGGTGGCCGCGCCGGTGGGGTTCGACGCGCGCTTCTCGGCGCGGTGGCGACGCTACGTCTACCGGATCGTCGACGACCCCGGTCTGGTCGATCCGCTCACGCGCGGCCACGTGCTCGAGTGGCCGCGGGCGCTCGACGTCGAGGCGATGACGGAGGCCTCGCGAGCCCTGCTGGGGGAGCGTGACTTCGCCTCGTTCTGCAAGCGCCGTGAGGGCGCGACCACGGTGCGGACGCTGCTCGCGCTGTCGTGGGCGCGGCTGCCCAGCGGCGAGATCAAGGCGACCGTCCGGGCCGACGCGTTCTGCCACTCGATGGTCCGCTCGCTGGTGGGCTGCCTGATCGCCGTCGGTGAGGGCCGCCAGCCGGTCTCCTGGCCCGGCGAGGTGCTCGCCGCGAGCCGACGGTCGCCCTCCGTGGTGGTCGCGGCCGCCCACGGGCTGACGCTGGAGGAGGTCGGCTATCCGCCCGACGACGAGCTCGCCGCCCAGGCCGAGCTGACCCGGCGGAGGAGGGACTGATGGGCGAGACCCCGGAGGAGCACTACTTCACCGCCGATCCGTCCGTGCCCTTCAAGCGGGAACCGCTGGTCGCGGAGGTGTGGGGCGAGCGGCTCGACCTGGTCAGCGGCTCGGGCGTCTACAGCCGCGGTCGCCTCGACGTCGGCACGGCGGTGCTCTTCCGCGAGACCACCCCGCCGCCACCGGGACGGATCCTCGACCTGGGCTGCGGCTACGGCGTGATCGGTCTCGGCATCGCCCGTTGCGTGCCCGACGCGGACGTCACCGGCGTCGACGTCAACGAGCGCGCGCTGCTGCTCGCCAACGAGAACGCCGCGACGCTCGGCCTCGCCGATCGCTTCCGGGCGATGCTGCCCGACGAGGTGCCGGCGGACGCGGCGTACGACGAGATCTGGTCCAACCCGCCCATCCGGGTCGGCAAGGCCGCCCTCCACGAGCTGCTGCTGCGCTGGCTCCCCCGGCTCACCCCGGACGGGCGTGCGGTCCTGGTCGTCGGCAAGTTCCTGGGTGCCGACTCGCTGCAGCGCTGGCTCGGCGACCAGGGCTACCCGACGACCCGGCTCGGCAGCTCCAAGGGCTTCCGGGTGCTCGAGTCCCGCCAAGCACCCGGCAGGATGGAGCCATGACGTACGAGGCGGCAGAGGACAGGTACGCCGGGCTCACGAGTGAGAACGGGATGGAGTACCGCTTCACCGGGCGCAGCGGGCTCAGGCTGCCGGTGCTGTCGTTGGGCCTTTGGCAGAACTTCGGGACCGACCGGCCGGAGGAGACGCAGCGGGCGATCCTGCGGCGCGCGTTCGACCGCGGGGTCACCCACTTCGACCTGGCCAACAACTACGGCCCGCCCTACGGCCGGGCCGAGGAGAACTTCGGTCGCTACCTCGCCGACGACTTCAAGCCCTACCGCGACGAGCTGGTCATCTCCACCAAGGCCGGTTGGGACATGTGGCCGGGCCCCTACGGCCAGGGCGGCGGCAGTCGCAAGTACGTCCTGGCCAGCCTGGACCAGTCGCTGGCCCGCATGGGGCTCGACTACGTCGACATCTTCTACAGCCACCGCTTCGACCCGGAGACGCCCGTCGAGGAGACGATGATGGCGCTCGACACCGCGGTCCGGCAGGGCAAGGCGTTGTACGCCGGCATCTCGTCCTACTCCGCCGCCAAGACCCGCGAGGCCGCCACGATCGCCCGCGAGCTCGGCACGCCGCTGCTGATCCACCAGCCGTCGTACTCCATGCTCAACCGCTGGATCGAGGAGGACCTGCTCGACGAGCTCGAGGAGCAGGGCATGGGCTGCATCGTCTTCACCGCCCTCGCCCAGGGGGTACTGACCGACAAGTACCTCGACGGGGTTCCCGCCGACTCCCGTGCCGCGCGTGAGGGCTCCACGATCGACAAGGGCCACCTCGACGACAAGACCCTCCGTCACGTGCGCCGCCTCAACGAGATCGCTCAGGGGCGCGGCCAGAAGCTCGCCCAGCTCGCCCTCCAGTGGGCGCTGCGCGACGAGCGCGTCACGAGCGCCGTCATCGGGGCCAGCAGCGTCGAGCAGCTCGACACCAACCTCGACGCGATCGGCGCCCCGCCGCTCACCGACGACGAGCTGCGGGCCATCGACGAGGACGCGGTCGAGGCCGGCGTGAACCTCTGGGCCAAGCAGACCGCGGACTAGACCGCAGGAAAATCCCGATGCGGCGGTCGAGCCGCCGGACGCACGCTGGATCATGCGCACCACCGCATTCGCTGCGGTCGTCGTGCTGCTGCTCGCGGGCTGCGGCGGCGACGACCGTGAGGCGCAGAACGACAGACAGACGCCGACGTCGGTTGCTCCGAGCTCCCCGTCGGCATCGGAGGCCGTCCCTGATCCGGCTGAGGAGATCGTCGGCGCGTTCACGCCCGAGCTCGACTCGATCGCCGTGCTAGGGCACTCCGGCGCCACGGGAGCGAACTCGGATCCCGACCACCCTGGGACCGACGCTCGCTCCAACAGCTGGGCCACGGGTGACAGCCCGAAGGTCGACAGCGTCTACAAGCGGTTGCTGGACTCGCACCCGGCCCTGAAGGACCACAACTACAACGGTGCCGTCGACGGGTCGCGGGTCGACAACCTCGAGCTCCAACTGGCCTCCGTGCTGCGGCTGGCCGACCCGGTGCCGGACGTGGTGATCATCCAGACGATCGACAACGACATGCGTTGCGACGGCACGGACGAGGACAACTACGCCTACTTCGGCGAGACGCTCGACGAGATGATCGGGCTGATCCAGGAGCGCACGCGTGGCGCGCAGGTCTTCATCGTGAGCCAGTGGGCTGACGTCGAGGAGTGGAGCAGCTGGGCGGTCGGCCGACCGGACGTCGTCGCAGCGAACTCCGACCTGGGACCGTGCACGGTCTTCCGCGACGGCAAGGTCTGGCCGAAAGGGGTCCGCACCATGCAGGAGCTCACCAACGGCTACTTCGAGGTCATCGAGGACGTGTGTGCCGCGCACGACGGCTGCTTCACCGACCAGCGAGCGCTGCAGCAGATGCAGGTCGTGGACGCCGACGTGTCGAGCGACGGGCAGCACCTCAGCATCGCCGGCAACAAGAAGATGGCGGCGCTTGCGTTCGCCGCGCTGCCGGAGGAGATCACCGACCGCCCGTGAGGGCTAATCGAGATGCACTCCTGCCCGCCCGTGACGGACAATCGACCCTCGTGGGACACGTGGACGTCGCCGGAGTGCGCTTCGACCTGCCCGACGGCCGGGTGCTGCTGGACGACGTGTCGTTCCGCGTCGGCGACGGGGCCAAGGTGGCGCTCGTCGGCGCCAACGGCGCAGGCAAGACGACGCTGCTGCGCATCATCACGGGCGAGCTGACGCCGCACGCGGGCGTCGTCACCCGCACCGGCGGGCTCGGCGTGATGCGGCAGATGGTCGACGCTGGCCTGACCGGGGCCGACGGCGGACCGCCGACCGTGGCCGACCTGCTGCTGTCGGTGAGCCCGCCGCGCGTGCGGGCCGCGGCCGCTGCCGTCGACCGCTGCGAGCAGGCGCTGATGGAGTCCGACGACGAGAAGACCCAGATGCGGTACGCCGAGGCGCTGGCCGAGTACGCCGACGCCGGCGGCTACGACGTCGAGGTCGTCTGGGACGTGTGCACGGTCAAGGGACTCGGCCTGCCCTACGACCGCGCGAAGTACCGCGAGCTCAAGACCCTGTCCGGCGGCGAGCAGAAGCGGCTGGTGCTGGAGTACCTCCTCGCCGGCCCCGAGGAGGTGCTCCTCCTCGACGAGCCCGACAACTTCCTCGACGTCCCCGGCAAGATCTGGCTCGAGCAGCGCATCCGCGAGTCGGCCAAGACCATCCTCTTCATCAGCCACGACCGCGAGCTGCTCAACAACACCGCGACCCGGGTGGTCACGGTCGAGCTCGGCGCCGCGGGCAACCTCGTGTGGACGCACCCGGGTGGCTACGCGTCGTACCACCAGGCGCGCACCGACCGCTTCGCCCGCTTCGAGGAGCTGCGCCGCCGCTGGGACGAGGAGCACGCCAAGCTCAAGGCGCTGGTGCTGATGTACAAGCAGAAGGCGGCCTACAACGACGGCCTCGCCAGCCGCTACCAAGCCGCCCAGACGCGGCTGCGCAAGTTCGAGGAGGCCGGCCCGCCGACCGAGCAGCCGCGCGAGCAGCAGGTCAAGATGCGCCTCAAGGGCGGCCGCACGGGCAAGCGCGCGGTGGTCTGCGAGGACCTCGAGCTCACGGGCCTGATGAAGCCGTTCGACCTGGAGGTCTGGTACGGCGAGCGGGTGGCCGTCCTCGGCTCCAACGGCTCCGGCAAGTCCCACTTCCTGCGGCTGCTCGCGATCGGCGGCAGCGACCCCGACGTCGAGCACCGTCCGGTCGGCGAGGTCGAGATCAAGCCCGTCGACCACGCCGGCAAGGCGCGCCTCGGCGCGCGCGTGCGGCCCGGCTGGTTCGTGCAGACCCACGAGCACCCAGAGCTGCGCGGGCGCACGCTGCTGGAGATCCTGCACCGGGGTGACGCCCACCGTGACGGCATGGCCCGCGAGGCGGCCTCACGCGTGCTCGACCGCTACGAGCTCGCGCACGCCGCCGAGCAGAAGTTCGAGTCGCTGTCGGGCGGCCAGCAGGCGCGCTTCCAGATCCTGCTGCTCGAGCTGAGCGGGGCGACGCTGCTCCTCCTCGACGAGCCGACCGACAACCTCGACGTCGAGTCCGCCGAGGCGCTGGAGGAGGGGCTCGAGTCCTTCGAGGGCACCGTCCTGGCCGTCACCCACGACCGCTGGTTCGCGCGCGGCTTCGACCGCTTCCTCGTGTACGGCGGCGACGGCTCGGTCTACGAGTCCGACGGTCCCGTCTGGGACGAGGGCCGGGTGGCGCGCGCCCGCTAGCCCGCCTGCACGTCTCCGCCCGCCCCTCGCGAGGCTGGGCGCGCGGGGCGGGCGGCGTTGGACGGCCGTGCGCCTGACAACGGTCTCGGGTCCGTCACCAGGCGCACGGCACGATCAAGCGGCTCCGGTCACTCGGTGGCGTCGGAGTCGAGCTGGACGTCGGCGGTGCTGCTCTCGCCGTCGCGGAGGTAGGTCACCTTCACCGTGTCGCCGGGCCGGTAGGACCGGATGGTGGCGACCAGGGAGTCGGCGCCGGTGATCTGCAGGTCGTCGACCTTGGTGATCACGTCACCGGGCTCGAGCCCGGCCTGCCCGGCGGCCGAGCCTGCGGTGACCTCGCGCACGACCGCGCCCTCGCCCTGGGTGTCGGTGCTGCTGTCGCCCACCGAGATGCCCAGACGGGCGTGGGTGGGGGTCTCGCCGGCGACCATCTGGTCGACGATCGGCAGCACCTCGTTGATCGGGATCGAGAAGCCGAGGCCGATCGAGCCGGCCTCGCCGGTCCCGTTGGATGCGGTGCGGATGGAGGAGTTGATGCCGACGACGTCGCCGTTCATGTCGACGAGCGGGCCACCGCTGTTGCCGGGGTTGATCGCCGCGTCGGTCTGGATCGCGGGGTACGTCGTGGAGTTGCCCTGGTCGTCGGAGCCGACGTTCACCGGCCGGTTGAGCGCGGACACGATGCCGCTGGTCACGGTCGCGTCCAAGCCGTAGGGCGAGCCGATGGCGACGACGTCCTGGCCGACCTGCAGGCCGGAGGAGTCCCCGATGGTGGCGGGGGTCAGCCCGGAGACGTCCTGGGCCTGGATCACCGCGGTGTCGGTGAGCGGGTCGGTGCCAACCACCTCGGCGAGCGCGGTGGTGCCGTCGTTGAAGGAGACCCTGATCTGCCCGCCAGGACCGGCGCCCTCGACCACGTGGTTGTTGGTGAGGATGCGGCCGTCCTCGCTGAGGATGATGCCGGATCCGGTGCCCGCGCCCTGCTCGCTGGACACCTCGATCTGGACGACCGACGGCAGCACCTCGGCGGCGACCGACTCGACGGAGCCGTCGGCGGCCCGGTCGGGTGCGTTCGAGACGGTCGCGCCGTCGTTGCCGGTCGACGAGGCGGGGGTCGTCGCGGGCTCGTCCTGCGCGTTGACGTAGAGCGCTGCACCGCCGACGCCGGCGCCGCCGCCGACGACCAGGGCTGCCGCGAGCACGCCTGCTGCGAAGCCGGCCCGGCGCGGCCGCGGCGGCGGGCCCGACGGGGTCGGGTGACCGGGGTGCGCGGGCGGAGGAGGTGCCGGCCAGCTCGAGATGGGTCCGGGGGCGGCCGGGTACTGCGGCGGTGCGGTCGGCGTGTGAGTCATGTGCACCACGTAACCGAGCCTCGCTGTGAGGATCCTGAGAGTCGGCTACGGAGTCGGTGTGACCCGGGTGGGTGCTCCCGCGCGACGGCCGCCCGGAGTGGCAGGATCGAGCCATGATCCGTCGGACGCTTGGAGTGCTCACCGCCTGCCTGCTCTGCCTCACCCTGGCCGCACCCGCGTCCGCCGACGTGATCAGGGGCACCAACAAGAAGGACACGCTCAACGGCACCAACCGCGACGACCGGATCCGGGCGCGTGACGGCTACGACCAGGTCAAGGCGCGGGCCGGCAACGACGTCGTCTGGGGCGGCGCCGGCTTCGACACCATCGACGGCGGTCAGGGCGAGGACGAGCTCCACGGGGGAGGCGGGGACGACGTGATCGACGCGGCGACCGCCGATCCCGGCGGCGACCTCTTCGACCAGGCGTGGGGCGACGTGGGCGACGACAAGATCTACGTGCGCTACCGCGACTACGCGTACGGCGGCGTCGGAAGCGACCGCATCGAGGCGGTCTATCCCGACGCGGGCATGCGGATCGACTGCGGCCCCGGTCACGACGTCCTGATCTTCAACGCCGCTCCACCGCGGGCGCTCAAGATCACCGGCTGCGAGAAGGTCAAGGTCATCTCCGCCGGCTGAGGTCCGCTACAGCCGCACGACCTTGTCGCCGGGGCGGACGACCCCGCCCGCGACGACCCGGGCGTTGAACCCGCGCAGGCGCAGCTCCTTGCCCACGGGGGAGTTCACGAACCGCATGGCCTCCTCGCCGAAGCGGTCGGTGAACTGGCGGCAGCCGTTGTGCGGCTTCCTGGTCACCTCGAGCACGGCCGTCGCGCCGAGAGCGATCCGGTCGCCGGGCGGAAGGTTGGCCACGGAGATGTCGAGGTCGACGTAGAACTGGTCGCCGGCCAGCGCCTGGTCCTCCGGGGTGGTCGCGAGCAGCGACACCATGCGATGGCTCATCACGGTCACCTGGGCCTCCCAGTGCCGGCCGGCCGCGATGGCGCGCGACGTCGCCCGGGAGAGCCAGTTGTCCCCGACCATTCCGTCGATCTCGTCGAGCACTCCCCCGGCGAGGATCTCGCGCGCGCCGACCGCCGGGCGTCGGGTCACCAGCTCGACGGTGCCGATGGAGCTCGGCGCGGCCCGGAGGTGGTCGAGCTGCTCGGTCAGCTGGGCGGTGGTGGGGTGAGGGCGCACCGGAGAAGTGTGCCCCACCCCTAGAGGTGGGAACGCAGGTATTTCACTGGATGTCGGCGCAGACCCCGAGGTGGTCAGACGGCCAGAGCGAGGCGTCGTCCGGATGACCCCTGTCGGCGACCAGGCGCGCGGACCCGGCCAACCCGGACGCCACCATCACGTGGTCGATCTGCACGGGCGAGAAGTCGCCAGCGGCGAGGGGGGTCGGGAAGGTCGGGGTCCCGTCCGGGAGCAGGCTGGTCAGCCGCCCTTGCAGGGTCCGCACCGTGGGCGAGCCCGGCGAAGCGTTCAGGTCACCCACCACCACGCAGCGGTCGAGGAGCCCGTCGTCCTCGAGCCACGCCAGGATCGCCTCCGCCTGGGGCAGCCGCACCGACTCGTCGTCGTACGGCTCGTGGTGCAGGTGGGTGTTGACCACCGCGACGTCACCGCCGGCAGTGGCGACGACGACGCGCTGGGCGACCCGGCCCCCCGCTCCCGGCAGCGCGATCACGGCGTGGTCGCGGGCGGGTGCGAGGGTCAGCAGCGAGACCGCCTCGGCGTTCTGGTCACCCCACTTGGGCGCGGTGTGGACGGCGTACGGCAGCCCGGCGTCGTTGAGCATCGTGGCGACCAGTCGGTCCTGGCTGATCGGCAGCGCGACCTCCTGCAGCGCGACCACGTTGGCGGCGGCGCCGGCCAGCGCCTCGACCACGAGCGGCAGCCGCTCGGTCCACCGGTCCAGGTCCTGGCGGAGGTTGAGGGTCAGCACGCGCAGGCTCATGCGGGCACCCGAGCAGGACGGCGGGGCGCCAGCAGCAGGGCGGCGAGGACCACCACGACCATGACCGCGAAGGCCGGGCCGAACGCGAAGGCGGCAGCCAGCGCGCCGACCACGACCGAACCGGTCGCGGTCCCGGCGTCGAAGCCGAGGTTCCACGCCGCCGAGGCCGTCGGGAGGTCCCGCGCGGGGACTCGGGCGAACGCGATGAGCAGGGTGAGGTTCTGGAGCGCACCGTAGGGCGGGCCGAGCACGAGCGCCGCGAGCACCAGCAGCCAGCCTGAGTCGCGGATGATCGCCGCGACGCAGAGCAGCAGTCCGACGGCGGTCAGCACGAGCAGGGGAGCGATGAACCGCTCCGGCCCGTGCCGGTCGGCGAGCAGGCCCGCCCGCCACCGCGAGAGCGCCGACGTGAGCGACATGGCGAAGAGCGCGGCGGCGGCCCAGCCTCCGCCGATGCCGAGCTGCGGGGCGAACGTCATCGTGGCCCCGCCGGCCATCGTCACGGCGAAGAGCACAGCAGTGGGCCGCAGCACCAGCCGGACCGCTCCGTGGCTGGTCGAGCCTGTCGACCCCTCGTGCGAGGCCGACGTCGGCGTCGCATCGACCCTGCGGCCCAGCGACCACGCCCACGGCACCCCCAGCAGCGGCAGCGACGCGACCGCGAACACCCAGCCGTAGCCCGCCGACTCGGCCACCGCGACGCCGGCCGACAGCAGCACGATCATCGGCGCCGCCACGGCCAGCCCGTAGACCCCGACCGCCTCGCCGCGACGTGCCGGCTCGACCAGGTGGGCGACAACCGTGCTGCCCACCACGGTGATGATGCCGAAGCCCGCGCCCCGGACCGCGGACAGCGCCAGGACCGGGACCAGCGCGTCGGAGAAGGCGTACGCCGCGGCGGGCACGCCCATCAAGAACATGCTGACCACCAGCACCGGAGCCGTGCCGAAGGCCCGCAGCAGCGCAGGCACGCACATCTGGGTGAGCACTGTCGCGGCGAGCAGCACTCCGTTCACCAGACCGGCGCCGGCCTCACTGGCGCCTCCGTGGACCGCCCAGGCCGGGGCGGTGGCCAGCAGCGCGGCGTACCCGCTGAAACCGGTCAGGCTGACCGCGACGAGCGCGGGCATGCCCGGCACGCGAAGGACGCTGGTGCGTCCCACGGGTCCCGTCAGGAGGTCACTTCCAGCGCTCGGACGCGGGGACGAACTCCAGGGTCCGGTCGCCGGTGTAGATCTGCTTGGGGCGGGCGATCTTCTGCTCCTTGTCCTGCACCAGCTCGAGCCACTGGGCCAGCCAACCTGGCGTGCGCCCGATGGCGAAGAGCACCGTGAACATCTCGGGCGGGAACTGGAAGGCCTCGTAGATGAGTCCGGAGTAGAAGTCGACGTTGGGGTAGAGCTTGCGGGACACGAAGTAGTCGTCCTCGAGGGCGATCTTCTCGAGCTCCTTGGCGATCTTGAGGAGGGGGTTGACCCCAGTGACCTCGAAGACGTCGTCGCAGGCCTTCTTGATGATCGTGGCGCGCGGGTCGTAGTTCTTGTAGACGCGGTGGCCGAAGCCCATCAGGCGCTCGTTGCCGTTCTTGACACCCTCGATGAACGCCGGGATGTTCTCCATCGAGCCGATCCGGCGCAGCATCCGCAACACCGCCTCGTTGGCGCCACCGTGCAACGGGCCGTAGAGGGCGGCGACACCCGCGGCCACCGCGGAGTAGGGGTCGACCTGCGAGGAGCCCACCGAGCGGACGGCGTTGGTCGAGCAGTTCTGCTCGTGGTCGGCGTGCAGGATGAAGAGCACGTCGAGGGCCTTGACCAGCCGCTCGTCGGCCTCGAACTTCTGCTCGCTCATCTTGAAGAGCATCGAGAGGAAGTTGGCGGTGTAGCCCAGCTCGTTGTCGGGGTAGACGTAGGGCTTGCCCTGCGCGTGCCGGAACGCCCAGGCGCCGAGGGTCGGCATCTTCGCGATCATCCGCACGATCTGGAGGTGACGGATGTCGGCGTCGCCGATGTTGCGGGCGTCGGGGTAGAACGTCGAGAGGGCTCCCACGGACGCCATCAGCATCCCCATCGGGTGGGCGTCGTAGCGGAAGCCCTGCATGAACGTCTTGACGTTCTCGTGCACGAACGTGTGGTAGGTGATCTCGTGCGCCCACGCGTCGTACTCGTCCTTGGTGGGCAGCGTCCCGTTGATCAGGAGGTAGGCCACCTCGAGGAAGCTGGACTTCTCGGCGAGCTGCTCGATCGGGTACCCGCGGTACTCCAGGATCCCCTTCTCGCCGTCGATGTAGGTCACCGACGAGCGGCACGACGCGGTGTTGACGAAGCCGGGGTCGTAGACCGCGAGCCCGGGCTGGTCGTCGTCGGCCTTGATCTTGCCGATGTCGCCGGCGCGGACGGTGCCGTCGAGGATCGGTACGTCGTACTCCTGACCGGTGCGGTTGTCCCGGACGGTGAGAGAGTCAGTCACCCTGACAACTTAGTCGCCGCCGCCAGAGCGCGGCGAACCGGGCATCCGGCCACCGGACGCGCCACCCCGGGGGGTGTGGACCCGTCTTGGCCGTGTGTCGAGCAGCGAGCTGGCGAGCGGCAGTGCCCCGGTGGTCGAGCAGCGAGCTTGCGAGTGGCGGTGCCCCGGTGGTCGAGCAGCGAGCGAAGCGAGCGGCAGTGCCCCGGTGGTCGAGCAGCGAGCGAAGCGAGCGGATAGTCGAGACCACCACGAAGGCAGGCTCGGGTTTGGTGGTGGAGGAGGTCGCGCAGCGACCGTCACGAAACAGAACCCAGGGGCGCTCTGGTCGTGTGTCGAGCAGCGAGCTGGCGAGCGGCAGTGCTCCGGTGGTCGAGCAGCGAGCTTGCGAGCGGTTAGTCGAGACCACCATCACGGTGGCGGTCGTGACGGGCAGCGGGTGGTGGCGCGCCGATAGGCAGCAAGAGGGAGCGGTGGGCTCTGTGTTGCGGTCTCTGCCCGGCCCCGGTGGTCGAGCAGCGAGCGGAGTGAGCGGCGGTGCCCCGGTGGTCGAGCAGCGAGCGAAGCGAGCGGATAGTCGAGACCACCACGAAGGCGGGTGTTGACCTGGGGAAACCGGCTGGCGTTTCGAACAGGTGTTCGAGTAGGATAGTGACCACGATGACCCACCCCGACACCCATCCCACACCCGCAGGCCTCCTCCAGGAGGTCGCCCGGGTGCACGCCCGCCAGATGCAGGACGACGCTCGTCTGCTGGCGTTGGCGTGTGCGTGGGCCGACGCGCACCCCGACCTGGACCAGCGCCCGGTGGTGGCGGGGTTGGGGCCGGACTGGTTCCCCGAGCACCACCAGCCGATCCTGGGCGACGACCCGGCCGATGAGGACCTGTTGATCCCAGGTGTCGCGTGGGACGCCCCGGCGGGGTTCTCGGCGGTGTTGGGGATGTCGACCCAGGGCGGGGAAGGGCTGATCCGTGAGGCGCTGGTGCTGCGGCACCGGCTCCCCCAGGTCTGGGCCCGCGTCCAAGCCCTTGAGGTGCCCACGTGGCGGGCGCGGCGGATCGCCCGCGCGGTCTACGCGCGCCCGGCCGACGTGTCGGACTACCTCGACGAGCACGTCGCCCCGGTGGCGGAGAAGGTCGGCACCACCACGATCGACC